>NZ_JAKKFE010000017.1:0-204486 GCF_022230935.1 Micromonospora hortensis
CAAAGTGCAAGATCGACGCGGGGAACGCGGGGAACGCGGGGAACGCGGGGAACGCGGGGAACGCGGGGAACGCGGGGAACGCGGGGAACGCGGGGAACGCGGGGAACGCGGGGAACGCGGGGAACGCGGGGAACGCGGGGAACGCGGGGAACGCGGGGAACGCGGGGAACGCGGGGAAACGCGGGGAACGCGGGGAACGCGGGGCGGGGCAGCGGGAAACGCGGGGCGGGGCAGCGGGAAACGGCGGGGCGGTTAGACGGCGGCTAGGACTGCGGCTTCCAGGCGGGCTCGGGTGGCGTCGTCCGGCCAACCGCCCACCAGATAGAAGGCGTCGACCACGTCGGCGCCGAGGGTGGAGATGCGGGCCGCGCGAACCAGGGCGCCGGCCTCGTCGAGCGCGCAGGCGACCCGGTAGAGCAGCCCGGCGGCGTCGGCGGCGCGCAGTTCCAGCAGTACGGCGTCCGTGGCCGCCTCGCGGTGCCAGACCACTCGTGGAGCCGCGCCGCCGGCACGGCTGGCGAGCGCACGGCCACGCAACCGTTGGGTGACCGACACGTCGCCGGCGACCGCCCGGCGCAGGTCGGCGCGGAGCGGGACCGGGTCCGGCGGAAGGCCGTAGCGGGGCTGCACCCGGCACTCGACAAGGGCCCGCCCGTCGACGGCGGAGGCGTCCGCGGAGATCACCTCAAGCCGGTGCAACGCCAGGCAGCCGGCCACGGTGGCGAGCAGACCCCGCCGGTCGGCCGCCGCGACCGACACCCGGTCGCCGGTCAGGTGGACGACCGGCAGTGGCCCGGCCAGCAGCTCCGGGTCCGGTGCGGGTGGCTCGGGGAGTACGCCGGTGTCCAGCGCGGTGCGAACCCGGGCGACCAACTCGGCGACGAGTCGGCCCTTCCAGTCTGACCAGGCCGCCGGCCCGGTCGCCGCCGCGTCGGCGCGGACCAACGCGTGCAGCACGTCCAGGGTGCCGGTGTCGCCGACCGCCTCGGCCACCGAGGCGATGGTGACCGGGTCGCTCAGGTCCCGGCGGGTGGCCACGTCGGGCAGCAGCAGGTGCAGCCGGACCAGCTTGCCGATGAGCTCGACCTCCGCGGGAGGCAGACCGACAGTGGTGGCCACCGCCTGGGCAACCGGCACACCGACTGTGCTGTGGTCACCGGGGAGGCCCTTGCCGATGTCGTGCAGGAGAGCGCCGAGGAGCAGCAGGTCGGGGCGCTCGACCTCGCGGGCGTGCCGGCTCGCCTCGTGCGCGGTCTGTACGAGGTGCCGGTCGAGGGTGAAGCGGTGCACCGGGTTGTGCTGGGGCAGGCTGCGCAGCCGGGTCCACTCGGGTAGCCAGCCGTCGACCAGCCCGTACCGGTCGCAGGTTTCCCAGGCGGGCACCAGGCCGGGACCGGCGCCGAGCAGGGTGATCAGCGCGGCCCGGGCCTCGGCCGGCCAGGGAGCTGGCAGGGGCGGGCAGTACGCCGCCAGCCACTCGCAGGTGGCCCGCGCGATGGGGATTCGGGTCGTGGCCGACGCGGCGGCCACCCGCAGCGAGAGGCTCGGGTCGGGGCGGGCCCCGATCGCCGTGCGGGCGAGCACCAACTCGCCGTCGTGCTCGACCACGTCGCGGGCGACCGGGCGGCGGGCCGGGCGGCCGTTGCCGGCCCGGGAGCGACCGGAGCGCAGCCGGTCGGCGGCCCGGAAGGCGTCGTCCAGGGCGTGGCTGACCGTGCGGGCGTCACCGGCGACCCGACGCAGCAACGCGTCGCCGTCCTCCACGACGGCTCCAGGCCGCCGCGCGGCGTCAGACGCGCCGGGCTGGAGTTGTCGCAGGCCGAGCAGGGCGGCCACTCCGTCGCGTTCCTGGGCGACCAGTCGGTCGACCCGTCGGCCGACCTGCTGGTGCAGCGCGTCGCGGGTGTCCAACAGGCGCAGGTGGGCGGCGCGTACGGCGGGGCGCAGCGCGTCGGTGATGCCGGCCGCGGAGATCGCCCGCAGCAGCCCCACGTCGCGCAGGCCACCGGCGGCCTCCTTGAGGTCGCCCTCCAGCAGGAACGCCAGCTCGCCGTGGGCCTGCCAGCGGGCTTCGGTGACCTCCCGCAGGCCGGGCAGGTGCCGGACGGCGGTACGCCGCCAGTGATCGGCGGCGGTGCGGATCAGCGCGTCGGCCAGCGCCTGGTCCCCCACGATCAGCCGGGCGTCGAGCAGCCCGAGGGCGACCTTGACGTCGTCCTGGGCGACCGAGAGCGCCTCGGCGACGGTGCGGACGGAATGGTCGAGCCGCAGGCCCGCGTCCCAGATCGGGTACCAGACGGAGGCGGCCAACTCGTCGATGCCGGGCACCCCGGCGTGCAGCAGCACCAGGTCGAGGTCGCCGTACGGGGCACACTGCCGCCGACCCAACCCCCCGACGGCCAGCAGCGCCACCCCGTCCCGCGCCGGCAGCAACCCCCGCAGGAACGAGTCGTACGCGGCGGCCCGCCCCCGCCGGGCCGCTTCCCCGATCCCCCCGGGAACGCCGACGACCTCGTTGATCAAGAGGTTCGCGTCACCGTCGTCGGCGGGTCCTGACGCGTTCTTCTTGATCAACGAGGTCATGTCAGTAGTGGCCGCGTCAGAGTGCGTCGAGGCCGCGTTCGCCGGTACGTACCCGGACGACCTCTTCGACACCGGTGACCCAGACCTTGCCGTCACCGATCTTGCCCGTGCGGGCCGCTCCAACGATCGCGTCCACCACCTTGTCGACGTCGATCTCGTCGGTGAGCACCTCGACCCGGATCTTGGGCAGGAACTCGACCGTGTACTCGGCACCCCGGTAGACCTCGGTGTGCCCCTTTTGCCGCCCGTACCCCTGAACCTCGCTGACGGTCAGCCCGGCCACCCCGAGGGCGTGCAGGGCCTCCTTCACCGCGTCCAGTTGGTACGGCTTGATGACTGCGGTCACCAGCTTCATGTCCAACCCCTCCATCCCAGGAACGTTAACCGGCGACCTTTTCGCTGACCGGCTCGGCGGGCTCCGCCGGCGGCTTGGCACCACTCGTGCCGCCACCGGGGGTGCCGATGCCGGCCATCGCGAACGCGCTGCCCGTGCCGCCGCCGGCCGGGGACAGGTCGTAGCTGCTCTCGGCGTGCTCGGCGATGTCGATGCCCTCGACCTCGGCCTCACCCTTGACCCGGAAGCCGATCGTCTTCTCGATGACGAAGGCGAGCACCCAGGCGACGCCGAACGACCAGACGGTGACGATCAGGCCGGCGAGGGCCTGCCGCCCGAGCTGGGTCGCTCCGCCGCCGTAGAAGAGGCCGTCGGAGGCGCCCACCACGTCGGTGATCGCGGCGTTGACCGAGTTGGTGGCGAAGAGACCGAGCCAGAGCGAGCCGATCCAACCACCGACGAAGTGCACACCGACCACGTCGAGCGAGTCGTCGTAGCCGAGCTTGTACTTGAGGCTGACGGCGAGCGCGCACACCGCACCGGCGACGATGCCGAGCAGGACGGCCGCCCAGGGGGCGATGAAGCCACAGGCCGGGGTGATGGCGACCAGGCCGGCGACGGCGCCGGACGAGGCACCGACCATCGTCGGCTTCCGGGTCTTGACCCACTCGACAGCGATCCAGCCGAGCACCGCCGCCGCCGTGGCGAGCTGGGTGTTGATGAACGCGAGACCGGCGACCGAGTCGACGGTCAGCTCCGAGCCGGCGTTGAAGCCGAACCAGCCGAACCACAGCAGACCAGCACCGAGCGCGACGAGCGGGATGTTGTGCGGCTTCATGCCCTCCCGCGGCCAACCGAGCCGCTTACCGAGGACCAGGACCACGGCCAGGGCCGCCGCACCGGCGTTGATGTGTACCGCGGTGCCACCGGCGAAGTCCAGTGCGTGGATGTCGCCGCCGATGATGCCGCCGCCCCACACCCAGTGGGCGACCGGGAAGTAGACCAGGGTGGCCCAGCCGAAGGCGAACAGCAGCCAGCCGGCGAACTTGGCCCGGTCGGCGATGGCACCGCTGATCAGCGCGACGGTGATCACCGCGAAGACCATTTGGAAGGCCATGAACACGTAGAGCGGGACGCCGATGCCGCTGGGGTTCTCCGCCGTGGCACCCCACAGGTCGGTTTCGGCGAGGAAGGTCTTGGTGCCGAGGTACGCGCCCGGGTCTCCCCAGAAGCCGTTCACGTCGGCCCCGAAGGCGACGCTGAATCCGTAGAACCACCACAGAATAGAGATGAGCCCGATAGCCGAGAAGCTCATCATCATCATGTTGAGTACGCCCTTGGCCCGGTTGAGGCCGCCGTAGAACAGCGCCAGTCCGGGGGTCATGAGCAGCACGAGCGCGGTCGAAACCAGCAGCCACGTGGTATTGGCGCCGTCGATCGTCGGTGCTTCAGGCACGCTGGCCTCCTAAAGGGTGAAGTCCTCCTTCGCGGCTTTCCGGGGCAGCGTCGCCCGTAGGCCGGTTGCGCGGAAGCTTCGCGGCCGGCTGTTTCACTTTGGGTCCCGTGCGGGTTTCCGTTTCGTGACGGGTTGTTTCGGACGTGTCACGAACTCCGCACAGTCATCAGCATGGACGATTGTGGATCGACCGGACGGCGATCGTCGATGACTGACCGGTCAACGGCATCGACCGGTGCGCTTGACGGCCCCGGCCGAGCATCGCCCGACCGGCGCTCAGCGGAGGGCGTTCTCCAGGGTGTGCCGCTCGTAGTCGAGCAGCCGCAGATCGCGCATCGGCCGACGCAGGTGGCCCTTGTGCACGATCCGGACGAACGCCGGCTCGCCGGCGGCGGCCATCCGCCGGATCCCCTCGACGTGATCCACGATCCGTTTGCGGATGGTCCGGATCAGCCGGTGCCGGTCGCGAGGGATCAGCCCGTACGCGTCGGCGAAGAGCCGGAGGCGGCGGGGCCGGTCCGGGTGCTTCCAGCCCAGCGTGATCGAGTCCCGGTCCGCGAAGATCGGCACCCAGGTCCAGGCCGCGTACGCCACGTCGTAGATCCGCGCTCCGGGCGAGGCGAGGTCGAAGTCGATCAGCCCGAGGGTGCCGTCCGGACGCCAGATCACGTTGTGCGGCGCGGCGTCGTGGTGGCAGATCACCTCGGTGTCCGGTGGTGGGGGCCCGAACGAGCGCCAGACCGCCGCCTGCGGAGGAGTGAAGCCGTACTGCGCGTCGTGGAACATCCGCAGCATGGTGGCGACGGTGACCAGGGCCTCGTCGGTCACCCAGTGCGGGGCGAGCGGATATTCTCCGCACTCCCCCTCCAGGTACGACAGCACCTCACGGTTGCGCTCGTCCATCCCGAGCGCCCGGGGTGCGCCGGTGAACCCCACGTACTCCAGGTGGCGCAGCAGCGCGTGCACGGACGGGGTCCACGGCCCGGCGTTGCGCCGGACCGTGTCACCCACGCGGACAACTGTGCTCACGTTGCCGCCGTGCAGCGGGATCTCCTGCGAAGTCACGTACGGTCTCCCGAGGCGCTGCGAAGGATGGCCGGGGTCACGCCAGCCCGCGTACGCGCGATCGTCAGTGGTCACCCGAGACTACGCGTCCCGGCCGGTGGCCTCGGTCCCCAGCAACGCGTCGACGAACTGCGCCGGGTCGAACGGGGCCAGGTCGTCCTTGCCTTCACCGAGGCCGACCAGCTTCACGGGGATGCCGAGCTTGCGCTGCACGGCGATCACGATGCCGCCCTTGGCGGTGCCGTCGAGCTTGGTCAGCACCACACCGGTCACGTTGACCACCTCGGTGAAGACCCGGGCCTGCTCCAGGCCGTTCTGCCCGGTGGTGGCGTCCAGGATGAGCAGTGTCTCGTCGATCGGGCCCTGCTTCTCCACCACGCGCTTGACCTTGCCCAGCTCGTCCATCAGGCCGACCTTGTTCTGCAGGCGGCCGGCGGTGTCGATGAGCACGGTGTCCACGCCGGTGTCGATGCCGCGCTTGACGGCGTCGAACGCGACGCTGGCCGGGTCGGCGGCCTCGGGCCCCCGCACGGTCTCCGCTCCGACGCGCGAGCCCCAGGTCTCCAGTTGGTCGGCCGCGGCGGCCCGGAAGGTGTCCGCCGCGCCGAGCAGCACGCTGCGACCGTCGGCCACCAGCACCCGGGCGATCTTGCCGCAGGTGGTGGTCTTGCCGGCGCCGTTGACGCCGACGACCAGGACCACCGCCGGCACGCCGTCCTTCGGGGCGGTCCGCAACGAGCGGTCCAGGCTCGGGTCGAGCGCGTTGACCAGCTCGGCGGCGAGCAGTGCCCGCAGCTCGGAGGCCGAGCGGGTGCCGAGCACCCGGGTGCGCTCGCGGAGCCGGTCGACGATGTCGCGGGTGGCGTCGACGCCGACGTCTGCGGTGATCAGGCTGTCCTCGATCTCCTCCCAGACGTCCTCGTCGAGGTGGTCGCGGGCGAGCAGACCGAGCAGGCTCTTACCGAACACGTTCTGTGAGCGGGACAGCCGCGAGCGGAGCCGGACCAGCCGCCCGGCGGTCGGCTCGGGGACCTCGACCTGTGGTTCGAGCACCGGCGGCGGCTCGACCAGGACGCCGGTGGACAGATCGGACTCCGGGGCCTCGACCGGCGGGCCGGCGAGATCCTCCTCAGCTCTGGTGTCGACCTCCGTGCGTGGCAACGGGGGCTCGGGCCGCCGCCGCAGTCGCGGCACGACCAGCCCGACTGTGCCGGCGATCAGCACACCGAGCAGGACCAGAGCGAGGACGAGATATTCGGCCATGCCGGAATCCTGTCAGATGCCGGCGGCGGCGTCCCAGCCACCGCACCCCGAGCGGTGCCCGGAGTCTCAGCCACCGCACCCCGAGCCGGTGCTCGGAGTCTCAGCCACCGCACCCCGAGCGGTGCCCGGAGTCTCAGCCACTGCACCCGGCCGGTCCCGGGGACCGGCGGTAGGCTCGGCCGCATGCCCGCCGCACACCTCCTCATCGGCCCACTTCTGCGGCGTGTGGTGGACACCCGTGCGACGATCTGGGTGGAGACGGCAGCGCCCGCCGTGGTCACCGTCCGCACCGCCAGCGGCGCCACCGGCACCGCTCCCACCTTCTCGGCGTACGACCACCACTACGCCCTCGTGGTGGTGGAGGGCCTTGCCCCGGACAGCGAGACCACCTACGAGGTGCTGGTCGACGACGAGATCGTCTGGCCGGTGCCGAGCAGCGGGTTCCCGCCGAGCGTGATCCGCACCCGGGCCGCCGACGATCGGGACCAGCCGGTCAATCTGATCTTCGGGTCGTGTCGCGAGACCACCCAGCACGCCACCACCCGCAAGCTGCCACCGGACGCGTTGGACGCGTACGCCCGGCGGTTGATGGCCGACCCGGAGTCGAACCCGCTGCCCGACCTGTTGGTGCTGCTCGGTGACCAGGTCTACGCCGACGTCACCTCGCCCACAGTGCGCCGACTGCTGCGTCGACGGCGGCGGCGGCCGAAGGGCGCTCCGGCCGACCAGGTGGTGAGCTTCGACGAGTACACCAAGCTCTACCTGGAGTCCTGGCGTGATCCGGAGATCCGCTGGCTGCTCTCCACGGTGCCCAGCGTGATGATCTTCGACGATCACGAGATCATCGACGACTGGAACACCTCGGCGGCGTGGCGAGCCGAGGTGCGCGAGCAGCCGTGGTGGCAGGAGCGGATCGGCAGTGGGCTCGCCTCGTACTGGGTCTACCAGCACCTGGGCAACCTCTCCCCCGACGAGATCGTCGCCGATCCGGTCTTCGCGAAGGTGGCCGCCGCCGAGGACGCCACCAGCGTGCTGCGCGAGTTCGGCCACCGGGTCGACCAGGAGTCCGACCTGGCGCACGACACCGAGCGCTGGCGCGCGGTGCAGTACCAGTGGAGCTACGCACTCGACCTGGGCCGGACCCGGCTGGTCATGCTGGACAACAGGTGCAGCCGGGTGCTCGAGCCCAACAGTCGGGCGATGCTGCCGCCCGGCGAGTGGGCCTGGTTCCTCGACCAGGCGCACGGGGTCTACGACCACCTGGTGGTGGGCGCCTCGCTGCCCTGGCTGCTGCCGCAGGGCATCCACCACATCGAGGCGTGGAACGAGAAACTGGCGGACTCACGGCGACCGTGGGTGGCGCGCGGGGCGGAGAAGCTGCGCCGTGCCCTGGACCTGGAGCACTGGGCGGCGTTCCGGCGCTCCTTCGAGGCGCTCGCGGAGACGTTCGCCCGCATCGGCACCGGCACGCCACGGCAGTCCGGCGCGCGGATCGGGGCCGGCCCGGCGTACGCCCCGCCGGCGTCGATCAGCGTGCTCTCCGGTGACGTGCACCACTCGTACGTGGCGCGGGCCCGGTTCGCGGACCCGGCGGTGGTCACTCCGGTGCACCAGCTCACATGTTCGCCGATCCACAACCAGGTTCCGGCGGGCATCCGTCCGCTGATGCGGCTGGGCTGGTCGCCCGGTCCGGCCGGGGCTACCCGGGCGCTGGCCCGTTCGGCGGGCGTACGCCGGCCGGGGGTGCGCTGGCGCAAGCTGGCCGGCCCGTACTTCGGTAACGCGGTCGCCACCCTGACCCATCACGGGCGCGGGGCCGACGTGGTCATCGAGGGCACCACCAAGGACGGGCACCTACGCCCGGTGATGCGGCGTCGACTCTCCGGCGACCGCGAGCCGGCCGCGCCGTAGTCTCTACGCCGTGGACGAGCACCTGCCGGAGCCGATCCGGGCGGTTGAGCACGAGTTGACCGCTCTGCTGCGCCGTGGCCGGGCGGTCTCCTGGGAGATCGCCCGGGAGGTGCACCCGAACCTGGAGCCGAACACCTACGGGTTGCTGCTCTGGTTGCGCCGTAGCGGGTCGATCCGGTTGACCGAGTTGGCGGCGCGGCTGGGCGTGGGCAAGGGGACGCTGAGCCGGCAGATCAACGCCCTGGAAGTCCTCGGTCTGGTGCACCGCGACCCCGATCCGAGTGACCGGCGGGCCGCGCAGATCAGCCTCACCGACGAGGGGCAGCGCCGGTTCGACGTGGCCCGCGCGGCCCGGCTGGGCGAGTTCCTGCGCGCTCTGGACGGCTGGCCGGAGCGGGACGTCGAGGAATTCGCGCGGCTGCTCGGCCGGTTCAACGACTCCTGGCAGTAGCCCTCAACGCGGGGCGGTAGCTCCCAACGCGGGGGAATAGGGCCCCGGTCCGACAAGTTGTTGCTTCAGGCAACCAAGGCATACGGTTGCCTCAGGCAACTCAAAGGCGGCCCGTGCGTACCAGCCCCGCCGTTCCACCTCGACTCCGCTCGGAGGCAACAAACGATGAGCCAGGCGACAGTGCCTCCCCAGGCGACCGCCGTGACCATGACCCACCGGCAGATCCTGGAAGCACTCTCCGGCCTGCTGCTGGGTCTGTTCGTCGCGATCCTCTCCTCCACGGTCATCTCGAACGCGCTGCCGCGGATCATCACCGAACTGCACGGCGGCCAGTCCGCGTACACCTGGGTGGTGACGTCGGCACTGCTCGCGACCACAGCGACCACCCCCATCTGGGGCAAGATGGCCGACCTGACCAGCAAGAAGACACTGGTCCAGCTCGCCCTGGGGATCTACGTGCTGGGCTCGGTGCTGGCCGGCCTCGCCCAGGGCACCGGTGAACTGATCGCCTGCCGGGTGCTCCAGGGTGTCGGCGCCGGCGGTCTCACCGCGCTGGCCCAGGTGATCATGGCCACGATGATCGCGCCCCGCGAGCGCGGCCGCTACAGCGGCTACCTCGGCGCCGTGATGGCCGTCGGTACCATCGGCGGCCCGCTGATCGGCGGCGTGATCGTGGACACCTCCTGGCTCGGCTGGCGCTGGTGCTTCTACGTCGGCGTGCCGTTCGCCATCCTCGCGCTGATCGTGCTCCAGAAGACCCTGCACCTGCCGGTGGTCAAGCGGAAGGCCGAGATCGACTGGTGGGGCGCCACCCTGATCACCGCGGCCGTCTCGGTGCTGCTGATCTGGGTCTCGCTCGCCGGCGACCAGTTCGCCTGGGCCTCCTGGCAGACCGCCGTCATGGTCGTCGGCGCGCTGGTCCTCGGCGCGCTGGCCATCCGGGTCGAGACCCGGGCCGCCGAGCCGATGATCCCGCCGCGGCTGTTCCGCAACCGCACCATCACCCTCGCCGTCGTCGCCAGCATCGCGGTCGGCGTGGGCATGTTCGGCGCGTCGATCTTCCTGGGCCAGTACTTCCAGATCAGCCGCGGGCAGAGCCCGACCATGTCCGGCCTTATGACCCTGCCGATGATCCTCGGCCTGCTGGTCGCCTCCACCGTCATCGGGCGGGTCATCAGCAAGACCGGCCGCTGGAAGCGGTACCTGGTGATCGGCTCGGCCCTGCTCACCATCGGCTTCGCGCTGATGGGCACCCTTCGCGCGGACACCAGCTTCACACTGCTCAGCGTCTACATGCTGCTGATCGGCGTCGGCCTGGGTATGACCATGCAGAACCTGGTCCTCGCCGTGCAGAACACCGTCGGCCCGCACGAACTCGGCGCGGCCAGCTCGGTGGTGGCGTTCTTCCGCAGCCTGGGTGGCGCGATCGGCGTGTCCGCCCTCGGCGCGGTACTCGCCCACAAGGTCAAGGACTACACCGCCGACGGGCTGGCCCAGCTCGGTATCCCCGCCTCCAGCTCCGGCAGCGGCGGCGCCCTGCCCGACGTGCACACCCTGCCCGGCCCGCTGCGGGCGGTGGTGGAGAGCGCGTACGGCCACGGCGCCGGCGACATCTTCCTGGCCGCCGCCCCGTTCGCGCTGATCGCGCTGATCGCTGTGGCCTTCATCAAGGAGGTGCCACTGCGCCAGCACAACGGCAACCCGGTTTCCGACCAGGTCGAGCGGGAATCGACAGTCGCCGCCGGCGCTGGCGCACCCGTGATCCGTACCGGCGAGCAGAGGTGAGGTAGAGCCATGGGCGTGGGAGCACCGGACCGCGAGGAGTACGGCCCCCGGACCCGACCGCTGCCCTTCGAGCGCGGTACGGACGGCCCTCGGGTGATCATGGTGGGCATCGACGGCACCCGAACCTCCGAGCGGGCCGGCTCCTACGCCGCGGGCCTGGCCCGTCGGCAGGGCGCCGCGCTGGTGGTGGTCTTCGTCAGCTCACCGAGCGGGCTGACCGCCCTGGTGCCCGGCATGGACGCTGGCGCGGTCCAGCGCACCCACGACGAGTTGGCCGACGAGCTGCGCCGGGAGTGCCGGCGCGGGGCCGAGCAGTGGGGCATTCCGGTGACCCTGCTGGTGCGGCGCGGCGACGCGTACGGCGAGCTGTGCGCGGCGGCCGACGAGTTCCAGGCCGACATGGTGGTCGTCGGCGCCTCCGAGCAGGCCGGACACCGGCTCGTCGGCTCGGTCGCCACCCGGCTGGTCCGCGCCGGCCGCTGGCCGGTCGTCGTGGTGCCCTGATAACCCGTCGCGGCATGTCCGGGGTGCCGGGCAGGATGCGCGGCATGACCTGGATCGCGCCGGAGATCACCCGGACCCCCGAACCGTACGTCGGCGACGAGCGCACGATGCTCGACGGCTGGCTCGACTACCACCGACAGACGCTGCTGCTCAAGTGCGCCGGCCTGACCGAGGAGCAGTTGCGGACGCCGAGCGTGGAACCGTCCGGGCTGACCCTGCTCGGCCTGGTCCGGCACCTGGCCGAGGTGGAGGCCTGGTGGTTCCGGGAGAACTTCGCCGGCGAGCATGTCGACTACCCGTACTTCACCCCGGACAACCCGGACGCCGACCACGACGTCAGCGCCGCCGACGCCGCTGCCGACTTCGCCACCTTCCACAGCGAGGTGGCGCTGGCCCGCGAGGCCGCCGCCGGCCACTCGCTCGACGAGACGTTCACCGAGGTCGGCGCGAAGAAGCGCACCTTCAACCTGCGCTGGGTGTACGTGCACATGATCGAGGAGTACGCCCGGCACAACGGCCACGCCGACCTGATCCGGGAACGCATCGACGGCGTCACCGGCGAGTGACGAGCGCTCAGTAGTCCAGGGCCGCCCGCAGGTACCGCAGGTCGGCGTGGCCGCCCCAGCGGTGCGCCGACAGCCCGGCGGACCGGGCACCCCGCACGGCCCAGTCCTCGTCGTCGACGCAGAGGACCCGGGCCGGCGGGGTGGCCAGGGCCACGCAGGCGGCCTTGAAGTATTCCGGGGCGGGCTTGTGCACGCCGATCACCGAGGAGTTGACCACCACGTCCAGCTCGCCGACCAGGCCGAGTGCGGCCAGGTCGGCGTCGAGCAGGTCGGTGGCGTTGGTGCCCAGCCCGACCCGGACGCCCGCCGCACGGACCTCCCGGACGAACGCCAGCACCTCCTGGTCGACCTCTCCCCGGTAGCTCTGCCACTGCTCCACAGCGGCGCGGGCCCGCTCCGGGCTGCCCACCGATTCGGCCAGGGCGTCCGCCACGCTGTTCATCCAGTCGGCGTGGTTGACCTGGCCGGTGAGCACCGGCTGGAGCCGCCCCCACTGCATGGCGATCTCACCGAGCACCCCCGCGGAGAGGCCGTACTCCCGCTCGACAACGGCAGCCACCGCCGGGTCCCACCGGCGCAGTACGCCGTCGAAGTCCAGCAGGAGCGCCGTCGCGCGTTCCCGAGCCACTACCCGTTCTCCTCGCCGCGGCCGTGCCGCTGGTCGTCCTCGTCGGCCCGGTTGAGCCGTTGGCTGATCACCTGAGTGACCCCACTGCGCATGGTCACGCCATAGAGCGCGTCGGCGATCTCCATCGTCCGCTTCTGGTGCGTGATGACGATCAGCTGACTCTTCTCGCGCAACTGTGCCAGCAACGTGATCAGCCGGCCCAGGTTGACGTCGTCCAGGGCCGCCTCCACCTCGTCCATGATGTAGAACGGGCTGGGTCGGGCGCGGAAGATCGCCACCAACATGGCCACCGCGGTCAGTGACCGCTCGCCACCGGAGAGCAGCGACAGCCGCTTGATCTTCTTGCCTGGCGGGCGGGCCTCCACCTCGACGCCGGTGGTGAGCAGGTCGTCCGGTTCGGTGAGGATCAGCCGTCCCTCGCCACCGGGGAAGAGCACTGTGAACACCTGCTCGAACTCGCGGGCGGTGTCCTCGAAGGCACTGGCGAAGACCTCCAGGATCCGCTCGTCCACGTCCTTGACCACTGTGAGCAGGTCCCGACGGGTGGCTTTGAGGTCCTCCAACTGCTCGGAGAGGAACTTGAAACGCTCCTCCAGCGCGGCGAACTCCTCCAGCGCGAGTGGGTTGACCTTGCCGAGCAGGGCGAGTTCGCGTTCCGCCTTCGCGGCCCGCTTCTCCTGCACCGGCCGCTCGTAGCGCACCGGCTCGGGCACCGGCAGACCGTCACGTTCGGCCGCCGCGACGTCCACCTGGGTCGGCGGAACGGGCTGAGTCGGACCGTACTCGGCGACCAGCGTCTCCACGTCCAGCCCGAAGTCCTCGGCGGCCTTCGCCTCCAACTGCTCGATGCGCAGCCGTTGCTCCGCCCGGGCCACCTCGTCGCGGTGCACCTGGCTGGTCAGCCGCTCCAACTCCGCGCCGAGCCGCTTGGCGGCGCCGCGTACCTCCTGAAGCTCTGCCTCCCGCGCGGCGCGCTCCAGGGCGACCGCGTCGCGGTGCTCCTCGGCCGTCGCGATCGACTTGGTCAGCCGGGTCAGCGCCTCCCGGGCGCCAGCGGCGACAGACCGGGCGATGCCGGCGCCCCGGGCGCGGGCGGCCCGTCGGGCCGCCGCGCGTTCCCGGGCGGCCCGCTCCGCGGTGGCCTGCCGCGCGAGCGAGTCGGCCCGGCCGGCGATCGAGGAGACCCGCTCCTCGGCGGTACGCACGGCGAGCCGGACCTCCATCTCGTTCTGCCGGGCCTGCGGCACCATGGCCGCCAGTTGATCCCGTTCCTCGGTGGAGGGCTCGGCGTCGACCGGGGTCTCCTCGGCCAGCCGGAGCCGCTCCTCCAGCTCGGCGAGCGCGGTGAGGTCCCGTTGCCGGGCGGCCTCGGCGCGGGAGCGGGAGTCGCCGAGCCGGTCGGTCTCGGCCTTCGCGGAACGGGCCGCCGCGCCCAGCTCGGCCAGCCGGCGAGCGGCGGCGTTGCGGTGGCTCTCCGCCTCGCGCTTCTCGGCTGCGGCGTGCTGCACGGCCTCCTTGGCGGCCGCCACCTCGGCGCGCGCCTCGACCAACTGATCGCGCAGCTCCAGGCCGGCGCGTTCGGCGGTGACCCGGTTGGCGCGGGCCTCCTCGACGGCGGCCTGCACCTCGATGTAACTGGGGGCCTTGGCCGACCCGCCCGCCGCCGCGTACGCCCCGACCACGTCGCCGTCTGGGGTGACCGCCCGCAGCTCGGGGTTGCTGGCGACCAGCTCGGCGGCGGCGGCGAGATCGTCGACGAGCGCCACGTCCCGCAGGGCCCGGTGCACCGCCGGACGCAGCTCGGCGCCGCACTCCACCAGGTCGGGTGCCCACCGGGCGTCGTCCGGCAGCTTCGGGCGCAGCGCGTCCGCGGAGCCGGTCATGCCGGGACCGGCCGGGCTGCCGACCAGCAGGCCGGCCCGACCGGCGTCGGAGATCTTCAACAGCCGCATCGCCTCGACGGCCTCGTCCACCCCGCTGACGGCGACCGCGTCGGCGAGGCCGCCGAGCGCGGCGGCCAGCGCGGCCTCGTGACCGGGCGCGACGGTGAGCAACCCGGCGAGGCTGCCGAGCAGGCCGGGCACGTCCCCGGCGCGGGCGAGCAGCGCCCCCGCGCCGTCCTTTCGCCGCAGCCCCAGGGCGAGCGCCTCCTCGCGGGCCTTCCAGGTGGCGGCGTCCTTCTCCGCCGCCCGCTCGGCGTCGGACAACGATCGGACGGTGGCCTGGGCCCGTTCCTGCACGGCGACCGCCTCGGCGTGCCGGGCGTCCAGGTCAGCGTTGTCCCGGTCGGCCTCGGTGGACTGGGCGGCGACCGCGTCCAGGTCGGCCTGCGCCTGCTCGGCGCGGCCCAGCGCGTCGGCGTGCGCGATGGCGAGGCGTTCGATCTCCTCGCCGGCGCTGGTGGTCCGGGCCCGGGCGGAGTTGACCTGGCCGGTGAGCCGGGCCATCCCCTCGCGCCGGTCGGCGATGGCCTTGGCCGCGGCGACCAGCTCGCGCTCGGCGGCGGCCAACTGCCGCTCCAACTCCTGGCGGTGCTCGACCGCCTCAGCCAGCCGGACCTGGTCGTCGGTGAGCGCGCCGCGCAGCTCCTCCTCCTGCTCGCGGACGCGTTCCGCCTCGGCCTCCAGCTGGTCCGGGTCGCGGCCGGGCCGCTCGTCGTCGCCGGTGGCGCTGAGGTGCCGCAGCCGTTCCCGGGCCAACTGCTCGATCGAGCGGAAGCGCTCCTGGAGGGCGGAGAGCTTGTACCAGGTGTCCTGTGCGGCGGCGAGCAGCGGCGCGTCCTCCGCGAGGGCGGCCTCCAACTCGCCGAGCCGGCCCTGCACCTCGGTGTGCTCACCCTCGATCTGCTCGCGCCGCTCGCGCAGCGCGGTCTCGTCGGCGATCTCCCGGTCGAGGGTGTTCCGCAGGGTGGCCAGGTCGTCGGCGAGCAGCCGCAGCCGGGCGTCGCGCAGGTTGGCCTGGATGGCGGCAGCGCGTCGGGCCACCTCGGCCTGTCGGCCCAACGGCTTGAGCTGACGACGCAGCTCGGCAGTGAGGTCGGTGAGGCGGTTGAGGTTCACCTGCATCGCGTCGAGCTTGCGCAGCGCCTTTTCCTTGCGCTTGCGGTGCTTGAGGACGCCGGCCGCCTCCTCGATGAACGCCCGGCGGTCCTCCGGCTTGGCGTGCAGCATGCCGTCGAGGCGGCCCTGCCCGACGATGATGTGCATCTCCCGGCCGATGCCGGAGTCGGAGAGCAGCTCCTGGATGTCGAGCAACCGGCACGAGTTGCCGTTGATCTCGTACTCGCTCTCGCCGGAGCGGAACATCCGACGGGTGATGGAGACCTCGGTGTACTCGATCGGCAGCGCGCCGTCGGTGTTGTCGATGGTGAGGGTGACCTCGGCGCGACCCAGCGGCGCCCGACCGGCGGTGCCGGCGAAGATGACGTCCTCCATCTTGCCGCCACGGAGGGCCTTGGCGCCCTGCTCACCGAGGACCCAGGCGATGGCGTCGACGACGTTGGACTTGCCCGAGCCGTTCGGGCCCACCACACAGGTGATCCCGGGCTCCAGCTTCAACGTCGTCGCGGAGGCGAAGGACTTGAACCCCTTCACCGTCAGGCTCTTGAGATACACCTACTCGATCCTCGTCCGGT
This sequence comes from Micromonospora hortensis, assembly GCF_022230935.1. Taxonomy (NCBI): domain Bacteria; kingdom Bacillati; phylum Actinomycetota; class Actinomycetes; order Micromonosporales; family Micromonosporaceae; genus Micromonospora; species Micromonospora hortensis. The sequence continues at coordinate 16,181 of NZ_JAKKFE010000017.1, forward strand.
GGCCGCCGTACCGTCGCCGGCTGCGGGGACCTGGGTGAACCCGCAGACTAACCCGCCGGTGGGAGCGGCCCGGCACGCGACCCGCCCCGCGTCGCGTCGACAGTGGGCGCGCTGTCGTCCGGGAGACCGCGGGAAAGACAAGCGCCTTTCATGATCGGCTTATCCGCCGACGCGCCTTTCGGTAACTGTGCGGCGCTGTTCCCGCACGATCGGCCGCATGATCATGAATCGTCGGCGCCGAAAAGGCCCGGGACAGTGTTACGCGCCGGCACAGAGGTGTCGGCGCGCATTTTTGCGATGGTGCGATTCAGTTTTTACGACCTGAAGATCAGGTCAGCGCCGGCTCGGCCAGACGGAGCAGATCGTCCGCCTCCGCCGCAGCCGCCGCGAGCCGATCATTGTCGGCACGCAGACGCGTGATCTCGAACTCCAGTGCCTGAACCCTGGAACGCAGTCGGGTGACCTCGTCGAGCAGACGCCGGTCGGGCGCTGCACCTACGTGGCCGTAGAGGGCCTTCGCCATGCTGACTCCTTGATATGCGCTGCCGGAAAGGCCGGCCAACGCGCGCCCAATTCATACGCGGCTGTCATTCCAGGCTGTATCTGGGCATGACCGGGCGCGACTGGCGACACCTATATATTGAGCCGCAAACCCCTCCTTCGTCAAGTTCTCGCAGGCCGTAGATCATCTCTACGTCGACCTGTCCACTTGTCGGGGGGCTGCCGCAAGGCACGGACACTCTCTGTCCGGACGCCTTTACTGTACGCCCGGATTCACGGAAGTCCGCACCCTGGCGTCCGACTTCCCCTTAACTCTTTCTTAGCCACGTTGCCGCAGGTCGTAGGCGCGCCGTAGCGTCACCCCGGCCCGCAACCGACCCCTGGAGGCATAGGCGTGTACGGCTGGACCGATCCAATGGACCCGAACGGCGCCCCCCGGCGCGCCGAGGGACCGACCGACGAGCCGGCCTGGCTGCACGACCGCCCGGAGCCCCGCTCGGCCTACCTCTTCGGCGACGAGCCCGGGCAGCCGGGCGACGAGTGGCACCGGGAGCAGCCCACCGACAGCCGGCAACCGGCAACCCCCGCCGAGGCGGCCGACGCCCGCACCGTTGCCTGGGAGGCCTACCAGCCGCAGGGCGAAACCGGCGACTGGGGCGACAGCCGCCCGACCCAGGACACCACGGGCGGACGGCGCGCCGAGTCACCCGGCGGCTGGCACACCGACACCGAACCGGAGACCACCGACGGCTGGCGCGGCGCCGCCGAGACCGACCGGCCCAGCGAGGGACGGCACCGCTCCCCACGCCGCTGGCGCCGGCCGCTGATGATCGGGGGCGCCGCCGCGGCCGCCACCCTCGTCGTGAGCTTCGGCGTCGGCGCGCTCACCCTGCCCGGCGGTGACGACGGGGCCGCCCAGCCGACGGCCGTCGACGACTCCTTCGCCACGTCGGCCGCGCCGACCGGAGAACCGGAGCTGGACGCCCTCGCCGCGCCCTCCCCGTCGACGGTCCCCACCCCGGCGTCTCCGAGCCCGTCGCCCAGCAAGGTCGTCAAGCCCACGCCGGCATCGTCGCGGAGTACCGCGGCGTCGCGCCGCAGCGTCGAGCGCAGCACCGCGCCGAGCAACACCGGCGGTTCCACCGGCTCCAGCGGTTCCAGCGGCTCCAGCGGCTCCGTCAGCGCTCAGGCCCGCGAGGTGGTGGACCTGGTCAACGCCGAGCGAGCCAAGGCCGGCTGCAAGGCGCTGAGCATCGACGACAAGCTGATGACGGCCGCCCAACGGCACAGCCAGGACCAGGCCGACAAACAGAACATGTCCCACACCGGCAGCGACGGCAGCAACGCCGGCACCCGACTGGACCGGGTTGGCTACACCTGGCGCACGTACGGCGAGAACGTCGCCTGGAACCAGAAGACCCCGGCCGCGGTGATGGACGCCTGGATGAACAGCTCCGGCCACCGGGCCAACATCCTGAACTGCGCGTTCACCGAGATCGGCGTCGGCATCGCCAACGGCAACGGACCGTACTGGACGCAGGTCTTCGCGGCGCCGCGCTGACCGCGCGTCGTTCCCGCCCCCGCGCTCGTTGACCTGGTGAGGTACGTCCGGCCGGAGCGTGGGGGCCGCGTACCGGTGCGGGCGGCGACCGGCCGCCCGGGACCCGGGAGCTGCCGATGGGGATCCGGCCGCGGCGACGCGTCGCCGTACGCCCAGTGCGTCGCGTCCTGTCCGCCAGCGTCGCTCTCGTGCTCCTGGTGCCGGCGTACGGGTGCCGGCCCGCGCTTACCCCGCCCGGCGCGCCCACGGCGTGGCCGGCGGCGCAGGCCCGGCACTGGCAGTGGCAGTGGCAGCTCAGCGGCCCGCTCGACCCGGCGGTGGACGCCCACGTCTTCCTCCTCGACCCGGTGGCCAGCACCGCCGCACAGACCGCCGAACTGCGCTCCCGGGACCGCCGGCTGATCTGCCAGGTCAACGTGGGATCGGTCCGCTCCGACGACCCGGACGCCAGCCGGTTTCCGGAGGTCATCCAGGGCGGGGCCGGGCGTCGACCCGACAGCCGGTGGCTGGACGTCCGGAGTTGGGACGCAATCCGGCCGGTGCTGGCCGACCGGTTCCGGCTCTGCCGGGGCAAGGGTTTCGGCGCGGTGGCGCTCTTCGACGCCGACGGGTACGCGGCGCGCACCGGCTTTCCGCTCGACTTCGACGACCAACTGCTGTTCAACCGCCGGCTCGCCGAACTGGCCCGCTCGCTGAGCCTCTCCCCGGGGCTGGTCAACGACGTGCCGCAGCTCGCCGCGCTGGCCCCGGACTTCGACTTCGCTGTCAACGAGGAGTGCGTCCGGCTGGCCCAGTGCGCCAAACTGCTGCCGTTCAGCGACGCCGGTAAGCCGGTCTTCCACGTCGAGTACACCGGCTCGACCGACGACTTCTGCGTCACCACCGTCGGCTACGGCTTCGCGTCGATCCGGAAGGACCGCACGCTGGACGCGTCCCGCGAACCCTGCCCCCTCCCCTGACCCACCCCCGCCCCACCCCCGCCCCGGCCTCGCCCCGGCCTCGCCTCGCCCCGCGATCTTGCACTTTCGGTTGTCGAATTGCCGGGTTAGCCATGCTTTGTCGCGACAGAATCTGCAAGATCGCCGAGGCGGAGGCCGAGGGCGGGGCCGGGCGGGGCGGGGTGGGGCGGGTTCGGTTGGTTAGGGGACCGGGACCAGCTCTGGGGTGGGGGCGGGCGGGTCGGTGGGCGCGGGTGCCGGGCGGGGGCGCAGGAAGCGCGGGGCCCACCAGTTGGCGTCGCCGAGCATCGTCATCAACGCCGGCAGCACCACTCCCCGGATGATGGTGGCGTCCAGCAGGATCGCCGCCGCCAGACCGATGCCGAGCTGCTTCATGTCGATGGTGCTCAGCGTGGCGAAGATCGAGAAGACTCCGACCATCACGATCGCCGCGCTGGTCACCACCCCGGCCGACGAGGTGATCCCGTACGACACGGCGTCGCGGTTGGGCAGGCCGGACCGGACGCCCTCGCGGATCCGACTGACCACGAAGACGTGGTAGTCCATCGAGAGGCCGAAGAGCACCACGAACAGGAACAGTGGCAGCCACGACACGATCGCGCCCATCGACGTGAAGCCGAGCAGTCCCTGTGCCCACTCGCCCTGGAAGATCAGAACCAGCAGGCCGTACGCGGCACCGGCGGAGAGCAGGTTCAGCACGATCGAGCTGGCCGCGATCACCACCGACCGGAAGGTGAACGTCATGACCAGGAAGGTCAGCACCAGCACGAAGCCCATGACCAGCGGCAACTTGTCCCGGACATGCTGGGCGTAGTCCTCGCTGTCGGCGACGCTCCCGCCCACCGCGTACTCGATGCCGGGGATACCCCGCAGTTCGGCCGGGACCAGGTCCCCGCGCAGCTTCTCCAACGACTGCACCGACCGGTCGTCGCGACTGGCGTACGGGGTGGGAACGTCCAGCACCGAGACCCGCCGGTCGGCCGACACCTCGATCTTCGGGCCGTCCGCCTCGGCCGGGGCGAACAGCGGATCGCCGGCCGCCCGGGTGGACAGGCCGGTGAGGGCGGCGCGTACCCGGTCGGCCTGGTCGGCGGGCGCCTGAACGGCCACCACGTGATTGGTGCCGGCGCTCGGGAAGGCGGCGGTGAGCCGGTCGTACGCCTGCATCGCCGGAGTCGTGCGGGGCAGGTCCTCCATGCCGGGGAACTTCAGCTTCATGCCGAGCGCCGGCGCGGCCAGCGCGAGCAGCAGCCCGACCGAGATGACAAGCGTCGCCACCGGCGCGCGCAGCGCGGGCCGGAGCACCGCCGGCCACAGCCGGGGCGTGCGGGGCTCGCCGTGCCGGCCGGTACGCGGCGCGGTCAGTCGCCAGAGCAGCGGCACCCGGGGCCGGTCCACCCATCGGCCGAGCCGGGCCAGCAGGGCGGGCAGGACGGTCAGTGAACCGGTCACCGCGACGGCCACCACGAGGATCGAGCCGATGGCGAGGGACGAGAAGACCACGTCGCCGGCGAGCAGCAGCCCGGCCATCGAGATGATCACCGCGAAGCCGGAGACCACCACGGCGTGCCCGGAGGTCTCCGCGGCGATCTCCACCGCGTCCAGACCGGACCGACCCTTGGCGCGTTCCTCCCGCTCCCGACGGATGTAGAACAGCGAGTAGTCGACGCCGACAGCCATGCCGATCAGCAGGATCACCGGTGCCGTGGTGTCGGTGGCCGGCACCAGGTGCGAGGCGAGAGTGGACAGACCCATCGCGGCGGCCACCGAGGAGAGTGCCAGCAGCACCGGCACGCTCGCCGCGATCAACGCGCCGAACGCGATGATCAGGATCGCCAGGGTGACCGGCAGACTGAGCAGCTCGGCGCGCTTGAAGTCCTTACCCAGCGTGTCGTCCAGGGCTTGGCCGATCGACGGCCCGCCGACCTGCTCGACCCGCAGCTCGGGATGCGCGGCCTGCACGGAGGCGGTGGCGTCGCGCAACGGCTGCACCCGATCCGAGGCCGTCTCCGAGTCACCCGACATGGTGATCGGTAGCAGCATCGCCGAGCCGTCCCGCGCGGTGACCGGCTGGCCCACCCCGGCCACCCCGGTGACCGTACGCAGGCGGGCCGCCGCGTCGTCGGCCGCCGACTTCGCCGCTGCCGGGTCCAACGCGCCACCCCGGGAGGTGATGAGGACGTTGTCCACCGCCGGGTCGTCGAAGGCACCGGCGTCCACGATCAGGCTGGCCCGCCCCGCCTCGCCGATCGCCTGGTCACCGCTGGTGGCCTCGTTGAGCCCGGCGGCGCTGCCACCCACGAAGCACACCGCCACGAACACGGCCCACAGTGCGATCGCCCGCCACGGGTGCTCGGCGCTCCACCGCGCCAGCCGCACCGTCACCGGTCTTCTCCCCATCTCGGGTCCCCCTGTCACGTCAACCCCCTGTCAACGCTGCTGACGCTAGGTGCGTGACGAGGCGGTCACATCGGGGATCGACCCGGGCCCACCCTGGAACCACCGGACCGGGCGCGGGGGTCCGTTCGCCGGGGGTCGAACCCCGATCCGGGCGTACACCGGGGTCCACCCCGGAGCGACCCGCCGCGACCCGCCGGCATCGCCCCGAGCCGGCTCCGGGTCATCCCCGAAGGGAACCCCGGGGCCGTGGCTGACAGTGCGGGCAGCTGTACGAGGACCGGTTCATGAACGCCTCACGGCGGATCGGCGCGCCACACCGCCGGCACGGCTCGCCCTCGCGGCCGTACGCGTTGAGCGCCCGGTCGAAGTAGCCACTCTCGCCGTTGACGTTCACGTAGAGGGCGTCGAAGCTGGTGCCGCCCTCGCTGATCGCCTCGGCCAGCACGTCGCGGACGTGGCCGAGCAGGCGCTGCGCGGCCGGGCCGGTCAGCGCGTCGGTGGGTCGGCCACCGTGCAGCTTGGCGCGCCAGAGCGCCTCGTCGGCGTAGATGTTGCCCACCCCGGAGATCAGGGTCTGGTCGAGCAGCGCCCGCTTCACCTCGGTGTGCCGGCGGCGCAGCGCCGCGACGAACGCCTCGTCGGAGAACTCCGGGTCCATCGGGTCGCGGGCGATGTGCGCGATCTCGTCGGGCAACTCGGCGCCACCCTCGCTCACCGAGAGCCCGCCGAACGTGCGCTGGTCGACGAAGCGCAGCTCCGGACCGTCGTCGCTGAACCGGAACCGGACCCGAAGGTGGGTCTCGTCAGGCGTCCCGGGTGGCTGGAGCAGCAGTTGACCCGACATGCCGAGGTGCCCGACGATCGCGTCACCGCTGTCCAGTGGCAGCCACAGGTACTTGCCGCGACGGCGGGCGTCCAGCACCGTCCGGCCGGCGAGCACGTCGGCGAAGTGCACGTCGCCGGGAACGTGCCGGCGGACCGCACGCGGATGACGAACCTCGACCGAGGCGATCCGACGGCCGACGACCCACTGGGCCACCCCCTGCCGGACGGTCTCCACCTCGGGCAGCTCAGGCACGCGGCCGACCCGTCTCGTGACCGTCGGCGCCCCCGGCCGGCAGCGCCTGCGCCAGGTGGTCGGCCTGCTCGGCCTGAGCCGCCCGCTCGGCGCGCTCCAACGGCCCGAACGGCTCGTCGGAGTCGGCCGAGTCGTCCCGACCGATCGGCTGGTCCTGGCGATCGTCGCCGGCCCGACCACCCCGGCCGTCGTCGCCGGCCCGACCGTCCTTGCCGTCGTCGCCGTTCTGACCGTTCTGCTCGGCGAGCGTCCGCCAGGCGGCCTCGGCGGCCCGCTGCTCGGCCTCCTTCTTGCTGCGCCCCTCGGCGCCGCCGTACCGGATGCCGGCCACCACCACCCAGGCGGTGAACGTCTTGAGGTGATCCGGGCCGGTGCCCTCGATCCGGTACTCCGGGACGCCGAGACCGAGCGCCGCCGTCAGCTCCTGGAGGCTGGTCTTCCAGTCCAGTGCGGCTCCGCGACCGGCCGACTCGGCCATCAGCGGGTCGAAGAGCCGGTGGATGACGATCCCGGTGGTGTCCAGGCCGTACTGGAGGTAGATCGCGCCGAGCAGCGCCTCCAGTGTGTCGGCGAGGATGCTCGCCTTGTCCCGACCACCGGTCGTCTCCTCACCCTTGCCGAGCAGCAGGTACGCGCCGAGCCCGTCCGGGCCCAGACCGCGGGCCACGTCGGCGAGCGCCCGCATGTTGACCACGCTGGCCCGCAGCTTGGCCAACTGCCCCTCGGGCAGATCAGGGTGGTTGTGGAACAGCGCCGTGGTGATCACCACGCCGAGCACCGAGTCGCCGAGGAACTCCAGCCGCTCGTTGGTCGGCAGCCCGCCGTTCTCGTACGCGTACGACCGGTGGGTCAACGCGCGCTGGAGCAGCTCGGGTTCCAGGCTCACTCCGAAGGCGGCTTCCAGGTGACCGACGGACGCCCGCCGCCGCTTGTCGTTGCTCATGTGCGTACCTCGGTGTCGGTGGAGCGGTCGGTGCGACCCGTCGCGGCGTCGCTGTCGAGCAACGCGGAGACCAGATCGGTGGCGCGCCGCCGCCACAGGTGGGCGGCGAGAGCTATGCCGGAGGCGACGTCGTCGGCCCGGGCGGACCCGTGACAGACGACCACCGTCCCCGCGACGCCCAGCAGGGCCGCCGCGCGGGGCGCGCCGCCCTGGGCAGGTGGGCCGCCGGCCATCGCGTACGCGCCCTCAATGGCCTTGAGCAGCACGTTACCGGTGAAGCCGTCGGTGACAACCACATCGGCGCGCGCGCCGAGGGCCACGTCGTACCCCTCGACCAGGCCGACGTAGCGCGCCCCGCCGGGCAGCGGTTCGACGGCGAGCAGGGGGTCGGTGGCGCGCCGGACCCGGTCGCCCTTGCCGGCCTCGGTGCCGACCGAGAGCAGCCCGACCCGGGGCGCGGCGATCGAGTGGGCCACCGCCGCGTACGCGGCGCCGAGCACGGCGTGGCGGGCGAGGGTGGCCGGGCGGGGTTCGAGGGAGCCGCCGACGTCGAGCAACACGACAGGCCCCGCCACTGCGGGCAGGGTGGCCGCCAGAGCGGGTTGGCGGATCTCCGGCGAGCGGCCGAGACCGAGTACGGCAGCGGTGACTGTGGCGCCGGTGGCGCCGGCGGAGACCAGGGCGTCGGCGGTCCCGTCCCGGACGGCGGTGACCGCGGCCCGGACGGTGCTCTCGGCGCGGGCGGCGCTGGGATGGTCGGCCATGCCGACGACATCGCGAACGGGCCGCACCGTGATCCGGGCGCGTTGCGCCGGATCGAGGGCAGCAATCAGCTCGTCGGCGACCTCGGTCGGACCGACGAGAAGCAGATGCAGGTCAGGGTCGGCGCGCATGGCCCGCAGAGCGCCGTCAACCACGACGGCGGGAGCGTCGTCCCCGCCGAGGAGGTCAACGGCGATCCGCGCGGCGCCCGGCTCCACCGGAACGCCGGCCGGATTGGGCCGGCCGGCGTCGGAGGGAGCCGGAGCACCGGGCGAATGCCAGGATGCGCGCGCCGCCCGACCTGGGGTCGGGGGCGTCACTCGGCGTCCAGGTCAGACCTCGAGAACCTGGCGGCCGTTGTAGGTGCCGCAGACGGAGCAGGCGGCGTGCGGCAGCTTCGGGGACTTGCACTGCGGGCACGCAACGGTCGCGACCACTGTCGCCTTCCAGTTCGCCCGGCGGGACCGGGTGTTGCTGCGCGACATCTTGCGCTTCGGGACGGCCACGGTTCTTACTCCTCTGTAACGGTCAGTTGCGACAGGCCCGCCCAACGCGGGTCGATCTGCTGGTGACTGTGGTCGGCCGGCAGATCGTCCCAGTGCGCCCCGCATTCGGGGCACAGTCCTGGGCAGTCCTCCCGGCAGAGCGGGTTGGTCGGCAGCGTGAGCACCAACGCGTCCCGCAGCGCCGGCTCCAGGTCGATCAGATCGCCCTGCATCCGGCCCACCTCGTCCTCGTCGGTCGTGGCGTCCGTGGTGCTGTCCTCGTACGCGTACAGCTCCTGGATCGTCACGCCCATCGAGTCGTTGATCTCGCGCAGGCAACGGCCGCACTCGCCCCGGACGGGACCGGTGATGGTCCCGGAGACGAGCACGCCCTCGGACACCGACTGCAACCTCAGATCGAGGTCGAGGTCCGCGCCCTCCGGCACGCCGATCAACTCCACACCGAGGTCCGCCGGTGCCGGCACGACCCGCTGGACCTCACGCAACGCGCCAGGGCGACGCGGCAGGTCCCTCGTGTCGAGGACCAGCGGCGCCCTGGGGTTGAGTGTCGATGGCGAGTGCTTGGGCATAGTTAGACTCCGGCCGGTGAGAGGCCGACAAAAAAGGTTACCTGGACGACCGCCGGCCCGTCGAACCGGGGGCGACGCCCGCCTGAGAAGTCGGCTGGTGAGGTGCCGCTCAGAAGGGTAGCGGGCGTTCCGCCTCATCCCCACCGAAGGTGCCGATCTCCCGTAGCGCGTGCATCTTGTCGCGGCCGCGCTCTATCGAGGCCAGCGCCCGGGTGAGGAACTGCTCGAAGTTGGCCAGCGCGGTGTCGACGTAGTCGTCGACCTCCTCACGCAGGCGCTGCGCCTCGGCGCGGGCCTCGCCGATGATCCGGGCGCCCTCATGCTCGGCCGACACGGTGATCTCGTTCACCGAGACCAGGCGGGCGTGTTCTGCCTCACCCTCGCTGATGATCCGGTCCGCCTCGCGCTTGCCGGCTTCCATGATCTTGTCGCGCTCCTCCAGGAGCGCGGCGGCGCGACGCAGGTCGGCGGGGAGATCGACACGCATCTCATCGAGGGCAGCGATCATCTCACCCCGGTCGACCATGCAGTTGTTGCGCGACATCGGGACGGAGCGCGCCTGCTCCAGGATGGCGATCAGTTCGTCGATGCGATCGAGCGGGTCCACCGGCTACCTCACTCCTGTCGTTCGTCGGCCGACCTCCATGATGCGGGCTACGGCCGTTCCCCGCGCCACCAATCATGTCGTGCCGGCCCCACCGCCGCCCCACTCACCCCAACCCGGCGAGTCGCGACATAGTCACCCCCGGCTCCCACCACGCCGATCTTGCACTTTCGGTCGCGTCAAACCACGCCGAAAGGGGCGATGCGGGCACCGTAAGTGCAAGATCGCGAGGATGAAAGGGGGACGCCAGGGTCCGCTTAGCGGCGGGGGCCCAGGCGGGCCTGGAGGGCTTCGCGGACCGGGTCGGGGACGTGGGCGGAGATGTCGCCACCCCACTTGGCCACGTCCTTGACCAGGCTCGAGGAGAGGAACGAGTAGAGCGGATTGGTCGGCATGAAGAGCGTCTCGACGCCGGCCAGACCGATGTTCATCTGGGCCATCTGCAACTCGTAGTCGAAGTCGCTGACCGCCCGCAGGCCCTTGATCAGCACACTGGCCTGCTGGGCCCGGCAGAAGTCCACCAGCAGCCCTCGGAACGACTCGACCCGCACGTTGCCGTACGACGAGGTCACCTCGCGGAGCATCTCGATGCGCTCCTCGACGGTGAACAGGCCACTCTTCGACTGATTCACCAGCACACCGACGATCACCTCATCGAAGAGCCGACTGGCCCGCCCGATGATGTCGAGGTGTCCGTTGGTGACCGGGTCGAACGAACCGGGGCACACCGCACGTCTCATGATCGGCGACCGTACCAAAGGGTGGTCTCGCCGTAACGACGACTGCGCTCGGGGGTGATCCCCTCCACCCAGTCGAACTCCCTGGTGCGACGGGACCGCTCCACCACCACCAACGCGTCGGGCGCCAGCCAGCCGCCGTCGACGAGCGCGGCCAACAGCGCGGTGATCTCCTCGTCCGGCACGGCGTACGGCGGGTCGGCGAAGACCACGTCGTACGGCTCACCGTCGGGTCCGGCGGCCAGCACCGTCGCCACCTTGCCGGTGACCAGACGGGCCGCCGGACCGGCACGGAGGGCCGCCACGTTCTCCCGGATCACCCGGGCCGCCCGCGGGTCGGACTCGACAAGCAACACGTGCCGGGCACCCCGGGAGAGCGCCTCCAGACCGACCGCGCCGGAGCCGGCGTACAGGTCGGCGAAGCGGGCGCCGTTGAGATCGACCTCGGCTTGGACGGCACTGAACAGCGCCTCCCGGACCCGGTCCGAGGTGGGTCGGGTGCCGGCGCCGGGCGGCGCGGCGATCCGCCGGCCACCGAGCGTCCCGGCCACGATCCGGGTCACCGTTTCCTCCTGCTCATGCCCGCGACGCTACGCGATGCGGCGGACCTGGCGGCCGACACGGTCGGTGCCACGATGAAGATCACGTGATCACTTCTCGTATATCAATGATCTCAACTTAATAACATCCGTCTTAGCAAATCCTGAGCGCTGTATCACGAGCGGCGATCTCGCTAGGGTCTGCCGGGTGCCGGCGGCAACCCACCGGCCCGCGGTGCGGGAGGGCCCCTCTCCTATCGGACGTGCAGTGACCGTCCACTGTCGCTCCCGTGCCACACCCCTGACGCTTCAGCACTCCAGGAGTACCCGTGATCCGTCCCAAGCTGTCGCTACGGCGACCGCTGGCCATCCTGGGAGCCGCCCTCGTCGGCCTCACCGGGGCAGTCGCGGTGGCCGCTCCGGCCAGCGCGCACCACACCACCATCACCGCCACCGCCGACTGTGACCGGCTCTCCGGCGAGCGCGTCATCACGTGGAAGGTCGAGAACAGCGAGCGCGGCAAGGCCGTGACGCTGAAGAAGGTGACCGCGGAGCCCTCGACTGAGGTCACCGTGCCCGTGGAAGGCGCCAAGGCAGTCCCGCTGCAGGGCTATGTCATCCCCAAGGCCGGCAGCATCACGGCCGTCCAGCGGGTGCCGGGCGACACCGCTAACGCCAAGCTCACGGTGTTCGGCAAATGGAAGAAGAACGGCCAGGAAGCAACCAACGACGGCAGCATCAACCTCGCCGCCGACAATTCCTGCGCACCGACTCCGAAGTGCGTCGACGTCAACAAGGCCAAGTACAGCCACACCTTCGACGGCCCGAAGGGCACCGCGACCGTCAAGCTCGACGGTGACCTGCCGCTCTGCGGCGAGGGCAAGCAGTGGTTCACGTTGGTGTCGTACTTCGCACCCCGGCCGCAGTTCGCCACTCCGCAATACGTGTACGGCACGCCGGACAGCAACTGGATCGGTGGCACCCAGACCGAGATCAAGCTGAACGTCGAGATCCCGGACTGCCACACCCAGGTCGACCTGATCTGGGGCGACAAGGACGAGGTCATCGGCGAGCTGGTCGACGGCGGCGAGCGCTACGGCAACAAGAAGCTGGGCTCGGCGGGCGCTCCGGGTAACCGGTCCAACGGCCCGCAGGGCTGGTACAACGGCGGCGACAAGAGCTGCGTCACCCCGGCCACGACCTTCGCGTCCAACTGCGACGGATCGGTCGCCGTCTCGCTGAGCAACGACGGCAAGATCAGCAAGTACGCCGTCGAGTTCGAGGTCAAGGGCGAGAACGGCTTCTCCAAGAAGGTCTCCGTCCCGGCCGGCAAGGCCGACAACAGCATCGTGGTGCCCGCCAACGCCGGCAAGATCGAGGTGCTGGTCGACGGCAAGGTCATCGAGAACGGCACGTACTCGTGGCAGCGCCCCGAGGACTGCCCGCTGCCGGCCGTCACCACCAAGGCCGACTGCAAGGACTTCGCCCTCACCGTGACCAACCCCGAGGGTGGGCTCCCGGTCAAGGCGGCCTTCACCTACGGCGGCAAGACCGAGACCCGTACGGTCGCGGCCGGCGCGTCGGAGACGGTGACCTTCAAGGCGGGTAAGGCCGAGACGGCGCTCGTCGCGCTGCCGGAGCTGGACCTGGAGATGGAAGCCGTCTACACGCCGGAGGGCGACTGCGGTGGCGGTGGCGCCGGCGGCGAGGAGCCGGGCCTTCCGGTCACCGGTGCGGCGGCGGGCGGCATCGCCGCTGGCGCGGTCGCGCTGCTCATCGCGGGTGCGGTGCTGTTCGTCATCGCCCGTCGGCGTCGGGTGACCTTCACCGCCTGACCTGACCTGCGCTGAACCCGAGGGCGCGTCGACCATCCGGTCGACGCGCCCTCGGTCGTTATGCGTTGACAGCATCCGGGCGTAGTCAGCGGCCCCGGTTGAGTTCCCACCCTTCCGAGAGCATGAGTGGGTCGTCAGTGCGCCGACGTATCGGCGCTATCCGAGGTAGGGGGCGTCGACGAGCAGCCGCGGTGACGTCAGCCCTTTTCCAGGTATTCTGCGCGGTCCTCGTCCACCAGTGCGGCCACCGAGGCGGCAAGTGCCGGGCTGTGAGCCAGCTCCGGGTCGTCCTCGATCAGGGTGATCGCCTCGGCGCGGGCGTCGCGGATCAGGTCGGCGTCGCGTCGCAGGGACAGCAACCGCAGGTGCGAGCGGTGCCCGGACTGGGTGGCACCCAGCACGTCGCCCTCGCGGCGTTGCTCCAGATCCAGTTCGGCGAGCTTGAAACCGTCGCTCGTGGACGCCACCGCGTCCAATCGTTCCCGCGCCGACGAACCCTCGGCCGCCTCGCTGACCAGCAGGCACAGCCCGGCGGCGGCGCCCCGGCCGACCCGGCCCCGCAGCTGGTGCAGCTGGGAGACGCCGAACCGCTCGGCGTCGAGCACGATCATCACTGTGGCGTTCGGCACGTCGACGCCGACCTCGATCACTGTCGTCGCCACCAGCACGTCCAGGTCGCCGGCCGCGAAGGACCGCATCACCGCGTCCTTCTCGTCGGCCGGCAGGCGACCATGCAGCACGCCGATCCGCAGGCCGTGCAGCGGGCCCTCGGCCAGCAGCGGGGCGACCTCGGTCACCGCCAGCGGCGGCCGACGGCCGTTGTCGTCCTCGGGTGGCGGTTCCTCGTCGCTGGTCGGCCCGTCACCGATTCGCGGGCACACCACGTACGCCTGGTGGCCGGCGGTCACCTCCTCGCGCAGTCGACGCCAGGCCCGGTCCAGGTAGGCCGGCTTCTCGGCGGCCGGCACCACGTGCGAGGTGATCGGCGACCGCCCCCGGGGCAGCTGGGAGAGCGTGGAGACCTCCAGGTCGCCGTAGACGGTCATCGCCACAGTGCGCGGGATAGGGGTGGCCGTCATCACCAGCACGTGCGGCGGTTGGTCGGCCTTGGCCCGCAGGGCGTCGCGCTGCTCCACGCCGAAGCGGTGCTGCTCGTCGACCACCACCAGGCCGAGGTCGGCGAAGTCGACCCCCTCGTACAGCAGGGCGTGGGTGCCGAGCACGATGCCGGCGGCGCCGCTGGCCACCTCGCCGAGCGCCCGGCGGCGGGCCGCCGCGCCCAGCGAGCCGGTGACCAGCTCGACCCGGGTGGCGTGCTCGGCGGAGCCCAGCTCACCGGCTCGCCCGAGCGGCCCGAGCAGGTCGAGCATGCCCCGGTGGTGCTGGGCGGCCAGCACCTCGGTGGGCGCCAGCAGCGCGGCCTGCCCGCCCGCGTCGACCACCTGAAGCATCGCCCGTAGCGCCACCACCGTCTTGCCCGAGCCCACCTCGCCCTGCAACAGACGGTGCATGGGGTGCGGAGTGGCCAGGTCCGCCGCGATCTCCACACCGACCTCCCGCTGACCGGCCGTCAGCTCGTACGGGAGTCGGGCGTCGAAGGCCTCCAACAGCCCGCCAGGGTGCGCCGGGCGGGGCCGGGCCGGCCAGTCGGCCGCCCGGTGCTTGCGCTGCACCAGGGTCACCTGGACGGCGAAGGCCTCGTCCCACTTGAGGCGCCGCCGCGCCTGGTGCAGCGCCTCCTTGCTGGACGGCCGGTGGATCTCGGTCAGCGCGGCGCCCAGCCCGACCAGCTTGCGGCTGGCCCGCACGGCGCTCGGCAGTGGATCGTCCGGCGGGGTGAAGGTGTCCAGTACGACGCGCACGCAGCGCGCGATCACCCAGGTCGGCACGGCCGCGGCGGCCGGGTAGACCGGGATCAACGCCCCGGCGAACTCCTCGATGTCGTCGCTGACCGCCGCCTCGCCGTCGCCACCCTCGCCGAGCAGGACGTACTCCGGGCCGTTGAGCTGCCGTTTGCCCCGGAACTCGGTGACCTTGCCGGCGAACAGACCCCACCGGCCCGGGCGCAGCTCTCGCTCGCGCCACGCCTGGTTGCCGAAAAAGGTCAACGTCAGCACCCCGCCGGAGCCGTCGCCGACTGTCACCTCCAGCAGATTGCCCCGCCGCTGACGCATCGGGCGCACCGCGGTGCGCTGCACCTGGGCCAACACGGTGACCTGCTCACCGACGTCCAGTGAGCGGATGTCGGTGTGCTCACCACGCTCGTCGTAGCGACGCGGAAAGTGGTAGACCAGGTCACCCGCGGTGTGCAGGTCGAGGTGCGAGGCCAGCGCCTTGGCTGTCTTGTCCCCGACCAGCTTCTTCAGCGGAGTGTCCACAGTGGCTGGTTCGCTCATTCGATCCCTACCAGGAGCGGATAAAACGGCTGGCCGCCCGGGTACGCGTGCACCTCGACGAACGGCCAGCGCCGCGCGACGTGCGCGCGGACGGCGTCGGTGAGCCCGGCCGGGGCGTCCACCCCGGCCAGCAGGGTGACCATCTCGCCACCACCGCCGAGCATCCGGTCGACCACCGCGGCGCAGGTGTCGGTGAGGTCGGTGCCGATCAGGTGCACCTCCCCCTCCACCAGCGCCAGCACGTCACCGGGACGGCACGGGCCGGCCACTGTCAGCGCCTCCCGGCTGGCATGGCAGACCTCGGCATAGCGGCAGGCGCCGGCCGCCTCGGCCATCGCGATGACGTCGTCCTCGAAACGGCGGTCACCGTCGCGGACCGCGAGGGCTGCGAGGGCCTGCACCGGTGAGCGGGTCGGCACCACGCTCACCTTGATGCCGTACCGATGGGCCTCGCGGGCGGCAGCGCTCGCCACCGCCTCGGTGTTGGCGTCGTTGGGCAGCACCACCACCCGGGCCGCGCCGGTGCTGCGGACGGCGTCCAGCAGCTCACCGGTGGACGGGTTGCCCGGCACGACCGTGGCGCCCTCCGCGGCGAACAGGTCGGCGATGCCGCCGCCGGTGGCCACCACCACAGCGGCCCGGCCGGCCACCACCGGGCCGGAGGGCGACTCCGACTGGTCGGCGAACCGGGTGACCGAGATGCGGTAGGGGCGGCCGGCGGCAACACCGGCCTCGACCGCCGCACCCACGTCGTTGACGTGCACGTGCACGTTCCAGGTGCCTTCCGGCTCGCGCCCGTCGCCGACGACGACCAGCGAATCTCCCAGGGCGTCGAGCGCCCGCCGCAGACCGGCGACCGCCTCGGCCGGGGCGTCGAGCAGGAACTGCACCTCGTACGCGTATTCGTCGGAACCGGTCTCGCGGGCGACGGTGGCCGCCGGGCGGGCGGCGGAGCGCGGCGTCGGCGCGGGCCGGGCGGTGCGCTCCCCGGTCAGCACCTCGACCAGGGCGTCGAGCAGGACGCAGAGCCCTCGGCCACCGGCGTCGACCACACCGGCGCGGGCCAGCGCCGGTAGCTGTTCCGGTGTGCGGGCGAGGGCCTCGGCCGCCGCCCGGGCCGCGACACCGGCCACCGTCGGCAGGTCGTCGCTGTCCGCGCCCTCGGCCGCGGCGGCGGCCGCCGCGACAACGGTGAGCACTGTGCCCTCGACCGGCCGGGAGACCGCTGTGTACGCGGCGGTGGTGCCGGAGCGCAGCGCGGCGGCCAATTCCCTGCCACGCACCGCCGGCACCCCGGCGACCTGGTCGGCGAAACCACGCAGGATCTGCGAGAGGATCACCCCGGAGTTGCCCCGCGCGCCGAGCAGCGCGCCCTGGGCCATCAGCCGTAGCGCGTGCCCGTGCGCCGTCGGCCCGCTGTCGGGGAGAGTGTCCAGATCCATGGCGAGGGCCTGCTGCGCCGAGGTGAGGGTGAGCACCAGGTTGGTGCCGGTGTCGCCGTCGGGCACCGGATAGACGTTGAGCTGGTCGATCTCGCCCTGGTGGCGCTTCAGTGCGGCCAGCCCGCTCGCGCACCAGCGGCGGACCGCGGCGGCGTCGAGGGTGTCCAGCACGGGCAGAAGCCTACTGGCGCGCACCGACACCCGTCGGACTCGTCCGGCGTGTCCTCGCCGGCCCGGGCCGGCGCTGGCGGCGGCGCGGACGAGCGCCTCCGGTACCCTTGCCGCCGGGCCGGCCCACCGCTGGGCGGGCGGGCCCACGACCAGGCGGAAGCCGGAGCACGGGCGAGCGCCGGACCGGGCCGGTTGGCCGGGTCGGCGAGTCATCGGGTAACCTGACCAGGTTGCCCGGGCAGCACCTGCCGGCGACCTCATGAACGTATCAATCCCAGGAGTATCCCGTGGCTAGCGTGTGCGACGTCTGTGGCAAGGGACCGGGCTTCGGCCACAACGTGTCCCACTCGCACCGGCGGACCAACCGCCGCTGGAACCCGAACATCCAGTCGGTGCGTACCCCGGCCGGTGGCGGCAACACCAAGAAGTTGAAGGTCTGCACCTCGTGCATCAAGGCCGGCAAGGTCACCCGCGCCTGACGCGGTAGCACCCACCTTTTCGTTCGGCTCAGCCGGCGGACCCAGAGGGTCCGCCGGCTTAGTCGTGTCCGCGGCCCGGCACCGCGCGCCTACGTCTGGCGCGCGGCCCCGGCCGGGCCGACCGTGACACCCGGCACACGGGCCGGTCGGGCCCGGCAGGGCTGACCCACAGGTCAGAGGGTGCGGCCGAAGGAGACGCAACCCTCCGCGTCCTTGTAGAAGCCGAAGTTCGGGATCCGCTCGTACCCGGCGGAGCCGTACATGGCGATCGCCTCGGGCTGCTTGTCGCCACACTCCAGGACCACTCGCTTGCGGCCGTGCTCGCGGGCGGAGCGCTCGACGGCCGCCAGCACCGCGCGGGCCACCCCCCGCCCCCGTGCCGCCGGGGCCGTGTACATCCGCTTCAGCTCCGCGCTGTCCGCGCCGTGGCTGCGCCAGCCACCGCAGCCGACCGGCTCGCCGGCCAGGTAGGCCACCAGGAACGCCCCATCGGGCGGCTCGAACTCGGCCGCGTCCACCGGGGTGTCGTCGCCGGTGCCACCGTAGCGGGCACCGAGGTCGGCCAGTGCGGCGATGATCAGGTGCTGCGCCACCGGTGCGTCGAACCGCACCACCCGGATCTCGATCTCACTCACGGTATCCAGGGTACGGCCGCCTGCGGGCCTCACCGGAAGTGGTCCCAGCCGGCCGGGCCGTCGTGGGCGACGCCGTCGACAGTCACGCCGGCACCCTCGGTGACCAGACCGATCGGCCGCCAGTCCGGCGGCAGCGCCACCGCCGGGGGGAAGGTCGCGGCCAGCGCATGATCGTCGCCACCGGCGAGGATCCAGGTGTACGGGTCGACGCCGAGCGCCTGCGCCGCGTCGGCCATCTGCCGGGGCACCTCGAACCCGTCGCGGCGTACGTCGATCGCCACCCCGCTGGCCGCCGAGACGTGCCCGAGGTCGGCGAGGAGCCCGTCCGACACGTCGATCATGGAGGTGGCGCCGAGCAGGGCGGCCTGCGGGCCGGCCTGGTAGGGCACCTGCGGCCGCCGGTACGCCTCGACCAACAGCCGAGGGGTACGGAAGCCCCGGGTCAGCACGGTCAGCCCGGCTGCCGCGAACCCGGTGCGCCCCGCCAGAGCGAGCACGTCCCCCGGTCGGGCGCCCGAGCGCAGCACGGGCGGACGGCCCGCCAGGTCGCCCAGCGCGGTGACCGCGACGGTCAGGGTGGGACTGGCCGACATGTCGCCGCCGACGACGCTCGCGCCGACAGTCGCCGCCTCCGCGGAGAGCCCGTCGGCCAGTTCCTCCGCCCACGCGGTGTCCAGGTCCGCCGGCATGCAGAGAGCGACCAGCAGGGCTGTCGGCGTGGCACCCATCGCCGCGATGTCCGCCAGGTTGGCGGCTGCCGCCCGGTGCCCGACGTCGCGGGCCGAGGACCAGTCCCGCCGGAAGTGCCGCCCGTCGACAAGCACGTCGGTGGAGGCCGCCACCCGGCCGTCCGGCGCGGCCACCACCGCCGCGTCGTCGCCCGGACCGAGCAGGGTCGTCGGCCCGTACGACAGCCGGGCGGTGATCTTCCCGATCAGCCCGAACTCCCCGATCCCGGACACGCCGACGCCACCGCGGGCGTTCCGCCCGTGCTGCCCGGCTCCGCCGTGCTCGCTCACCGCTGCTCCTTGACCACCGATAGGGATCAGACCTGGTCCGTAAGGTACTTTCACCCTTCGGGCCGCTCCCGGGCGGCGACGGACGGAGGTCGAGTCGTGGTACAGGCGTACATCCTCATCCAGACCGAGGTCGGGCGCGCACGTGACGTGGCGGGTCTCATCGCGGACATCCCCGGCGTGGTACGCGTCGACGCCGTCACCGGCCCGTACGACGTGGTCGTCCTCACCGAGGCGAACACCGTCGACGAGCTCGGCAAACTCATCGTCAGCAAGGTGCAGATGGTGCCCGGCATCACCCGCACCCTCACGTGTTCGGTGGTGCGGCTGTAAGTGGACGAGATGACGACCTCCTCCTCGGCTCTGGACGACGACAGGGCGCGCGACGCGGCCGACGGTACGTCCGAGCCGGCTGACGGTAACCGCGAGTCGACCGATCCGGCCGCCGCCGCGCCGGCCGGCCGCGATCGGACCATGCGTGGCGCGGCCCTGCTGGCCACGTTGATCGCGCTGCCGATCACGCTGCTGGTGGCCGTGCTGGCCTTCAGCAAGCTCAGCCCGGACACGCCGGCCGCCGCGCCGACGCCCTCCGCGACCACCGCCCGGGTGCAGTCCACCACCCCGGTGGAGATGGCCGCCCCGGCGCTGGCCGCCCGCCCGGCCACTGTCTGCCGGGCCCTGCTCTCCCAGCTTCCGGCGAGCATCCGCGACCTGGCCCAGCGGCCGGTCACCGCCGGTCCGGAGCAGAACGCCGCCTACGGCGACCCCGCGCTGACCGTGGCCTGCGGCGGCACCGAGCCGGCCTTCCCCAGCACCGACGAGGTCTGGACGGTCAACCGGGTCTGCTGGCACCTGGCCGAGCAGGCCGACGCGGCGGTCCTCTCCACAGTCGATCGGGAGACGCTGATCACGGTGCGCGTCCCGCGCTCGTACGAGCAGCCGTTGCAGTGGTTGCCGACGATCTCCAGCACGATCGTGGCGAGCGTGCCCTCCGGCGGCGCGATCCCGTCCGGCTGCCAGCGCTGAATCCGAACCGACTCCGCCCGCGTCGGCTGACCGGCGCGGGCGGGGTTCGGACGGCTCAGTGCAGGCCGACGCCGCGCCGCTGGGCGGTACGGATCAGCCGGTTGACCAGCTTCGGGTACTCCAGGCCGGAGGCCGCCCACATCCGCGGGAACATCGACGTCGGGGTGAAGCCGGGCATCGTGTTGATCTCGTTGAGGTAGACGTCCAGGTCGGGAGTGACGAAGAAGTCGGCCCGGGCCAGACCGGCGCAGTCCAGTGCGGTGAACGCGCGGACGGCGTACTCCTGCACCTGGCGGGTCACCTTCTCCGGCAGGTTGGCCGGGATGTCGTACTCGCAGGAGTCGTCGAGGTACTTCGCCTCGAAGTCGTAGAAGTCGTGGTCGGCGACGACCCGCACCTCGGCCAGCACGGACGCCTCGGGCGTGCCGCCGGCCTCGCCCTCCAGCACACCGCACTCGATCTCGCGGCCGACGATCGCGGCCTCGATGATGACCTTCGGGTCGAACTGCCGGGCGGCGGCGACGGCCGCGTCCAGCTCTGCCCAGTCGGTGACCTTGCTGACGCCGAACGACGACCCGGCCCGGGACGGCTTGACGAAGACGGGCAGGCCGAGCCGCTCCTTGTCCTGCTCGCTGAGCGTCATGCCGTTGCGCAGCACCGCGTACGTGCCGACCGGGATGCCCTCGACGGCACAGAGCTTCTTGGTGAACTCCTTGTCCATGGCGGCCGCGGAGGCGAACACGTTCGCCCCGACGTAGGGGATGCCGGCCATCTCCAGCATTCCCTGGATGGTGCCGTCCTCGCCGTAGGTGCCGTGCAGCACCGGGAAGACCACGTCCACGTCGGCCAGCGCCCGGGGGCCCTCGGTCGGGTCGAGCACCATCAGTCCGTTGCCGGTGGGGTCGGCGCGCAGCACGATGTCGTCACCCGAGTCGGCGGTGATCTCCGGCAGCTGACGGGCGTTGATCGCGAGCTGGGCGGGGTCTCCGTTGGTCAGCACCCACTGGCCCGCCCGGGTGATGCCCACCGGCACCACCTCGAACTCGTCCGGGTCGAGTGCGCCGAACACACTGCCGGCGCTGACGCAGGAGATGCCGTGCTCCGGGCTGCGGCCGCCGAAGACGATCGCCACGCGGGTCTTGCCTGGGGTGGTCACTCCGGTCACCTCTTCGTACGCGACTGCGGCTGGTCGTGCTCGCCGGTGGCGCTCACCCGGTTGACCTTACTGTGCGTGGCCGCAGGGCGAGGCGATACCCGGCGAGCCACGGCACGACACGGCAAACAGTCAGGAGAGGATATACGGTGTGTAATCGGACGGTAGTGCTGCCACAGACCGCCGACCTGGGCCTGTTCAGTCCCGGGAGTGCCGGCGCCCGACCGCGATCACCTTCACCCGCTGCCGGCCGGCCCGCACCATGCCCAGCGCCATGAACGCTCCGGCGATGCGGTCGGCGGCCTCCCGGCTGCTCGCGCCGACGACCTGCCGGCGCCGTTCCGGCGCGACCCGCTCGTTGCGGTTGACGCCCTCGACGTGGCGCACATCGGTGAGCACCACGAGGAAGCGGGTCATCGCACTCCGCCCGAGGGTACGGCGGGGGGCTCCGGGCGGGTTCGCACGTCGTCTCCTTCCGGCAGGCCGGGATGGAGGGGCGGCACGCGACGATCGGGTACGGGGGAGAAACCCGATCGCCGCGCGCCCCATCCCCTCCGGTCGCTCACCACCACCGTCGCCACGACAACCGGCGGTGAGGACGCCATAACAGATTGACACGTGTATAGGCGTGAATGCAACTCCCATCGACGTTCTCTCATGCAGACGTTCCCGCAAATGTGTGCGACCATCGATGCATGGCTCCGAAGACCGCCCGCGCCCGCCGGCTCGGCATCGCCCTGCGCCACCACCGGGAAGCCGCCGGGCTGACGCTGGAGACCGCGGCGGATGAGATCAACAGCACCCGCAGCACCCTCTCCCGCTACGAGAACGCCCAGACCCTGATCAGCCCGGCCACCGTGCGCGCCCTGCTCACGTCGTACGGGGTGAGTGCCGAGGAGGTGGCCGCGGCGGTGCAGCTCGCCAAGGACGCCCGCAAGCCCGGCTGGTGGGTGTCGTACTCCTACCTGCTGGATCCGCGCACCATCGACTTCATCGCGCTGGAGGCCGAGGCAACAGCCATCGCCAACTTCGAGCCCTCGGTGGTCCCCGGCCTGTTGCAGACCGCTGACTACATCCGTGGCGTGATGCGCGGCGGGCCACACACCCTCGGCGACGACCTGGTGGAGCAGCGGGTCAAGATCCGGCTCGACCGACAACAGCGGCTCACCGCCGACCAGCCGCCCATCCTCGACGCGATCATCGACGAGGGCGCGCTGCTACGGCCGGTCGGTGACCAGTCGGTGATGAACGGGCAACTACGGCACCTGGTCAAGATGGCCGAGTTGCCGAACATCAGCGTCCAGGTGATCCCGCTCTCCGCCGGCTACCACCGGGGCACCCGGGGTTCCCTGCACATCCTCGAGTTCGCCGACCCGGAGGACCCGATCATCGCGTCGGTGGAGACAGTTGCGGGTCAGATGATCCTCGACCGCGCCGGCGAGACGCGTACCTGCACCAAGATCATGGAGCATCTCCGAAGCGTGGCGCTCAGCCCGGCGGACAGCCGCGAGATGCTCCTGTCAGTCCTGAAGGGACGGTAGGACCGATGACCCCGATGATCACAGCGGCGTTGGCCGCGGCGCGGTGGCGCAAGAGCAGCCGCAGCGGCGACGAAGGCGCCTGCGTGGAGGTGGCCGCGATCCCGCGGCTCGTTGCTGTGCGCGACTCCAAGGACCCGGCCGGCCCGGCTCTGCTGTTCCCAACGGCGGCCTGGGCCGCCTTCGCCCAGGCGCCACCGCAGCGCTGACCACAGGTGCCGAGCCGGTGCGGGCCGAGGCCCGCGCCGGCTCAGGCAACCAGCCGACGAGGCTCCGGCACGGCGCGTAGCGCCTCCAGCGCGGCGATCGCGACGCCTCGGGCACCGGCCATGTCCCGATCCGGTACCAGGGCGAAGGCGGCCACCGCGGCCTGCTCCTCGCGGAGGACCGTGTGCTCGCGGACAGTCGCCAGAAACCAGTCGCGGAACTCCGGCGCCGCCTCCACCACTCCGCCCCCGACGAAGTACGCGTGCGGGTCGGTGAAGTTCGCGGCGACGGTGAACAGCCGCCCCAACGCCATCGCCTGCTGGGTGAAGAGGTCCCGCGCGAGAGCGTCCTCGCGCTCGCCGTACCCCCGGACCAGCTTGGCCCCCCGGGCCACCGGCTCGGCCACGAGCGGGTGCTCGGGGTACCGGGTCAGCCAGTACGGCAGCAGGTTGCGTTCGATGCCGGTCAACGAGGCGACGCTCTCGACATCTCCGGTGAAGCCGCAGGCGCAGGTGGGCTCCGGCTGGCCCGGGCCGAGCAGCCCAGTGAGCGGGATGTGCACATGGCCCAACTCCCCCGCCATCCCGGCCGCACCGGCGATCACCCGGCCGCTCTCGACCACACCGCCGCCGAGGCCGGTGCCGACGATCGCGGACACCGACGAGCGGTTCATCGCGTCGGCGCCGAAGTAGACGTGGTGGGCGTAGAGCGCCGCCGCGTTGCCGTCGTTGTGATAGATCACCGGCAGCCCGAGCCGCCGCTCCAGCGCCCCTCGCACGTCGAAGCCGCGCCAGGCCGGCTGGGAGAAGTTGGTGGAGCCCCGCGACGAGATGACGCCCTCGGCGCTGGCCGGGCCGGGAGTGTCCAGCCCGACCGCCTGAACCAGGTCGCGCGGCACGCCGGTCTGCGCCAGCGCGCCGTCCAGCGCCTGGGCCAACGCCTCGATCGCCGCCTCCGGCCCGGCCCGTACCTCGCTGGGGATCTCCAACAGCCCGTCCACCAGGAAGCGGCCGTCCACCGTCAGCACTGTGGCGTTGTTGCTGGTGCCGCCGTTGTCCAGCCCGACGACCACCGGCACCCCTGCGCTGCCCACCGAAACCGCCTCCCGCCGTCGTGAGTGTGAGCCGAGGCTAGTGCCAACCCCCCTCCCCCGCCATGCCCGGGCAGCCGCACCCTCCCCGCGATCTTGCACTTGCTGTCCCGACACAAGGGGCATCCCACTCATCCCGACAACCGAAACTGCAAGATCGCGGGGAGGGGGCGGGGCGGGGCGGGGTGGGGTGGGGTGGGGGCGGGCGGGGCGGGGCGGGTGGGGCGGGGCGGGTTAGGGGCGGCGGGCGCAGACCGCGGTGGCGTCCAGGTCCTCGTCGTGGCGCACTGTGGGTACCAGGCCGGCCGCGGTGAAGGCCGCGCAAAGGGTTTCGACCTGGGTGGTGCCGGCTTCGACCACCAGGTGGCCGCCGGGGGTCAGCCACTCGGCGGCGTCGGCACCCACCCGGCGCAACACGGACAGCCCGTCCGGGCCGCCGTCGAGCGCCACCGGGGCCTCGTGCAGCCGCGCCTCCGGCGGCATCAGCGCGACCGCGTCGGTCGGCACGTACGGGGCGTTGGCGACCACCAGGTCCAGCCGACCCCGCCACTGCCGGGGCAGCGGCGCGAAGAGGTCACCCTCGTACACCTCGACCTCCAACCCGACGACGTTGCGGCGCGCACACGCCACAGCCGCCGGGTCGATGTCGGCGGCGGCCAGCCAGCGCGGCGCGAGCCGGTGTGCCAGCGCGACGGTGGTGGCCCCGGAGCCGCAGCACAGGTCGACCACGGCCGGAGCCGCGCCGGTCAGGTCGGCCGCCACCTCGACCAGCAGGGCGGTCCGGGCCCGGGGCACGAAGACGCCCTCGTCGACGGCGATCCGCAGGCCGCAAAACTCCGCCCAGCCGAGCAGGTACTCCAACGGAACGCCCGCCACCCGACGGTCGGTCAGGTCAGCCAACGCCGCAGGGCTTCGCGCGGCGGCCAGCAGCAACTCGGCCTCGTCCTCGGCGTAGACGCAACCGGCGGCCCGCAACCGACCCACCAGGGCGGCCCGGTCGGTGCGGAAAGGGAGCGCCATGGGAGACGTCAGACCGATCCCGCCACATCCAACGCGGCGGCGATGTCGGCCACCAGGTCCGCGGTGTCCTCAGCGCCGCAGGAGAGCCGGACGAAGCCGGGAGCGGTGTCGTCGCCCCACTGCGCCCGCCGGTCGGCAGTGGTGTGCAGGCCACCGAAGGAGGTCGCCGCCGCCACCAGCGTGGCGGCCTCGACGAATCGGCCCACCCGGTCAGCGTCGCCCAGGTCGAACGAGAGCACCCCCGGTATCCGGCGCATCTGCGCCGAGGCCACCGGGTACGCCGGGTCCTCCGGCCGCCCCGGCCACCGCAGGCCGGTCACGTCCGACCGGCCCGCGAGCAGGTCCACGACAGCGGCGGCGTTGGCGCTCTGCCGCGCCAGCCGCAGGTCGAGAGTGGCCAGTGACCGGTGGGCCAGCCAGGCGTCGAACGCGCCCGGAACCGCCCCGGTGGTGGTACGCCAGGTCGTCACCGCCTCGATCAGCTCGGTGGACCGGCTGGCCAGGTAGCCCAGCAGCAGGTCGGAGTGGCCGGTGAGCGCCTTCGTCCCGGAGGCGACAACCAGGTCGGCACCGAGATCCAACGGACGCTGTCCGAGCGGGGTGGCTGTGGTGTTGTCCACCGCGAGCAGCGCGCCGGCGGCGTGCGCCCGCTCGGCCAGGGCCGCCACGTCGACCACGTCGAGGCCCGGGTTGGCGGGCGTCTCCACCAGCACCAGCCGGACGCCCTCGAACGACGGGTACGGCCCGACGGTCGGCGCGAACAGCACCCGGACGCCGATCGCCTCCAGCACACCTGTGGCGAACGCCCGGACCGGGAAGTATCCGTCGGTGGGGAGCACCACTGTGTCCCCCGGCCGCAGCAGGCTGAGCAGCAGGCCGGTGATGGCCGCCTGACCGGTCGCGAAGACGCGGCAGTCACCGCCCTCCAGCTCGCCGACCGCCGCCTCCAGCAGCCGGCGGGTCGGGTTGTCGGGGCGACCGTAGCCGTTCGGTGACGTGCCCTGACCCTCGAACGGATCGAGGTGGTACGGCGCGGCGAAGACCGGCCCGGGTAGGAACGGGTCCCCCGGCGCCGGCTCGGGCAGGCCGGCACGTACGCAGCGGGTGCCGTCTCCCCACTCGCTCATCGGGTTCCTCACTCGTACGACTCGGGTTTGGCGGTGCGGCTCATCAGGGTCTCCACGGCAAGGCGCGGGTCCATGCCCTCGTGGCAGATCCGCTCGACGTGCTCGGTGATCGGCATCTCCACGCCGTGCGCCCGGGCCAGGTCGCGGATCGCCAGGCAGCTCTTCACGCCCTCGGCGGTCTGTCGGGTGGCGGTCTGGGCCTGCTCCAGCGTCTCGCCCCGGCCCAGATGCTCGCCGAAGGTGCGGTTGCGGGCCAGCGGGGACGAGCAGGACGCGACCAGGTCGCCCATGCCGGCGAGGCCGGCGAAGGTGATCGGGTCCGCGCCGAGCGCCACGCCCAGTCGGGCCGTCTCGGCCAGCCCACGGGTCATCAGCATGGCCCGGGTGTTGTCGCCGAAACCCATCGCGGTGGCGATGCCGTACGACAGGGCGATCACGTTCTTGACCGCCCCGCCCAGCTCACAGCCGATCACGTCGTCGTTGGTGTAGGGGCGCAGGTACGGGGTCCGGATCGACGACTGGACGAGCGTGGCGCGGGCGCTGTTCGTCCCGGCGACCACTGTCGCTGCGGGCTGCTCGGCGGCGATCTCCGGGGCCAGGTTCGGGCCGGACACGACGACCACCCGGTCCGCGGCGACCCCGGCGGTCTCCACGATGACCTCGCTCATCCGCTTGGTGGTGCCCAGCTCGATGCCCTTCATCAGCGATACCAGGGTGGAGTCCGGGTGCAGGTGCCCGGCCCATTCGGCGAGGTTGCCGCGCAGGGTCTGCGACGGCACTGCCAACACCACCACCTCGGCACCGGTGATCGCCTCGGCGGCGTCGGCGGTGGCGGTGACGCGGGCCGGGAGCAGCAGGCCGGGCAGGTACTCCGGATTGCGTCGCTCGGTCCGGATGCACTCGGCGACCGGTGCCCGGCGGGCCCACACCGTCACGTCCCGCCCCGCGTCCGCGAGGATCTTGGCGAACGCGGTGCCCCAGGAACCGGCACCGAGAACCGCGACGTGACCGCTCATGCCACCGCTCCGCTTCGCTTCGCGGCGGCCTGAACGGCACCGCTACTGAGCCAGACGATCCGCTCGCTCATGCCGCGTCGTCCCGCTGCTCGGGGCCGACGGAGGACCGGGCCGGTCGCTCCCACAGTGGCGGCGGGGTACCGCCACGGATCTCGGCGAGCATGTCCCGCAGCCGCAACATGATGGTGTCCGTCATCTCCTCGAGGGTGGCCCGGGTCGGCTGGGCGTCCGCCCATCGGCTCAGGTCGATCGGCTCCCCGGCGGCAACGGTCACCGGGATCCGGGGTCGCAGGCTGACACGGGTCGTCCGCGGGTCGAAGATCCGTTCCGGCCCCCACATCACCACCGGTACGACCGGGGCGCCGGTGGCCAGGGCCAGCCGGGCCGCACCGGTCTTGGCCTTCATCGGCCAGAGCTCCGGCTGTCGCGTGGTGGTGCCCTCAGGGTAGATCACGACGGCGCCGCCCTCGTCGAGCGCGGCGACCAGTGCGTCCAGTGAGCGGACGGCGTCAACGCTGCCCCGCTCGACCGGGATCTGCCGGCACCGGTGCAGGATCCAGCCGACCACCGGCACCCGGAACACGCTGGCCTTGCCCAGGTACTGCGGCCAGCGCCCGGAGTCGTAGATGAAGTGCGCGGACACCAGTGGGTCGGCGTGGGAGATGTGGTTCGCGACGATGATCATGCCGCCGTCGCCGTGGAGATGCTCCTGACCACGCCAGGTACGCCGGGTCCAGACGGTCATCACCGGCTTCACCAGCCACACGGCGAACCGTTGCCAGAACCCCAGCCTCCGCCGTGCCACTGTGCCTCCTCTTTCGCGCCCCAACCCCGCCGCGACATCCCGCCCGCGACGCCCGCAGCGGAAATCATGCCTGCTCGCCCCCGGTACGGCCAGCGAGGGGCCCACCGTCCGGCTGGCAGGATTGCGGACGTGACTCAGCCGAGGTGGGCCGTGGTGGTGCCGGTGAAGCGGCTGGCCGTAGCCAAGAGCCGGCTGCGGGGCGCGCTGCCCGGCGTACCCCATGAGGAGTTGGCGCTGGCCCTGGCGGCCGACACGCTCCGCGCGGTGCTGGCCTGCCCGGCGGTCGCCGAGGCCCTGGTGGTCACCGACGACGCCCGGGTGGCGGCGGCGGCACGGGCCGCCGGCGCGCGGGTGCTGCCGGACGAGCCGGACGCCGGCCTGAACGCCGCGTTCCGGCACGGGGCGGCCACTGCCGCCGCCGGGTGGGTGGCCGGGATCACCGCGGATGTGCCGGCGCTGCGCCCGGCCGAGTTGGCCGGCGCGCTGCTCGCGGCGCAGAACGGCCGGCAGGGGGTACGCCGGTTCCTGCCGGACGCGCCCGGCGGGGGCACCGTGCTGCTCACCGCCGGCCCGGATGTGCCGCTGGATCCGCGTTTCGGGGTGGGCTCGGCGGTAGCGCACGCGGCGAGCGGTGCGCTGCCGCTCGACGGCGACTGGCCCAGCCTGCGCCGGGACGTGGACACCGCCGCGGACCTGGCCGCCGCCGCCCGCCTCGGGCTGGGGCCGCGCACCGCCGCACTGATGGCCGCCGGTCGCCCCGCCCGCGCCGCAGGCTGAGCCGCCCGGCGGGCTGAGCCCACGCCACTGGGTCAACCGCCGGGTGTACGGTGCCAGCATGCAGGGCACTGTGGCCAGCTACGACGCGGCGACGCGCAGCGGAGTCCTGCTGCTCGACGACGGCACCGAGATGCGTTTCCCCGCCCGGGCCTTCGACGCCTCCGGGCTGCGACTTCTCCGGCTCGGGCAGCGGGTCCGCATCGACACCGATCCCGACGGCGAGGTTGTCCGGGTGACATTGCCGACGATGATCTGACCCGGCGAGCCCAAGTTCATTTTGCGTTTACCGTAATCGGGTGATTATGAGCGGGTGAGCACCCCTCGCGAGCAACCGGCCCACCCGCCCGCCACCGACCTCCGCAACGGCTCCCGTACGCGCGGCACCGATGGGCGCTTCCGCCCGTCCCGTGCCGAACGTGCCAGTGCCGCCCGCGCCGACACGCTCGCCGACGATCCTGGTGCCGCCTCCTCCGGGCTGGACGAGGTCATCGACCCCGCCCCGAACATCGAGGCGGACGGCCCGGCCGCCGGTGACGTCCACCCGGTCCTGCCCGACGACCTGCCGACCGGCGCCGCAGCGGAGGACGACGACGAGCCACCGACGGCCCCGCCGCTGCCCGAGGACCGGTTCCTCAACCGGGAGCTGTCCTGGCTCGACTTCAACGCCCGGGTGCTCACCCTGGCCGAGGACCCGCGCACCCCGCTGCTGGAGCGGGCCAAGTTCCTGGCCATCTTCGCCAGCAATCTCGACGAGTTCTACATGGTGCGCATCGCCGGGCTGAAGCGGCGGCTCTCCGCCGGCCTGCCGGTGCGCGGCGGGGACCGGCTGCCCCTGCGTACGCAGTTGGAGCTGATCGCCGAGCGGACCGCCGCGCTGGGCGCCCGGCACGCCGCCTGCTTCGTCGACGACGTGCTGCCCAAGCTGGCCGACGAGCGCATCCGCATCCTGCGCTGGGGCGAGTTGGGCGACGGCGAGCGGGAGCGGCTGCGCACCTACTTCCGGGAGCACATCTTCCCGGTGCTGACCCCGCTCGCTGTGGACCCGGCGCACCCGTTCCCGTACATCTCGGGGCGGTCGCTGAACCTGGCGGTGTCGGTTCGTGACCCGGACGGCGGTTCGGAGCTGTTCGCCCGGGTGAAGGTGCCCAACAACGTCCCCCGCTTCGTCCGGGTGGACCGGGACCAGCCGGGCGTCCGGATGTTGCCGGTGGAGGACCTGATCTCGGTGCACCTGGGGCAGCTGTTCAGTGGCATGCAGGTGGTCGAGTGCCACCTGTTCCGGGTCACCCGCAACGCCGAGGTGGAGGTCGACGAGGACCGCGACGAGGATCTGCTGCAGGCCCTGGAACGGGAGCTGGCCCGTCGGCGGTTCGGTCCCCCGGTCCGCCTGGAGGTCGCCGCGTCCATCTCCGACCACATGTTGGAGCTGCTCGTCCGCGAGCTGGACATGGACGACCAGGACGTGCTGCGGGTGCCCGGCCTGCTGGACCTGTCCGCGCTGTGGCAGGTCTACGGCGAGGCGGACCGGCCCGACCTGAAGGACCCGCCGTTCGTGCCGGCCACCCATCCCCGGCTCGCCGAGGGTGAGGTGCCGCGCAGCGTCTTCTCCACACTGCGCGACGGGGACATCCTGGTGCACCACCCGTACCACTCGTTCGCCACCAGCGTGCAGCGCTTCATCGAGCAGGCCGCCGCCGACCCGAACGTGCTGGCCATCAAGCAGACCCTCTACCGGACCAGCGGCGACTCCCCGATCGTCGACGCGCTCGTCGACGCGGCCGCCGCCGGCAAGCAGGTGGTGGTGCTGGTGGAGGTGAAGGCCCGCTTCGACGAGGTGGCGAACATCGGCTGGGCCCGCACGTTGGAACGCGCCGGCTGCCACGTGGTGTACGGCCTGGTCGGCTTGAAGACGCACTGCAAGACCGCGCTGGTGGTCCGGCAGGAGGGCAACCAGATCCGTCGCTACTGCCACATCGGCACCGGCAACTACCACCCGAAGACGGCCCGACTATACGAGGACTTCGGCATGCTCACCGCCGACCCGGAGATCGGCGCCGACCTCACCGACCTGTTCAACGTGCTCACCGGATACAGCCGGCAGACCGCGTACCGGCGGTTGCTGGTCGCCCCGCAGGGCATCCGCAGCGGCCTCATCGAGCGGATCGAGCGGGAGATCTCACACGTCCGCCTGGGCATGCCCGGCCTGGTCCAGTTCAAGGTCAACTCCCTGGTCGACGAGGGGGTGACCGACGCGCTGTACCGCGCCTCCCAGGCCGGCGTCCACGTCGACCTGCTCATCCGGGGCATGTGCACGCTGCGCCCAGGGGTGCCGGGGCTGTCGGAGAACATCAGGGTCCGCTCGATCCTCGGCCGGTTCCTGGAACACTCCCGGGTCTTCCGGTTCGGCAACAACGGTGAGGCCGAGTTCTGGATGGGCTCGGCCGACCTCATGCACCGCAACCTGGACCGGCGGGTGGAGGCGCTGGTGCGGGTGAGCGACCCGATCGCCCGCGCCGAGTTGGACCATGTGCTGACCGCCGCGATGAGCCCCGAAGTGGACGCGTTCGAGCTGGCCGGCGACGGGACCTGGACCCGGCGTACCGGCGGTGACGACGCCCCCCGGGCCCATCTGCAGGAACTGCTGCTGCGCCGCGTCGGTGGCACGGCCAGCTGACCGCGCAGCGCATAGGCTGAGCTGATGGTCGAGGAGGAGCAGAAGTACGAGGTGGACGACGCCTACGTGCTGCCGGACCTGGCCGGCGCGGCCCCGGCCGGCGGTCGGGTCCGGGCACTGCCACCGGTGACGCTTGTCGCCCGCTACCTCGACACTGTCGACCTGCGGCTGGCCCGGGCCGGTGCCTCACTGCGCCACCGCAAGGGCGACGAGCTGCCCTGGACGGTGAAACTACCGACCGGGACGCCGGGCGTCCGGCACGAGATCTCCCGTCCCGGGCCGAAGGGGCAGCCGCCCGCGGAGTTGCTGGAGTTGGTCACCGTTCTGCACCGGGGGGCGCCGCTGGCCCCGGTGACAGTGGTGCGGACGGTGCGGCACGCGTACGAGGTGTGCGACCGGGCCGGCTCCGTGCTCGCCGAGGTGGTGGACGACCGGGTGACAGTGCTCGACGACGCCGGCACCACCACCGACACGTTCCGCGAGGTGGAGGTGGAGCTGAAGGCCGGCGATCGAGAGCTGCTCGACCGGGTCGGCGGGGTGCTGCGCGAGGCTGGCGCCCAGGGCGGGTCGTTCACGCCGAAGCACGTACGGGCGCTCGGCGCCACGGCGCAGGCCGATCCGGACCTGGTCGCGCCGGCCGGGCTGACCGCCGAGCCGAGCGCCGGTGACGTGGTGACCGAGGCGCTACGCAAGGAGATCCGCCGGCTGTTGGCGCACGACCCGCTGGTCCGGTTGCGCGCCCCGGCCGCCGGCGGCGACACCGCCGTGCATCAGATGCGGGTGGCCTGCCGACGCCTGCGCAGTGATCTGCGCACCTTCAAACCGTTGCTGCGAAAGACCTGGTCCCGCCCACTACGCACCGAGCTGCGCTGGTTGGCCGACGTGCTCGGCGCGGCCCGCGACGCCGAGGTGCTGCGCGCGCGGCTACGCCGTACCGCCGACGCCGATCCGCTGAGCCCGCTCGACACTGGCGCTGTGGATCGGCTCGACGAGGTGCTCGCCGAACGGCAGCGGCAGGCGCTCACCGCCATCGACGAGATGCTGCGCTCCGCGCGCTACCTGGCCCTGGTGGACTCCCTGGTGCTGGCCGCCGGCGCGCCCCGGTTCACCCGCCGGGCGGCAGCGCCCGCCGCGCAGGCGCTACCCGCGCTGGTGGCCCGCCCCTGGCGGCGGTTGACCGGGCCGGACGGCGTCGGCGGGCTCGACGCGCAGTCGCCGGACGAACGCTGGCACGCCGTCCGCAAGGAGGGCAAGCAGGCCCGGTACGCGGTCAACGCGGTGGCCCCGACGGTCGGCAAGGGCGCACGGCGGCTGTCCCGCGCACTCGCCCGGGTGCAGGACGTGCTCGGCGAGCACCAGGACGCGGCGGTGGCGGCGGACACCTGGTTGGAGATCGCCGCCGAGCGACCGGACGACCACGAGCTGGCGGTCACCGCCGGGCGGCTGGCCGAGCGGGAACGCCAGTCGGTACGCCGGACGAGGGGTCTCCTCTCGGCCGCCTGGCACCGGGCCACCCGGCGACGGCGCACCAGTTGGCTGCCGTGACGGGCATCCGGGCGGCGGGCGGGGTGGCCTGGCGGCCGACCGACGACGGCGTACGCGTCTGCGTGGTGCACCGCCCCCGTTACGGCGACTGGACACTACCGAAGGGCAAGTTGGAACCGGGCGAGCACGCGTTGGCCGCAGCTGTCCGTGAGGTGGCCGAGGAGGCCGACGTGCGGGGCGTGCCGCAGGTGCGGCTGCCGTCGGTGCGGTACCGCAGCGAGGGGCAACCCAAGCTGGTCGACTACTGGTCGATGCTCGCTGTGGCCAGCGGCGGTTTCCAACCGGACACCGAGGTGGACGACATCCGCTGGCTCGCCGTGGACGACGCGATCCGGTTGGTCAGTTACCCGCACGACGCCGAGGTGTTGGCGGCGTTCGCCGCCCTGCCGTCGGTGACGGCGACTGTCGCGCTGGTCCGGCACGCGCACGCCGGTAAGCGGGCCACCTGGTCCGGCCCGGACGTCGGGCGGCCCCTGGACGCCGAGGGGTGGGCCCAGGCGAGCACGCTGGCCGAGCTGATCGCCCTGATCCGACCGGCCCGACTGGTGTCGGCGTCGCCACGACGGTGCGTGCAGACGCTCGACCCGGCCGCCGCGTTGCTCGACCTGCCGATCGAGGTCTGCGGCGACCTGGACGAACCACAACCCGGCCAGCAGAGCGACGAGCAGATCCTGGCCACCGCAGCCCGACTGCTGGAGCTGGCCGACACCGGTGGGCAGTCGGTGGTGTGCAGCCAGGGCAAGGTCCTGCCGGGCGCCCTGGAGCGGCTGACCGGCCGCACCGATGAGGACTTCACCACCCCGAAGGGCGGCGGCTGGCTGCTCGCCTTCGCCGCCGACCGGCTGCTCGCCGCCGATCGCCTGTAGGGCCCACGTTCGGCGGGTCCCGGCTTGGTCAGCGGGGCGGCAGTGTCACTGTCACAGCGACCGGCAGGTGGTCGCTGGCGGTGCCGCGCGGCGCGACCGGATCACTCGGGGTCAGGCCGGGCGAGACGAAGATGTGGTCGATCTGCTGGCGCGGATCGTCCGCCGGGCTGGTCGCCAGTGGTCGGGCGGCGGCCAGCGCGTCGACCAGGCCGGCCTTGGTGAACTCCGCGAACGCCTCGTCGCCCGGCTCGGTGTTCAGGTCACCCGCCACCACCAACGGCCGACCGGCCGCGTACCGGGTGGCGAAGTCGGCGACCGCGCGGGCCTGGACCACCGGGCCCGTGCCGGGCGGCGGTTGCAGGTGGGTGCTGACCACTGCGGTACGGACACCGTCGCCGAGGTCCAGCGTGACGGCGAGGGCCTGCGCTCCGGTGGGCGCGCCGACGGCGGCCAGCGGCAGGGTCCGCGGATCGCGTACCGGCCAACGACTGAGCACCGCGTCGCCCCAGACCGGGTCGGCGGCCGGCCCGAAGACGTACGGCATGGCGAGCCGGTCGGCCAGCAGGTCCAGGGTGTCGTGCCCGCCGTTGAGCAGCCACGCCCGGTCCACCTCGCTGAGCAGCACCACGTCGGGCCGTTGCCGTTCGACGACCTCGGCGAGGCCGGCCAGGTCGAACCGGCCGTCCAGCCCGAACCCCATCCGGATGTTGTACGCCACCACCGTCAACCGTTCCGGTGGGCCGTCCCGGTTGCTGGCCACCGGCACCTCGTCGGCGAGCACCGGTGCCAGCAGGGCCAGCGCGGTGACCGCGGCGGCGGCCCGGAGCGGCGGAAACGGCCCGGGTGGCCGGTCGGCGACGGGGCGGGCGGTGAACGCCACGGCGGCGATCAGCACGGCCACCACCACCGGCACCGCAGCGTTGGGGTAGCCGAGGTCGTAGGCCGAGTAGTAGCCGACGGCCCCGAGCGCGAAGACGAGCATCCCGGCGGCGACCGCGTACCCCCGCCGGGAGGCGCCGGCGCTCGCGGTGTCGGCGGCCGACTGGCTGGTGTCGTCGGTCAACGCGAGGCAGGCGCCGAGGCCGACAGCGGCGAGGAGGATGGCTGGCAGGAGCAGGTCACCCCGGTCGAGGGCGAACAGCACCGCGCCGCCGAGCAGTGCCACCGGGCCGTACGCCCGGCCCCACCCACGGGGCGGCCGGGTCAACGCGGCGCACAGGAACCCGGCGACAGCCACCGGCACCGGCGCCAGCCCGAACAGCGGCGAACGAGCCACCCCGTCCCCGGCGACCAGGTACGACATCCCGGTTCGGGCCAGCGCCGGGGAGAGCGCCACCATCCCGGCCAGCAGCAGCGCCGGCCCGGCCAGCAGCCAGGCCCGGCCACCACCGGGGCCGGCAGCGGCGTCAGCGAGGCCGTCAGGGGCGTCAGCGAGGGCGTTAGCCGCACCGCCGCGCTGGCCGGGTTGCGCCGTGCCGGCCAGGAACACCGCCACCGCGACGGCGCTGAGCAGCCAGGCCACCCAGTCACCCCGCCAGACCAGGTCGACGGTGTCCAGCACCGCGTGCACTGCCGCGTTGACAGCGAACCCCAACGCCAGCCCCGGGACCGGGCGATCGGTGTCGGCGGCGACGCCGACCAACCAGACCAGCCCGGCGAGCAACCCGGCGGTGGCCAACCAGAGCTGGGTACGCCCACCGGGAGCGGCGGTGAGCGCGAGCCGGGCGACGGCGAGCGCGACGGCGGCGACGACAGTGACCGGGCGGGCTCCGACTCGGCGGACCACTGCGGGTGCGCCCATCGCGAGCACGAACCAGCCGAGGGCGAACGCCCCCATCAGCTCGGCCGGCGTGGACGCCGCCTGACCGAAGATGGTGATGATGCCGGGCAGCCAGACCCGCAGCACGTCGATGAGGAGGAGCACGCCCAGCGCGAGCGTGCCGGTGGTGAGCTGGCGGTAGCGCACCGGCGCCCCATTTCCCGTCGACGGGCCGGCCCAGGGGTGGCCGGCACGGCGATTCTGCGCGAGCGAGCCAACAGGGTCAACGGTCCCCGTACGCCGAGAAGCCGGCCCGGTACGCCGAAAGGGCGCCCACCCACTGGTGGACGCCCTCGCGGTACGGGTCGGTCAGCGCTTGCTGGCCGCCTTCTTGGCCGGAGCCTTCTTCGCCGGCGCCTTCTTGGCCGCCGTGCTCTTGCTCGCCGCCGCGGTGGTCTTCTTCGCCGCGGTCGACCGGGTCGCGGCGGTGGTCTTCTTCGCCGCGGTGGTCTTCTTGCTGGCGGCCGTCTTGGTCGCCGTGGTGGTCTTGCTCGCCTTGGCCGGGGCGGTCTTCTTGCTGGCGGCCGCCTTGGTCGCCGTCGCGGTCTTGCTCGCCTTGGCCGGGGCGGTCTTCTTGCTGGCCGCCTTCGCCGTGGTCGCCTTGGTGCCCGCCGCCTTGGCGGTGGCCGCCTTGGTGCCGGTCGCCTTCGTGCCCGCCGCCTTGGCCGTGGCGGTGCTGGTGGTGGCCTTCTTCGTCGCCACCGTGGCCTTCGGCACCTTGCCGCTGGCCACCATCTCCTTGAACCCGGCGCCGGGGCGGAAGGTCGGGACTGACGTCTTCTTGACCTTCACCGCCTCGCCGGTACGCGGGTTGCGCGCTGTTCGCGCGCCACGCACACGCTTTTCGAATGCTCCGAATCCGGTGATCGCCACCTTCTCGCCCTTGGTGACCGCCGCCTGGACCTCGGTGAGGACCGCGTCGAGCGCGGCCGTCGCCATCTTCCGGTCCCCCAGGCGAACGGCGAGCGCCTCGATGAGCTCGGCCTTGTTCACGACTTCCTCCCGATTGTGCAACTGACTCGTCGCGAGCCATTCTGCGCGCACGGTATGCCCTGTGCTGCCGGGACACAAACATTCGGTAGAAAAAAGCCCTTGTGTCGTAACGGATTCACCCCCACCGGATGGACCGATGGGGGTGAAATCCGCTGTGCGGGCGGCCTAACGGCTATGCGACGGAGGGCAGGAACGGCAGCCGGCGCGCCTCGTAGGAGTCGATGTCGGCGGCGTGGCGGAGGGTGAGTCCAATGTCGTCGAGGCCTTCCAGAAGCCGCCAACGGCTGAAGTCGTCCAGCGGGAAGGACCAGCTAGCGTCCCCCGCCCGGAGCTGGCGGGTGGTCAGGTCGACAGTCACCGTAGTGGTGGGATCCGCCTCGACCAGGTCCCACAACTCTTCGACGGCTTTCAATTCCAACTCGACCGGCAACAGACCTTCCTTGAGGGCGTTGCCGCGGAAGATGTCACCGAAGCGCGGGGCCACCACGGCACGGAAGCCCCAGTCCCGTAGCGCCCAGACGGCATGCTCCCGGGATGAGCCGGTGCCGAACTCCGGGCCGGCGATGAGGATCGACGCCCCAGAATAGTTTTCATCGTTCAGCACGAATGCCGGATCTTCCCGCCAGGCGCTGAACAGCCCGTCGGCGAAGCCGGTCCGGGTCACCCGCTTGAGGTACACGGCGGGGATGATCTGATCGGTGTCCACGTTGGACCGGCGCAGCGGCACGGCGGTGCCGGTGTGGGTGGTGAACTTGTCCATCTCGTCGGTCCCTTCTACAGGTCGGCGGGGGCGGCCAGCCGGCCGACCACTGCGGTGGCGGCGGCCACCGGCGGGGAGACCAGGTGGGTACGTCCGCCCCGGCCCTGACGGCCCTCGAAGTTGCGGTTCGAGGTGGAGGCGGAGCGCTCGCCCGGCTTCAACGTGTCGGGGTTCATCCCCAGACACATGGAACAGCCAGCGAACCGCCACTCGGCCCCGGCGTCGGCGAAGACCTTGTCCAGACCCTCGGCCTCGGCGGCCTCGCGCACGGCGGCGGAGCCGGGCACCACGAGCATCCGGACGCCGTCGGCGACCCGGTGGCCACGCAGCACGTCGGCTGCGGCCCGCAGGTCCTCCAGGCGACCGTTGGTGCAGGACCCCACGAACACCACGTCGATGGGCAGCTCCCGCAGTGGGGTGCCGGGGCGAAGGTCCATGTACTCCAGGGCCCGGCGGGCGGCAGTGCGCTCCGAGTCGGTGGTGAACTCCTCAGGGTCCGGCACCGGGGCGCTCAGCGGCGCACCCTGCCCGGGGTTGGTGCCCCAGGTGACGAACGGGGTGATCTGGCTGGCGTCCAGGGTCACCTCGGCGTCGAAGCGCGCGCCGTCGTCGGTGGGCAGCGTCCGCCACCACTCCACCGCCGCGTCCCAGTCCGCGCCCTGCGGCGCGTTCGGTCGACCCTTGAGGTACGCGAAGGTGGTCTCGTCCGGCGCGATCATGCCGGCCTTGGCACCCCACTCGATGGACATGTTGGCGATGGTCATCCGCCCCTCCATGGAGAGGGAGCGGATCGCCTCGCCGCGGTACTCGACGATGTGGCCCCGACCTCCACCGGTGCCGACCTGCGTGATCAGCGCGAGCACCAGGTCCTTGGCGGTCACGCCGGGCGCGAGCTGGCCGGTGACGTTCACGGCCATCGTCTTCGGCCGGCTCTGCGGCAGCGTCTGGGTGGCCAGCACGTGCTCCACCTCGCTGGTGCCGATGCCGAAGGCGAGCGCGCCGAAGGCGCCGTGGGTGGCGGTGTGCGAGTCGCCACAGACGATCGTCAGGCCCGGCTGGGTGAGACCGAGCTGCGGGCCGATCACGTGCACGATGCCCTGGTTGTCGTCGCCGAGCGGGTGCAGTCGCACGCCGAACTCGGCGCAGTTGCGGCGCAACGTCTCGATCTGCGTACGCGACGTGGGGTCCTCGATGGTGAGCAGGTCACCACGGCGGAGGCGGAACGCCGGGTCGGCGTACCCGGTCGGGGTGTTGTGGTCCTCGGTCGCGAGGGTCAGGTCGGTACGACGCACCCGGCGCCCGGCGAGCCGCAGCCCGTCGAAGGCCTGCGGGCTGGTCACCTCGTGCAGCAGGTGCAGGTCGATGAAGAGCAGGTCCGGCTCACCAGCGGCGGACCGTACGACGTGCGCGTCCCAGACCTTCTCGGCCAGGGTCCTCGGCTCAGGAGTGACTCCCACCATCTGGACATCCTAAATTCTGGGAGGTAAGTTTCGGCTTGTGGGACACAGTATGAGCGGTGTCGGCGTTCTCGACAAGGCGGTGGTCATCCTGGCCGCCTGCGTGGACGGCGCCAGCCTGGCCGAACTCGTCGAACGCACCAAGCTGCCCCGGGCCACAGCACATCGCCTGGCCCAGGCCCTGGAGATCCACCGAATGCTGGTGCGTGACACCCAGGGCAGATGGCGGCCCGGCCCCCGCCTGGGCGAGCTGGCCAACGCCGCACCGGACGTTCTGCTGACCGCCGCCGAGCCGCTGCTGGCCGCGCTGCGCGACGCCACCGGCGAGAGCGCGCAGCTCTATCTGCGCCGCGCCGACGAGCGGATCTGCGTGGCGGCGGCGGAACGCGCCAGCGGCCTACGGGACACCGTTCCGGTCGGCTCGGTGCTGCCGATGACCGCCGGCTCCGCGGCCCAGATCCTGCTCGCCTGGGAGCCGCCGGAGGCGGTGATGCCGCTGCTGCCGCGCAGCAAGTTCACCGGCCGCACCCTCGCCGAGGTACGCCGACGCGGCTGGGCGCAGAGCGTCGCCGAGCGGGAGGCCGGTGTGGCGAGCGTCTCCGCACCGATCCGCGACCGCACCGGCCGGGTCATCGCCTCGGTCAGCATCTCCGGCCCGATCGAGCGCCTGGGCCGCCGCCCCGGCGAACGCCACGCCATGGCCGTAGTAAGAGCCGGCCAACGCCTATCCGGCCTCTAACCCCCCAGTGCCCGCGTTGATCATGAAGTTATTGCCACCCACCTCGGCGTGTCGTGACAATAACTTCATGATCAACCGGGGAACGAGGGGTGCGGGCCTGGGGTGGGGGGACGGGGGCGGGGTCGAGGGACGAGAAAGGCTCATCTCGCGTCGCGAGATGAGCCTTTGGTTGTAGCCCCGACCGGATTCGAACCGGCGCTACCGCCTTGAGAGGGCGGCGTCCTGGGCCGCTAGACGACGGGGCCAGAACTTTTCCGTTCACCACCCTCGCGGGCGGTGCGAATGTAGTCTAGCGGCACCGTACCCGGGCACGAGCGCGGGGTGTGCTGTCACCCGAGGGCCCGGCGGGGGGCCGGAACGGGCCCGGCGGCGGACACGAAACAGCCCGCCTCACGAGGTGAGACGGGCTGTGCACGCTGTAGCCCCGACCGGATTCGAACCGGCGCTACCGCCTTGAGAGGGCGGCGTCCTGGGCCGCTAGACGACGGGGCCAGAACAACTTTTGCTCCCCCACCTTACCGGTGGAGGAGCTGCACTCTACCGAAGACCACCCTCCGCCCCCGGAGGGGCGGAGTCGAACTCCGTCAGAATCCAGCGTCTGGAAATTCTCGCGAATTCCAGCAGCGCTGGGGTACCAGGACTCGAACCTAGACTAACTGAACCAGAATCAGTCGGGCTGCCAATTACCCCATACCCCATTGGCCCCTTGCGGTGCCGGGAGTGAACTTTACCCTCCCGGTACCGACAGGCCAAATCCGATCCCCCCGAACCGCCCGTGAGCTGCGGAAGCAGGGGCATCAGACGGATCAGGCGACGGGCACCACCGGGTTGGTGAGCTCGCCGATGCCGTCGATCCGCACGGTGACCGTATCCCCCTCGACAAGCGGGCTAACCCCGGCCGGAGTGCCGGTGAGAACCACGTCGCCGGGCAGCAGAGTCATGACGTGCGAGATGTAGGACACCAGGCCCGGCACGTCGAAGACCATGTCCTTCGTCCGGCCGAGTTGGCGCACCTCCATCTCCTCCGGGTTGCGACCCACCTCACAACGGATCTCCAGGTCGGAGACGTCCAGCCCGGTGGTGATCCACGGGCCGATCGGGCAGAACGAGTCGAAGCCCTTGGCCCGGGTCCACTGCCCGTCCGAACGCTGGAGGTCACGAGCGGTGACGTCGTTGGCGCAGGTGTAGCCGAAGATGGCGCGTTCGGCGGCGGCGCGGTCGGCCCGACGCGCACCCGGCGCCCCGATCACGACCGCCAGCTCCGCCTCGTGCTCGACCTGCTTGGAGAAGATCGGCAGCCGGATGGCGTCCCGGGGGCCGATCACCGAGGTGGACGGCTTGAGGAAGAGCAGCGGCTCCTTGGGCACCTCGTTGCCGAGCTCGGCGGCGTGGTCGGCGTAGTTGCGGCCGACACAGACGACCTTGCTGGGCAGGATCGGCGAGAGCAGCCGGACGTCGGAGAGGGCCCAGCGGGCCCCACTGAAGGACAGATTGCCGAACGGGTGGCCCTCGATCTCGGCGATGGTCAGGCCCTGCGGCCCAGCCTCCGCTTCGCCTTCGACGGCACCGAACGACATTCCCTTGGCATGGGCGAAACGAGCGATACGCACCCGGCCAATCTAGCGCCGACGGCGCCCCAACCGGCCAGGACAGGCGCTCGGGTGTGCTCAACCTGTCAGCGCGCGGCACCCTATCGGAGCTGGAGGTGACCGGCGCGGACTTCTCGACTTCGTACCCGCACGGAGGCGGCTCGCCCCTAGCGTCGGCTCCGGAGGTTCGTTCGTATGCCTGCATCGACACGACACCACAGAGCCCTCGCAGTGTTCGTGCACTGCCTCGGCATCCTCGCCGCCGTGCCGGCCCTGCCGTCGGCGGCTCCGGAGGCGGCGGCCGCACCACGACCACCGGCCGCCACGCCACAACCAACGGCGGCCGCACCACGACCACCGGCCGCCACGCCACAACCAACGGCGGCCGCACCACGACCACCGGCCGCCACGCCACAACCAACGGCGGCCGCACCACCAGCGACCGCACCACCAGCGACCGCACCACCAGCGGCCGCACCACCACCGGCCGCCACACCAGCATCAGCGGGAACCCGGCCGCCGCTGGCGATGGTCGCGCGGGTGACCGAGCCCACCCCGCCGTCGGCGCCACCGGCGATGGCACCACCGACCCGGGCACCGGCGTCAGCGCCCCCGCAACAGGTCACGGTGGCGGTCGCGACGGAGAGCAGCCCGGCGCCGAGGTACCGGATCCAGGTGCGCAACGTGAGCAACTCTCCGCTGGAGACCACTGTGCGCCAGGAACTGCCGCCGGGCTCGTCGACGACAGCTATCAGCGGTGGTGGCCGGTCCACCCCGGCCGGCGGATCGGCCACCGAGGTGACCTGGCGCTTGCGGCTGCCCGCGCACAGCACCACCACCCTGGGCACCGCGCTCGCGACGACCGCGCCGGGCCGGCCACTGACCGCGCCGACCTGCGCGTTCACCAGCGACGGCAGCCGGCCGTACGACTGCGCCACGGCCACCTGGCGGGCGGCAGCGGCACCGGCGGCCGAGGTGAGCGAGGCGCCGCCGTGGCGCCGCTACCCGGTGCTGCTCGCCGGCTTGGCGGTCCTGCTGTTGATCA
Source organism: Micromonospora hortensis (assembly GCF_022230935.1). Lineage (NCBI taxonomy): Bacteria > Bacillati > Actinomycetota > Actinomycetes > Micromonosporales > Micromonosporaceae > Micromonospora > Micromonospora hortensis. The sequence continues at coordinate 58,560 of NZ_JAKKFE010000017.1, forward strand.
GCGCCGCCCTGGTGTGGGTGTGGCGACGTCGGCGCGGGCGTCGGGTGACGGCTGCCGCGTTGTCCACCGGCGGCGGCGAGGGTGACCGCGGGACGGTCTACCCGCGCCCGGCAGCCCCGAGTCCGGTACGGCGTCGGCGTACCCCACCGGTCTGGATGTTGGTGGGCGCCGCCGTCGTGGTGCTGGCCGGCGTGGTCGGCACCGCGGGTTGGACGGCGACCCGGCAGGTAGCGGCGATCGACACGCAGAAGCAGCCCACCAGCGGCGCGTGGGTGGGCACCGGGGTCAACGGGTCGCTGGGCGTGCCGCTGCGCGAGTCGGCGTTCGAGTTCACCGTGTACCGGATGACCTGCGGCGCGCCCGGCACCGCCGGGAAGCCCGACGGTGGCGGTGCCGCACCGGCCAACGGGCGACGCTGCGAGGCCACAGTGGGTGTGCGCAACGTCACCGGCGAGCACCAGCCCTGGCACAGCGAGCTGCAACGGGCGTACCTGCCCGGTGGGCGCTGGGTGAGCACCGACGAGTCGGCCACCCGGACGGCGAACCTGGGCCGGGACGTCTTCGCCGACCCGATGGCGGCGGGCACCCGGATGGTGCTCCCGCTGGTCTTCACCGTGGACGGGCGGGACCCGCCCCAGCAGCTGGAGCTGCGCAGCGGGGTGTTCTCCGCCGGGGTCCGGGTGCAGATGCCCTGACCGGGTGTGCGGGCGGCGGTCGTACCCTGGGTGCGTGACCGCCGCCCTCGCCCCCGCCGTGCTCGACGCGGCGCGGTGGCGGGCCCGCCGGCGGGCCCACGAGGAGCGGGTCGACGTCTGGCTGACGCCGCACCTGGCCCGGCGACGACGCGGTGAGCGGCATCCGGTGGCCGACTTCCTGTTCACCTACTACTCGCACCGCCCGGCCCAGCTGCGTCGCTGGCATCCGGGACCCGGGGTCGAGCTGCGCGACGCCGATCCGGGCGAGTTCGGCCGCGACTACCGCGCCAGCGCCGCCGGGGTCACCCTCGACACCGCTGGGGTACGCGCGCGGCGCGGCGAGTCGATCGCCTGGATCCGCTCCCTGCTGGAGGCGACGCGGAGCCGGGCACCGCACTTCGGCTGCTTCGGGATGCACGAGTGGGCGATGGTCTACCGGCAGACCCGGGAGGAGTTGCGGCACAACTCCTGGCCGCTGCGGCTCAGCGCGGAGCGCACCGCCGAGGTCGTCGAGGAGCGGGGCGTGCGGTGCAGCCACTTCGACGCGTTCCGGTTCTTCACCGCGCCGGCCCGCCCGCTGAACCTGCTCACCCCGACCCGGGAGACGCAGCACGCGCACGAGCAGCCGGGCTGCCTGCACGCCAACATGGATCTGTACAAGTGGGCGTACAAGTTGTCGCCGTTGGTCTGCTCGGAGCTGGTGGCCGACGCGTTCGACCTGGCCCGGGACATCCGCACGCTGGACATGCGGGCCAGCCCGTACGACCTGGCGGCGCTCGGCTACCCGCCGGTGCGGGTGGAGACTCCGGACGGCCGGGCGGAGTACGCGGCGGCGCAGCGCGGGTTCGCCGAGCGGGCCGCCGTGCTGCGCGACCGGCTACTCGCCGCCGTCCCGGCCTAGTCGCCGTTCCGGGCGGGTCGTCGTCCCGAACGGGTCGCCGTCCCGGGCTGGTCGTCGTCGCGGGCTAGTCGTCGTCGGCGCGGCGGTCCCGCTTGCGCTGGGACTGGCGTTTCTTCTCGGCCAGCCGGCGTTCCTTGGCCCCGCGGGACGGGCGGGTCGCTCGGCGGGTCGGCGGTGGGGGCGCTGCGGCCTCCCGCAGCAGGGCGGTCATCCGGGCCCGGGCCGCCTCCCGGTTGGCCAGTTGGGCCCGGTGTTCGCTGGCGGCGATCGTCAGCACCCCGTCGACGAGGCGGTTGGCCAGCCGGTCCAGCGCCCGCGACCGCAACCACTCGGGCACGGCCGGCGAGTTGGCCACGTCGTAGCTCAGCTCGACCCGGGAGTCAGCGGTGTTCACACCCTGCCCGCCCGGCCCCGACGAGCGGGAGAAGCGCTCCCGTAGCTCCCCGGCGGGGACGACCCACCGGTCGGTCACCCGCAGTCCGTCGTCCACGCCCCGAGGCTAACCCGCGACGACCCGCCGGGGGTCATCGGTGCGGAGGCTCACTCTGCGTCGGGGACTGGCTGGGCACCGGCCCGGCGGTCTCCTCGTCGGAGCCGACGGCCGCGTACGCCACAGCGCCGAAGAGCAGCACCCCGATCACCGCGGCCTTCACGACGACGCCACGGATCAGCGACCAGGCGCCCCGGCGGGCGCCTGGCACCGATTTCTTGACGGTCTGGTAATCGTTCCACCCGCGCCGTGCCCGGGTGTACGCCGACCCCACTGCACATCCGATGACCAGGCCCACCAGCAGGAGGACCGTGAGAAGAGGACGCTCCACCTCCGCCAGTATCCATACCGAGCGTAATATTTCCATGGTCCGATGCCGTCCGGCCGGATATCTGACAGTGGTGGCCCCCGTGGGGGCGTTCGGGCAGCTCAGCCGCCCTTGCCGATGATGGTGTCGGCGGTCTGCTGCACCTGGTCGATCGGGATGGCGAACCCGATGCCGATCGAGCCGTTTCCGTCGATGGTGGCGATGGCGGTGTTCACCCCGACCACCTCCCCGCGGGCGTTGACCAGTGGTCCACCCGAGTTGCCGGGGTTGATGGACGCGTCGGTCTGCACAGCGCTGTGCCGGTTGTTGCCGAGCCGTACCTCCCGGTCGAGCGCGCTGACGATGCCCGCGGTGACAGTTCCGGCCAGACCGAGCGGCGACCCCACAGCGAGCACCGGCTCACCGACCCGGGTCGCGCCCGGCTTGGCCAGGGGCAGCGGGGTGAGACCGGCCGATGCCGGCACCTTCAGCACCGCCAGGTCGCTGCGCGGCTCCCGTCCGACGACCTCGGCGGCGAACCGGCGGCCGTCGGGCAGCTCCACTGTCACCGGCCCGCCACCTGCCTTGGCCAGGATGTGGTCGTTGGTGATCAGGTGCTGCTGGTCGTCCACCGCGAAGCCGGAGCCGGTCGCGGACCCGCCGGTCGTGGACCCGCCGGTCGTGGACCCGCCGGTCCTGGATCCACCGGCCAGCACCGACACCACCCCGGGTACGGTCCGCTCGGCCGCGGTGACCAGCTCGGCGGGCACCGGGGCGGCGGACGCCGCGGCCGGGCCACCAGCCCCGTCCCGGCTGGCCACCACGCCGCCGGCGAGAGCACCGGAGACGGCCGAGACCGCCACCACTGCCAACACGGCGAGCAGCCGCCCGGGCCGTCGCCCGCCCGGGTCGCGCTCGGGCGTGTCCCACCACCCGCGCCCGTCCGGGCCGAGTTCCGGTGAGATGAACCAGGGACCGCGCGGTTCGCCCAGTCCGGTCTGCACTGCCATGCGTGCTCCTCACTGTCGACGTCGGTTGTGCGCGGCGATCAGGGCAGTCGGGAGAACCAGCGCATCGAGCCGGCGGCGGCGCCCATCGCGAACACCAGTCCGAGGCCGATGAACCGGGCCGAGATGTCCTGCCGCTCCGTGCGGTAGCCGACCGAACTGCCGATGTCGTCGTAGACGGCCCGCAGCTCGTCGGTGGTGCTGGCCTCGTGGAACATGCCGCCGGTCTCCTCGGCGACCGCCTTGAGGGTCTGTCCGTCCACCGGCACCTGGATGGGCCGTCCACCCCTGTCGACGAAGCCGGACGGGGTGCCGAACGAGATCGAGTGCACAGGCACCTCCGCCTTCACCGCTTCCGCGGCCGCCTCCATGGGGTCCATCCCGGAGGTGTTGGCGCCGTCGGAGAGCAGGATGACCCGGGCGGGTGGTGTCTCCTTCGCCGCCTCGCTGTCCAGGCTCTTGACCGCGCCGAGTGAGGTGTTGATGGCCTCGCCGATCGCGGTGCCCTGGACACCGGTGATGCCCTCGGCGAGCCTGTCGATCCCCTCGTCGAGGGCGTCCCGGTCGGTGCCCGGGGGCACCAGCACTGCCGCACTGCCGGCGAACGCGACGAGACCCACGTTGAACTCGTCGGGCAGGCCCTCGACGAATCGCCGGGCGGCCTCCTTCGCCGCGGCCAGCCGGTCCGGTTCGACGTCGGTGGCGAGCATCGACGTGGAGACGTCCACCGCCACCATCACAGTGGCACGTTCCCGGGGCACCCGGACCTCGGCGCTCGGACGGGCGAAGCCGACCACGAGCAGCGCCAGCATGGCCAGGAAGAGCCCGGCCGGTACGTGTCGACGCCAGGCGGGCCGCTCCGGCGCCACCCGGTCCAGCAGCCGCAGGTTGGTGAAGCGGACCGCGTACCGGCTGCGTCGCCGCTGCAGCACCAGGTACGCGACGACCAGGGCGAGCACGCCGAGCAGCAGCCAGAGCCGCAGCGGCGACTGCCAGATCACGCGGCACCTCCCCGGTGTCGGCCGGCCGGCGCGGCGGCCAGCCGACGCTGGGCGTGCACGTGCCGGACGATGTCCGCGCTCCAGTCGCCGTCGGTGCGCAGCGGCAGATGGGTGGCCCCGCTGCGGCGCAGCGCCTGGTGGACCTGTTCGCGCTGGGCGGTGGCGGCCTCGGCGTACCGCTCGCGCAGCCCACGGTCCGATGTGCACACCTCGCGGTGTCGGCCGGTCTCCGGGTCGACGAGCGTGATCAGGCCGACGTCCGGTAGTTCCAGCTCCCGCGGGTCGGTGACCTCGATCGCCAGCACCTGGTGCCGGACGGCCAGCCGGCGCATGGTCCGCTCCCAGGGCGCTGTCTGGCCGGGGTCGTCGGGTAGGCCGTCGAGGAAGTCGGAGACCACCACGACCAGCCCACGCCGGTTGGCGATCCGGTGCAGCGCGTCGAGCCCGTCGGCCAGATCGGGCGGTCGGGTCGCCGGCCCACGCCCCGGCCGGTCGGTGGGCGCTGTGGCCCGGGGGGCGGCGAGCAGCGCGCGGAGCAGGGAGAGCAGATGGGTACGCCCGCTGCGGGCCGGGAAGCGGCGTACCCCGTCGGCGCGCAGCACCTGGGCGCCGAGGCGGTTGCCGACGCCAGCGGTCAGGAAGCCGACCGCCGCGACGGCAGCCACGGCCAGTTCCCGTTTGTCCAGCTCGGCGGTGCCGAACTCCATGCTGGCGCTGCCGTCGACGAGCAGCCAGGTGGTCAGCTCCCGGTCGGCGTCGACCTGCCGGACGTGCGGCACTGCGGTCCGGGCGGTCACCGCCCAGTCCATCCGGCGGACCTCGTCCTCGCCCGGCCGGTATTCGCGACTGCCGGAGGGTTCGCTGCCGGGACCGGGCAGCAGACCACGGTACTGGCCGTGCAGCAGACCGTTCAGTCGGCGCGTGACGGTCAGTTCCAGGCGGCGCAGGCGCTGGTCCGGGGCCAGCTCGGCCAGGCCGGGGTCGGCGGGCGCGACGGCGGCGCGTCTCATGCCGCCGCCAGATCCGGTGCCTGCTGCGGGTGTCCGGTGGCAAGCCGGGGCGGCGGTACCGCCTCGACGAGCCGTCGCACCACGCTCTCGGCCGACACCCCGTCGGCCACCGCGTCGAAGGAGAGCACCAGCCGGTGGGCGAGGACGTCGACGGCAAGCTCGCGGATGTCCTCGGGCAGCACGTACTCCCGCCCCCGCAGCAGGGCCTGTGCCCGGGCGGCCGCGACCAGGCCCAGGGTGGCCCGGGGGCTGGCCCCGTACGCCAACAGCGGGGCGATCTCCGGCAGCCCGAACCGGCCGGGGTCGCGGGTGGCGAGGATCAGCCGCACGACGTACTCGGCCAACGCGTGGTGGACGAAGACCCGCTCGGCGTGGAGCTGGAGGTCCCGCAGCCGTTGCGCGTCGAGCACCTGGCGCGGGGTGGGACGGTCGGTGCTCATCCGATAGAGGATGGCCAGCTCGTCGGCGTCGCTGGGGTAGTCGACCACCACCTTCATCAGGAACCGGTCACGCTGTGCCTCCGGGAGCTGGTAGACCCCCTCGGACTCGATCGGGTTCTGGGTGGCCAGCACCAGGAACGGCTCCGGGACCGGCCAGCTGCGCCCGCCGATCGAGACCTGCCGTTCGGCCATCGCCTCCAGCAGCGCCGACTGGACCTTGGCCGGGGCCCGGTTGATCTCGTCGGCCAGCACCATGTTGGCCATGATCGGGCCCAGCTCGATGTCGAAGGTCTCCTTCGACGCCCGGTAGATCCGGGTGCCGACGATGTCGGAGGGCACCAGATCCGGGGTGAACTGGATCCGGGAGAAGGTGCCGCCGACCACCGTCGCGAGGGTCTGCGCGGCCAGTGTCTTGGCCACGCCGGGTACTCCCTCCAGGAGGCAGTGTCCGTTGGCGACCAGGGCGGTGAGCAGGCGTTCGACGAGGCGATCCTGCCCGACGATCACGCGTTTGACCTCGAAGAGGGTCTGTTCCAGCTCGATGCCGGTCGGCTCCGGATCGACCGGGCTGGGCATGCTGGCCAGGGTGTCCGAGATGTCCGTCACGGTGCTTGCTTCCCTGGCACACGCTCGACAAACGTGGGATTGTGCGGCAGGGACCGGCCCGGAGTGGCCGGAATGGGGATGAGCCGCGCGGAAGGGTGACGACCTTCGCGAGCCTGCCGAGTCTCGGACAACCGGCGAGGGATTGGCCAGTGTGCGCCCGACCGGCACGAACCGGTCGAGGAGGGCCCGACGCTTCCTGGGCTGCCGATCCGGGCGGGCGGCGCGCGCCGGGCAGACAGGGTCCGGCCCCCGCGCCGGAGGCGACGGGGGCCGGGTGTCGGTTGGTCAGGGTGTGTGGGTGAGCAGGGTGAAGCCCAGGTTGGCCGGCGTCCCGGCCGAGTTGCGGGTCTGCACGAAGACCGCGTTGGGCGTCAGCAGCCGCGGGGCGACCGAGACCTCCCCACCCGGCGGAATGCAGCAGGAGCCGGACAGGGAGAGGGTGGCCAGGAAGGCACCAGCCGAGACGGTGTGACCGAAGATCACCTCGTACTCCCCGACGCCGTACTTGACCACGGTGCCGCCGCCGCGCGCCTTGGTGCCGTTGGAGTTGACGACGGTGAAGACGTTTGTGGCCACCAGTGGGGTGGCCGCACTCGCCTTCAGCGCTGCTTTCGCGATGCGCGCCGACTCGGCGCTGACCGGCGGCTGGGAGTTCGTGCCGCGTGCCGGCTGGACCGTTTCCTGCGGCGCCTTCGCGGACGGCTGGGCGATAGCGATGCCCCCGCCGGCGAGACTGAGCCCCAGGACAGCGAACGTGACCGCCGCCACCTTGCGTCGGAAGGATGTGCTCATGACAGGTCCCCCTTGTGTGACCGTGCGAATTCGGCCGACCCGCAGGGCGGGACGGATGACTGCCCATAAATAGGCGTACGACGACAGTTGGGCGGGGGAAAGCTGCCTCGCTCACACCCGATGAGATTGATTTTCCACCAATCCTCATCCCCTCTGAGCTGCTGTTACTACTCAGAGTTGCGTCGTTTAAGCCAGATGGAACGTAGCACCGGAAAAAGCCGCCAGTCAATAGTTGATCTCGCTTTTCCGGGGTGTCAACCAACCGTCAGATAATTGTGAAAGGTGAGCGCATCGCCATTCATGAAATGGGTTCGTCGGGGCCGACTACGATCACCGTCGTGATCGTCGACGCTCCACCCGCGCACCGGAACGCTCGGCTCGGCACGGTGCTCTGCTGGCTTGCCGTCGTACCCACCGCCCTCTGGGCGGCGGCCCGACTGCTCGGCCTTGACCGGGGGCCGTTGGTGCAGGCGCTCGCCTTCACGCCGTACGTCGCGGGGGTCAGCGTGCTGGTCCTTGCCCTCGCGCTCGCCCTGCGGCGCTGGTGGCCGGCGGCGCTCGCGGCCCTGGCAGCGGTGGCGTTGCTCGGCACCGTCGCACCTCGGGCGCTGGCCAACCCGCAGCCGGCGGCGGCCGGGCCGACAGTGCGGCTGCTCACGGCCAACCTGCTCGCCGGCGCCGGCGACGCGCGGACACTTGTGGAGTTGGTCCGGCGACACCAGGTGGACGTGCTCACCGTGCAGGAATTCACCCCGGACGCGCAGGCCGCCCTGGATCGACTCGGCCTCGCCACGCTGCTGCCGCACCGGCAGCTCAACCCGGAGATCGGCACCCCCGGCTCCGGGCTCTACTCGCGGTGGCCGATCACCGACGGCGGCGTCCGACGCAACCTCGAAGGTTGGGGCTTCAGCCAGGCGTACGCGACGGTGTCCGTCCCCGGCGGGCCCGCGGTCCGCGTCGAATCGGCCCACCCCTCAGCGCCGTACGCGCTGGACCAGGTGGGTGCCTGGCGTGCCGACCTGACCGCCCAACCACCGGCCACCCCGGACGGTGGTCTGCGTATCCTCGCCGGGGATTTCAACGCGACCCTCGACCACGGTCCACTGCGGGCCCTGCTGCGCAGCGGTTACGTCGACGCCGCCGATGCCACCGGAGAGGGCCTGACCGGCACCTGGGGTCCGTACGACGGCGACCTCATCCCACCCGTCACCATCGACCACGTCCTGGTCGACCACCGGATAGCGGTCCGCTCGGTCCAGGTGTTCACCCTGCCCGGCAGCGACCACCGCCCCGTCCAAGCCACCCTCACCCTCCCTAACCCCTAACCCACCCCACCCCACCTCGTCGATCTTGCACTTACTGTCCCGGCATCAGCGACAAAAGCCGCAGACCGTCGACACAAAGTGCAAGATCGCGGGAGTGGGGGGTGGGGTGGGGGTGGGGGCGGGGAGGCAGCGGGTTAGACGGGGGTGGGGGCTAGGCCGTAGGTGAGGGCGTCTACCAGGGCGTGCCAGCTGGCCTCGACCACGTTGGGGTGGACGCCGACAGTGGTCCAGTCCCGGCCGCCGCCGTCGGAGGTTTCCAGCAGAACCCGCGTGACCGCGCCGGTGCCGTGGCTGCCCTCCAGGATGCGCACCTTGTAGTCGGCCAACTCGAAGTCGCGCAGCTGCGGATAGTGCCGCGCCAGCCCCACCCGCAGCGCCTCGTCGAGGGCGTTGACCGGGCCGTTGCCCTCGGCGGTGGCGATGACCCGCTCACCGCGAACCCGGATCTTGACAGTCGCCTCGGAGACCACAGCGCCGTCCTCGCGATGCTCGACCAGCACCCGGTACGACTCCAGGGTGAACGGCCGGGCCGGGCTGCCCTCCGGCAGCTCGGAGCGGACCAGCAGCTCGAAGGAAGCATCGGCCGCCTCGAAGGACCAGCCACCCGCCTCCAGCTCCTTGACCCGCTTGGTGACCCGGGTCAGCGCCTCGGGGCTGCCGGCCAGGTCCAGGCCGAGCTCACGGCTCTTGAGCTCGACGCTGGCCCGGCCGGCCATCTCGGTGATCAGGATCCGCATGTCGTTGCCCACCACCGACGGATCCACGTGGTTGTAGAGCAACGGGTCGACCTTGATCGCGCTCGCGTGCAACCCCGCCTTGTGGGCGAAGGCAGCGGCCCCGGCGTACGCCTGGTGGGTGTCGGGGGCGATGTTGGCGATCTCGGCGATGGCGTGCGAGACCCGCACCATCTGCTCCAGGCAGCCCTCCGGTAGGACGGGCATGCCGAGCTTGAGTTGGAGGTTGGCGACGACAGCGAAGATGTCGGCGTTGCCCGGACGTTCGCCGTACCCGTTGGCGGTGCCCTGCACGTGCCGGACGCCCGCCTCCACGGCGGCGATCGTGTTGGCCACCGCGCAGGCGGTGTCGTTCTGGGCGTGCATACCGAGCAGCGCGGCGTCGATCCCCAGCCTGGTCGTCAGGTCGTGGATCACGGCGGTCACCTGGGACGGCAGCATGCCGCCGTTGGTGTCGCAGAGCACCATCCGCTCGGCGCCGGCGGCGAGCACTGTCTGCACCACTGCCGCGCCGTACGCGGGGTCGTGCCGATAGCCGTCGAAGAAGTGCTCCCCGTCGACGAAGACCCGTCGTCCCTCGCGGACGAGGTGGTTGACAGTGTCGTGGATCATGGCGAGGTTCTCCGCGCCGGTGGTGCGCAGCGCGCGCTCGACGTGCCGGCTGTCGGCCTTGGCGACCAGGGCCACGGCCGGGGTCTGCGCGTCCAGCAGGGCGCGTACCTGGGGGTCGTCCGCGACCGCGACGCCGGCCTTGCGGGTGGCGCCGAACGCGACGAGCACGGCGTGCCGGAGATCCAGCTCGGTGCGGGCGCGGCGGAAGAACTCGGTGTCCTTGGGCACCGCGCCCGGCCAGCCGCCCTCGATGAAGCCGACGCCGAACTCGTCGAGCAGCCGGGCCACTGCCAGCTTGTCGACCACCGAGTAGGTGAGCCCCTCGCGCTGGGCGCCGTCGCGCAACGTGGTGTCGAAGACCTGGAACGTCATCAGGATCCTTTCTCGGAGCAACAAAAAGACCTCCCGCGGATGCGGGAGGTCTGCGCGCTCGGCAGAGGGGAGAGCCGGCGCGCTAGGTCGCAATAATCAGGGCGGTGCTGGTCACGATGGCCACTCTGCCACCCCTCCCCTGTATGTGGGAGGAACAATCCACATAGCGGGATGCTGATGGAGGGTTCGTTCGCCCCGAACCGCCGCTCGTGATCGGCTTCACAAGCCACCGGGCCACCCATTGGCGGAAACAGCGATGCGGAAGCATCTGGAACGGATCCGATGATGGCCACCGTGCCGTCTGCAAGGAGGACCTGTGCTCACCGTCAGTGACCGCTTACCTGAGCACGGACCCGCCGCCTGCGTATCGCTGGGCGCCAACAACGCGTCCAGGACGATCAGCCACACGTCCCACGAGGGCACGTGGTGCGTGGTCTTCGTCGGGCCGATGGGTTTCACCTCCATCAGCCCGACGGAGATCGCCGACCAGCCCCCCGCCGCCGGAGTCTGACCATGGGCCTGGACGCGATCAAGGCAGCCCTGCCGGAGTACGCCAGGGACATCAGGCTCAACCTCGGCTCCACCATCGGTTCCTCGGCGTTGACCCCGGCTCAGACCTGGGGCACCGCGCTGGCCTGTGCGGTGACCGCGCGCAACCCTGTCGTGTTGCGGGAGATCGCGGCCGACGCGCTCGGGCACCTCGGGCCGGAGGGCGTCGAGGCGGCCAAGGGCGCCGCGGCGATCATGGCGATGAACAACATCTACTACCGGGCCAAGCACCTGATCGGCGACGAGCAGTACGCCTCGATGCCGGCCCGACTGCGGATGCAGATCATCGCGAGGCCGGGGGTGGACAAGGGCGACTTCGAGTTGTGGTGTTTCGCCGTGTCGGCCATCGCCGGCTGTGAGGTGTGCCTGGAGTTGCACGAGAAGAAGCTGCGCGCCAGCGGCTTCACCCGGGAGCAACTGCACGAGGCCCTGCGGATCTCCGCAGTGGTGCACGCCGCCGCCGTCACCCTGGACGCCGAGGCCGCCCTGGCCTGAGCCTGTCGCCGTTTCCGGCCCCCGACGGCCGGGTAGCTCCTGCGGAGACATGAGTTGATCGGTGACAGTCAGGAGTGAACGGCATGGACAGGATCGATCCGCACGCCACCCACGCCGGGCCGGACCCGCTGCGCGGCGGCGACCAGGGCGCGGTGCCCGGCGGCGCGCCGGCCGGCACGTTCGACCCCTGGCGCTACCGGGACCAGGCCGGCGTGGCCGACGTCGACCTGGTCGGCTACAAGGTCGAGGCCACCGACGGTGGAATCGGCAAGATCGACAGCGCCAGTCACGAGGTGGGCGGCAGCTACCTGGTCGTGGACACCGGGCCCTGGATCTTCGGCAAGAAGGTGATGTTGCCGGCCGGCACCGTCAACCAGGTCGACCACGACCAACGCACAGTCTCCGTCGACCGGACCCGGGACCAGATCAAGGCCGCCCCGGAGTACGACGAGACCAGCCACAGCGACCCGAGCTACCGGGACCAGTTGGGTGGCTACTACGACGAGACGTACGGCGCGCTCCCGCCCGGCACCGCACGGTGACTGTTCGGCCCGACGGCCGGTGGGGCACTGTCCCACCGGCCGTTACCGTGAGGGCGTGGACGCCATCGACGACAGCCGACAGATTTCGCTCCCCGCCACCTTCAACTTCCGCGACGCCGGCGGCTACCTCGGGCACGGCGGACGACCCGTACGCCGTGGCCGGCTCTACCGCTCCGACTCGCTGCACCGCCTCACCGAACAGGACCGCGACGCGTTCGTCGCGATCGGCGTCCGCACCGTCATCGACCTGCGCCGCCCCACCGAGGTGGAGCGGGACGGCCGGGTGCCGGCATACGAGGGGTTGACCTACCGGCACATCCACCCGGAGCACGACGACTGGGCGGGCGTGCCGCACGAGGAGGGCGCGAGCCTGGCCCGGTACCTCGCGGACCGGTACGCCGACCTGGCCCAGACCGGCACGGCCGGGCTGGCCGAGGCGGTCGGGCTGATCGCCGACTCCGCCAACGCCCCGGTGGTCGTGCACTGCGTGGCTGGCAAGGACCGCACCGGCATCGTCTGCGCGCTGACCCTCGCCGTGCTTGGCGTCGACGACGCTGACATCACAGCGGACTACGCGTTGAGCAGCGAGGCGTCGGCCCGGTACAGCGCCTGGCTGGCCTCCATCAACCCGGACGGAGTGGAGGTGCCGGCGCCGTTCCTGGCCTCCCCCGCCGAGGCGATGCAGATCTTCCTGGACGAGCTGCGCGCGGGGCACGGCTCGGTCGAGGCGTACCTGCGCCACGCCGGGGTGACCGACGAGCAGCTCGCCGCGCTCCGCGACCACCTGCTCGACGAGCCCACCAAGGCGCAGCCCACCGACGCGTAGGGGCGACTGTGCCGGCCCGTCCGGGTGGACGGGCCGGCACAGCGACGGAGATCAGAAGACCCGCTGCACCCAGCCGTGCGGGTCGGCCGCCTTGCCCCGCTGGATGTCGACCAACTGCTGACGCAGGGCCATGGTGACCTGACCGGGCTCGCCACCACCGATCAGGAACTCGCCGTCCGGGAAGCGGACCCCACCGATCGGGGTGACCACCGCGGCGGTGCCGCAGGCGAACACCTCCCGAAGGCGACCGCTGGCGGCGTCGGCCTGCCAGTCGGCGAAGCTGACCGGCCGCTCCTCGACCTGGTGCCCGGCCGCGCCGGCCAGCGCGAGGACGGCGTCGCGGGTGATGCCCGGCAGGATCGTGCCGGTCAACGGTGGGGTGACCACAGTGCCGTCGTCGTAGACGAAGAAGACGTTCATGCCGCCCAGTTCGTCGACGAACCGGCGCTCCACCGCGTCCAGGAAGACGACCTGGTCACAGCCGGCCTCGATGGCCTCCGCCTGAGCGGCGAGCGACGCGGCGTAGTTGCCGCCGCACTTGGCCGCGCCGGTGCCGCCGGGCGCGGCCCGGGTGTAGTCCGGGGAGACCCAGACGGTGACCGGCTTGACGCCACCGGTGAAGTACGCCCCGACCGGTGAGGCGATCACCATGTAGAGGTACTCGTTGGCCGGGCGGACGCCGAGGAAGACCTCGCTGGCGAACATGAACGGCCGCAGGTAGAGGCTGCCGTCCTCGCCGGTGGGGATCCACTCCCGGTCGATCTCGATGAGCTTGTGCAGCGAGTCGACGAACACCTCCGGCGGCAGCACCGGCATCGCCATCCGCTGCGCTGAGGTGGCGAAGCGGGCCGCGTTGGCGTCCGGCCGGAACATCGTCACGCCACCGTCGGCAGTGCGGTACGCCTTGAGCCCTTCGAAGATCTCCTGCGCGTAGTGCAGCACCGCGCTGGCCGGGTCCATCGGGATCGGGGCACGGGCTTCCACCCGGGCGTCGTACCAGCCCTTGCCGTCGGCGTAGCGGACGGTGACCATGTGGTCGGTGAAGACCCTGCCGAACCCGGGGTTGGTCAGCAGTGCGGCCCGATCGGCGGCGGATACCGGCGCGAGATTCGGACGGATCTCGAAGTCGATCTTGTCGCCACCGCTCATCGCGCTGACCTCCCTGCGGAACAACGGCATGCGGGACCGCACACCGACATGGCTGTGCCAGAAACTTACCCCGAACGGTCGTTAAGCGGGTAGCGCCGGTCGGGCTGCCCGTGGCAGATCCGCCTCAGAGGCCGGTCGCCACTCGGGCCGGGGCGATCAGGCTACGGCGTGGGCGGCGAGCCGGTCGCCGACCTCTTCGGTACGCAGCGTCACGCCCGGCACCCGGCTGGCCAGCTCGGCGGCGACCGCCGCGTTGACCCGGGCGGCCGACTCGCTGTGCCCGAGCTGTTCCAGTAGCAGCGCGGCGGAGAGCACCGCGGCGACCGGGTCGGCGATGCCCTGCCCGGCGATGTCCGGCGCCGAGCCGTGCACCGGCTCGAACATCGAGGGGTACGCCCCCTCGGGGTTGATGCAACCGCTGGCGGCCAGCCCGATGCCACCGGTGACGGCCGCGGCGATGTCGGTGAGGATGTCGCCGAAGAGGTTGTCGGTGACCACCACGTCGTAGCGCTGCGGCTGGGTGACCAGGAACATGGCCGCCGCGTCGACGTGCTGGTACTCGGTTTCGATGTCCGGGTGCTCGGCGGCGACGGCGTCGAACGTGCGCGCCCAGAGCGACCCGGCGTGGGTGAGTACGTTGGTCTTGTGCACGAGGGTGACCTTGCGCCGCTCCCGGCGGCCGGCGCGCGCGAACGCGTCGCGGATCACCCGCTCCACGCCGTGCCGGGTGTTCAGGCTCTCCTCGGTGGCGACCTCGGCCGGGGTGTCCCGGTGCAGGGAACCGCCGGCACCGGCGTAGAGCCCCTCGGTGCCCTCGCGCACCACCACGAGGTCGACCTCGCCCGGCTTCACGTTGCCCAGCGGGCCGGCGACCCCGGGCCAGAGCCGGGACGGGCGCAGGTTGACGTACTGGTCGAAGGCGAAACGGAGCTTGAGCAGCAGCCCACGCTCCAGCACACCCGGCGGGACCGTCGGGTCACCGACCGCGCCGAGCAGGATCGCGTCGTGCCCGGCCAACTCGGTCAGCACCGAGTCGGGCAGCACCTCTCCGGTACGGTGCCAGCGGGCGGCGCCGAGGTCGTACTCGGTGGCCTGCACGTCGGGCAGCACCGCGTCGAGGACCTTGCGGGCCTGCGCGACCACCTCGGGCCCGATGCCGTCTCCGGCCACCACCGCGATCCGCGCCACGACCGCACTCCTCTGCTCAACGGTTCCGTCCGGGCAACGGTACGTCGCTGTCCCGCCTCCCGGTACGCAGCGTCCATAATTTGGGATGCGGGAATGCACAGCACCCTCTCAGCTGGGACTCATGGGGCGGTCATCTCCGCTGCCTACGGTAGTGCTCAGTGGGTCGCGGGGGCCCGCTGACCAACGGGGTCGCGGTGACGCGGCGCCATGCGCGAGGGGGCAGATGCGATGCGCATCGACGAGCAGCCACGGACACGCTGGCCGGACCCGTCCGCGTTCCGCAACCGCCGGCCGGACCTTCGACTCGGCAGCCGTCGGCACCGGATCGACCCGGCCGCGGCCACCGAGGGCCGGATCGCGGTGCAGCACACCGTACGCACCGCGACCGCCGAGTACACACTGCTGCTCAACGCCCCCGAGTGGCTCGGTCGCCGGGGCGTGGGCGAGGCGCTGCGGGACAGCGTCGCCGAGCTGCGCGCCATCGACCTCACCTATGGCCCCAACCGACCGGAGAGCCTGGTCTCCCGGCTGCGTCGGGGCGAGATCAGCCCGGAGTCGTACCCGCCGCTCGCCGACCTGGTGGACCGCTGCGCCGCGATGCGCGCGGCCACCGACGGGTGGTTCGACGCCTGGGCGGTGCCCGGCGGCTTCGACCCGGGCGGCCTGCTCGGCGGTTGGGCCGTGGAACGCGCCGCCGAGCGACTGCGCGCCGCCGGCATCCACGACTACGCCGTACTCGCCGGCGCCGACCTCGTCGTCCGGGGCCGCGCGGCGCACGGCGGACCGTGGCGGGTAGCTGTGCACCATCCGACCGCACCCGAGCGCGCGCCGCTGGTGCTGGAGATGACCGCCGGCGCGATCGGCACCTCCGGGGTGACCGGGCGGCAGGGCCACGTGGTGGACCCGCACACCGGCGAGCCGGCCGATCACCTCGTCGCCGCCACAGTGGTGGGCCCCGACCTGACGATCGCCGACGCCTACGCCACGGCGCTCTACGCCGCCGGCCCCACCGGCCTGGCGTGGTTCCGGGGCAACTCCGACTATCGCGCGCTCTTCGCACACCGTCGCTGAGCCGGTCGGGCGCGCGATCGGCCCCCACGGTCTCGGCAACGACCGTGAGGGCCGGTCAGCGACGAGTGCGCGTGGCTCGCACAACCGAGGGGTGCGGACCGGTCGGGCCGGACGTCGACCGCGCCACCCGAAGACGGGCCGGCGCCTCGAACTCGGCCAGTGACCGCAGTGCGTACGCTAGCGAATCGACGCAACTCGACGCAAGAGTCTCCACACCGGACCGTCGTGACCGGAGCACGCGGTGATCGGTGGTTGACCGGCGGCGAGGCAGTTTCGACATGCTGAACGGCGGATGGCACGCTATCCGCCGTGAGTTTCGATCTGAGCGTGTGGGCCCTGGAGGACGGGGCGACGCCCGAGGACGTGCGGACAGCGGTCAACGGTTGCCGGCAGGGGCGGCACGTGGATCGCTATCCCGATCCGCGGGTGGTCAGCTTCTACCGGGCGATCACCGCCTCCTATCCGGACCGTCACCCCGGCCCGAACAGCCCGTGGGCGGTGGCGCCGCTGCACGCGGCCCACGACCACGTCGAGCTGAACCTGCACCCGACCTGCGCGGATCAGGTGCTACTGGACATCGAGCGGCTGGCCGGCGAGCACGGGCTGATGCTCTTCGACCCGCAGGACGGCTCGGTCTACCCGCCGCCGGCGCGGATGCCCGGCTGACCTGACCGGCGGCACGGACGGGAAATGACGAGGGGCCCGGCGAATCGCCAGGCCCCCCACGGTGTTTGTCGTCTACTACTCGTCGCGCAGGTCGGCGGCGCTGGCCGCCGTGGCGCCGATCGACTCGGCGGCCGAGGTGAGCAGGTCGGCGCCGAGCGCCTGGTCGACGGTGAGCGTCATCAGCGTCTCACCGCCCGCCTCCCGACGAGCCACCTGCATGGCGGCGATGTTGATGCCCGACTCGCCGAGCAGGGTACCGACGGTGCCGACCACACCGGGCCGGTCGGCGTAGCGCAGGAAGAGCAGGATGCCCTCCGCGCCGATCTCCACGTCGAAGCCGTCCACCTCGGTCAGCTTCAGCACGTCCCGAGCGCCGGAGTGGGTGACAGTGCCGGAGACACTGACCGTCCGACCGTCCGGCAGCGCCCCGCGCACAGTGACCAGGGTCGGCTGCTCGGCCGTCTCGGCCAGCGTGGCCAGGGTGACCTCGACGCCACGCTCGGCGGCCAGGTGCGGGGCGTTGACGTAGGTGACCTGCTCCTCGACCACGGAGCTGAACAGGCCCTTGGTGGCGGCGAGCTTGAGCACCGACACGTCGTGGCTGACGATCTCACCGCGGACCTCGACGGTGACGCTGGCGGCGACCCCGCCCGCGACCGCGGTGAACGCCCGGCCGAGCTTCTCCGCCAGCGGCAGCAGCGGCCGAACGTCCTCGGCGACCACGCCGCCGGCCTGCACGTTCACCGCGTCCGGAACGAACTCGCCCTGCAACGCCAGCTTGACGCTCTTGGCCACGGCCAGACCGGCCTTGTCCTGCGCCTCGTGGGTGGAGGCGCCCAGGTGCGGGGTGGCCACCACGTTGTCGAAGGCGAACAGCGGGGACGAGGTGCACGGCTCCTTGCTGTACACGTCGACGCCGGCGCCGGCGACCCGGCCCTCGGCGATCGCGTCCGCCAGCGCCTGCTCGTCGACCAGCCCACCACGGGCGGCGTTGATGATGCGAACGCCGGGCTTGACGAGCGCCAACTCCTTCTCACCGATCAGGCCCACCGTCTCCGGCGTCTTCGGCAGGTGGATGGAGATGAAGTCGCTCTCCCGCAGCAGTTCCTCCAGCCCGACCAGGCGGACGCCGAGCTGCGCCGCACGGGCCGGCTGGATGTACGGGTCGTACGCGATCAGCCGGGTGCCGAAAGCGGCGATGCGCTGTGCGAAGAGCACCCCGATACGACCGAGCCCGACCACGCCGACGGTCTTGCCCTGCACCTCGACGCCTGTGTACTTCGACCGCTTCCACTCCCCCGCCTTGAGCGCGGAACTGGCGCTCGCGGTGTTGCGGGCGACGGCGAGCAGCAGCGCGACGGCCTGCTCGGCGGCGGAGACGATGTTGGAGGTGGGCGCGTTGACGACCATGACGCCCCGCGCGGTGGCGGCCGGCACCTCGACGTTGTCCAGTCCGATGCCCGCCCGGGCGACCACCTTCAGTCGCGGCGCGGCAGCAATCGCCTCGGCGTCGATCTGGGTCGCGCTGCGCACGATGACGGCGTTGGCCTCGGAGAGCGCCGAGAGCAGGGCCGGACGGTCGGTGCCGTCGACGTGACGGACGTCGAAGTCGTGGGCGAGCACCTCGATGGCGGCGGGGGCGAGTTCTTCGGCGATCAGTACGACAGGATTCATCGGTCCTCGTAGAGGTCGTGTTTGCGATCGGCCCGGGCGGCGGGGCGCCGCACTGCGCCCTGCGCTGATCCGTGCCGTGGCCGTCAGGTGCCGGCTGCTGCACCTACAGGCGATCGTAGGGGCCCCGCTGGTCGGCGTGTTCCGGTCTTCGGGGTGAGTGCCCTCACACGCCCGGTCGGGCGACGGACATCGGCCGTTCACCGCACCGACACGGTTCTCCGGCCGCGCCGAGCACCGACGGCGTCGGTCACCCGGTCAGTCCGGGAGAGTCGTGGCGCACGAGCACTGCCGCCCGACGTATCGACGGGCGGCAGCATGCCGGGCAGCCCCGGGGCGGCGCTGGGGAGAGCGCCAGCCCTGGGGCTGTCGGTGGATCGTCGTTCGAACGGGTCAGGCGGTCTCGGTGATCGGGCGGTCGACCCAGCTCATCATGCCGCGCAGCTTCTTGCCGGTCTCCTCGATCGGGTGCGCCGCACCCTCGGCCTGCCACTTGGTGAAGTTGGGCCGGCCGGCCTCGTCCTCGGCGACCCACTCGCGGGCGAACTCGCCGGACTGGATCTCACCCAGGATCTTGCGCATCTCGTCCTTGACCCGGGAGTCGATGATGCGCGAGCCACGGGAGAGGTCGCCGTACTCGGCGGTGTCGGAGATGCTGTAGCGCATCTTCGCGATGCCGCCCTCGTACATGAGGTCGACGATCAGCTTCAGCTCGTGCAGGCACTCGAAGTAGGCGATCTCCGGGGCGTAGCCCGCCTCGGTGAGCACCTCGAAACCGGTCTGCACCAGCGCCGAGGCGCCGCCGCAGAGCACCGCCTGCTCGCCGAAGAGGTCGGTCTCGGTCTCCTCGGTGAAGGTGGTCTTGATCGCGCCGGCGCGGGTGCCGCCGATCCCCTTGGCGTACGCGAGGGCGAGCGCGAGCGCGTTGCCGCTGGCGTCCTGCTCGACGGCGACGAGACAGGGCACGCCCTTGCCGTCGCTGTACTGGCGGCGGACCAGGTGACCGGGGCCCTTGGGCGCGACCATCGCGACGTCCACCTCGGCCGGCGGCTTGATCAGGCCGTACCGGATGTTGAAGCCGTGGCCGAAGAAGATCGCCTTGCCCGGGGCGAGGTGCGGGGCGATCGACTCCGCGTAGATCCCGCGCTGGGCGGTGTCCGGTGCGAGCACCATGATCACATCGGCCTCGGCGGCGGCCTGTGCGGGCGTGACCACTCGCAGGCCCTGCTCCTCAGCCTTGGGACGGCTCTTCGAGCCCTCCGGCAGACCGATCACCACGTCGACGCCGGAGTCACGCAGCGACAGCGCGTGGGCGTGGCCCTGGCTGCCGTAACCGATCACCGCGACCTTCTTGGCCTGGATCAGGCCGAGGTCGGCATCGTCGTCGTAGTACACCTCAACGCTCATGAGAACTTCCCTTTCGTACGACGGCCGGGGCGGCCCGTCGTGGTCTGTGCGGATGAATTCGCCGGACGGTCGGCCGAGGGCCGACCGGCGGCGGGTCAGGCGGCCCGAAGCGCGGGACCGGCGGTGATCGAACGCGAGCCGCGCCCGATGGCCACCAGCCCGGACTGGACCATCTCCTTGATGCCGAAGGCCTCGAGGTCGCGGAGCAGCGCGTCGAGCTTGTCCGGGGTGCCGGTGGCCTCGATGGTCAGCGTGTCCGGTGCGACGTCGACCACCCGGGCGCGGAACAGGTTGACGGTCTCCAGCACCTGCGACCGCGCGGACCGGTCGGCGCGAACCTTCACCAGCAGCAACTCTCGGGCGACCGAGACCTGGGGATCCAGCTCAACGATCTTGAGCACGTTGACAAGCTTGTTCAGCTGCTTGGTGACCTGCTCCAGCGGGGACGACTCCGCGTTGACCACGATGGTGATCCGGGAGACGTCCGGGTTCTCGGTCTCGCCGACGGCGAGGCTGTCGATGTTGAACCCGCGCCGGGAGAACAGGCCGGAGACCCGGGCGAGCACGCCCGGCTTGTTCTCCACCAGCACGGACAAAGTATGCATGGTCATTAAATGTCATCCTCGTCGAAGGCCGGGCGGACGCCACGGGCGAACATGATCTCGTCGTTGCTGGTGCCGGCGGCGACCATCGGCCAGACCATCGCGTCCTTGCCGACCACGAAGTCGATCACCACGGGGGCGTCGTTGATCTCCATGGCGGCGGCGATCGTCTTGTCCACGTCATCGGCGCTCTCGCACCGCAGCCCGACGCAGCCCAGGGCCTCGGCGAGCTTGACGAAGTCGGGGATGCGGTGCTTGTGGGTGCCGAGCTCGGTGTTGGAGTAGCGCTCGTTGTAGAAGAGCGTCTGCCACTGCCGGACCATGCCGAGATTGCCGTTGTTGATGACGGCGATCTTGACCGGGATGCCCTCCAACGCGCAGGTGGCCAACTCCTGGTTGGTCATCTGGAAGCAGCCGTCACCGTCCACCGCCCAGACCACCGTGTCCGGCTTGCCGACCTTGGCGCCCATCGCCGCCGGCACCGCGTAGCCCATCGTGCCGAGGCCGCCGGAATTCAACCAGGTGTACGGCTTCTCGTAGGAGATGAACTGTGACGCCCACATCTGGTGCTGGCCCACCCCGGCCACGAAGATCGCGTCCGGGCCGACGATCTCGCCCAGCCGCTTGATCACGTACTGCGGGGACAGGGTCCCGTCGACCGGCTCGTCGTAGCCCAGCGGGTAACGGTTGCGCAGGTCGTTGAGCTGCGTCCACCAGTCACCCAGGTCGGCGGTGTGCCCTGCCGACCGCTCGGCGGTGACCGCGGCGATCAGCTCGTCGATGACGTGCTTGGCGTCACCGACGATCGGGACGTCCACGTGCCGGTTCTTGCCGATCTCGGCGGGGTCGATGTCCGCGTGCACCACTGCCGCGTCCGGGGCGAACGAATCCAGTTTGCCGGTGACCCGGTCGTCGAAGCGTGCGCCCAGCGCGACGATCAGATCCGCCTTCTGCAGGCCGTAGACCGCGGCGACAGTGCCGTGCATGCCGGGCATCCCGAGGTGCTGCTGGTGCGAGTCGGGGAACGCGCCGAGCGCCATCAGCGTGGTGACGACCGGGATGCCGGTCAGCTCGGCCAGCCGGCGCAGCCCGTCGGTGGCACCGGCCTTGAGCACGCCGCCGCCCACGTAGAGCACCGGCCGCCGGGCTGCGGCCATCAGCCGCGCCGCCTCCCGGATCTGCTTGCCGTGCGGGTGCAGGGTGGGCCGGTAGCCGGGCAGGTCGAGGGTGGGCGGCCAGGAGAAGGTGGTCGGCGCCTGGAGCACGTCCTTGGGGATGTCGACAAGCACGGGGCCGGGTCGCCCGCTGCTGGCCAGGTGGAACGCCTCGGCCAGCACGCGGGGGATCTCCTCGGCGTTCTGCACGAGGAAGTTGTGCTTGGTGATCGGCAGGGTGATGCCCTGGATGTCCGCTTCCTGGAAGCCGTCGGTGCCGATCAGCGGGCTGGCCACCTGTCCGGTGATCGCCACCATCGCCACCGAGTCCATGTACGCGTCAGCGATCGGGGTGACCAGGTTCGTCGCGCCCGGGCCGGAGGTGGCGATGCAGACGCCGACCTTGCCGGTGGCCTGCGCGTAGCCGGTCGCCGCGTGCCCCGCGCCCTGCTCGTGCCGCACCAGGATGTGCCGAACCGTCGAGTCGTAGAGCGGGTCGTACGCCGGCAGGATCGCGCCGCCCGGAATGCCGAAGACGACGTCGACCTCGAGCGCCTCGAGGGACCGCACGAGCGAGCCGGCCCCGGAGATCGGGGTCGCGGCGGCGGGCCGTACCGCCGGGGCGGCCGGGGTGGTCGTGCGCGTGGCGGCCTGGTCGACATCGAGGGTCGGGTCGGCGGCCGCGCGGGCCCGGCGGGCGGTGTGGGCGAGGGTCTCGGGCGTGGGTCTCGTCATGGCGGTTCTGGCCTTCGGCTGGAGTGGCTGGTGGCTAGTCAAGCGATGCGACACGGGCGGGGCCCGCCTCGCCAGGTTCCGATGGCAATAAAAACGGCCCTCGTGCAGATGCACGGGGCCAGCGCACTCTCAGGTGGGAGAGTGCGCTCAGGTAAGTACTCGCAGCGACCGGTACGACGACATGCGGCTAAGCCTGACGCATCTCACGCGATGAGTCAACTGATCCCACATGTTGGTTAACGGAGGTCGGCGCGTCGGCCTGCGACGCGCCATCGGCAGGTGGGGTGAGCTGCCCGGATCCACCCGGAGCACGGCGTGGTGCGGGCACCGGAGCGGGACGCGCGCCCGGGGATGTGGCCGCCTCCAGCATCGCCTCCAGGTGCTCGGCGGGCACCCCCCAGCCGAAGAGCGCGCCCTGGCCAAAGCGGCAACCGGCGGCCACCACGGCGGCCAACTCGGTCGGGGTGGTCACCCCCTCGGCGATCACCTCCAGCCCCAACTGGTGGCCCAGGCGCATGACGATGTCGACCATCGGGGCGAACGCGGGGCCGTCCTGGCCGACCGGGCGGACCGGCTCGTGCTCGGCGACCAGACTGTGGTCGATCTTGAGGATGTCGATCGGCAACCGGCGCAGCTGCCCCAGCGACGAGTAGCCGGCCCCGAAGTCGTCCAGCGCGATCCGGACACCTGTCAACCGCAGCGCGGTGAGCCGCCGGATCAGCTCGTCCAGGTCGGTGGCGACCGCGTGCTCGGTGACCTCCAGGACCAGCCGCTGCGGCGGAACGTGGTGGGCACGCAGCGCCTCGGCGACCTGGACCACGTACTGCGGGGCGTGCAGCTCACGCGGGGAGACGTTCACCGACACCCAGACGTCGTGCCCGTCCGCCAGCCACCGGGAGAGCTGGTAGCAGGCCTGATGCAGCACCCAGGCGCCGAGCGGGGCGATCATCCCGCACTCCTCGGCGAGCGGGATGAACTCGTCCGGACGCACGTTGCCCAGCTCGGGATGGTGCCAGCGGAGCAGCGCCTCGGCGCCGACCGGCCGCACCGACGGCAGCGACGCCACCGGCTGGAACGCCAACCGCAGCTCGTCGCGGTCGATGGCCCCGCGCAGCTCGTGCTCCACAGTCGTACGGCGGCGCAACAGCTGGTCGTACGCGGCGTCGTACCGCTCGATCCGGTTCTTGCCACGCTGCTTGGCGTAGCGCAACGCCAGGTCGGCGTGGCGCAGCAGCAGGTCCACGTCCGGCTCGTCGGCCCAGTCGGCCACCCCGATGCTCACCGACAGGAAGACCGGCCCCTCCGGCTGGTCGTAGGGGCGGTTGAGCACCCCGAGGAGCCGTTCGGCGACCCGGTCCGCCTCGACCGACCGACCCTGCATGAGGACGGCGAACTCGTCGCCACCCAGCCGGGCGGCAACGTCGCCGGGGCGCAGGTTGCCGCGCAGCCGCCGGCCCACCTCGGCCAGCACAGCGTCGCCCACGTCGTGGCCCCGCATGTCGTTGACGTTCTTGAAGCCGTCCAGGTCCAGGCCGAGCAGCACACACGGGTTGTGGTCGGCGGCGTTGCGGTGCAGCGCCCGGAGCAGCCCGCGCCGGTTGGCCAACGACGTCAGCGGATCGGTGTGCGCCAACTCCCGGAAGTGCGCCTCCCGCTCGGCCAGGCGGCTCGCGTACCCCCGGACGTCGCGAAGGGTGAGGTACTGCCGTGCCACCAGGGCGAAGCCCTCCACGCTGCCGGCCACGATGCCCGCCGCGGTGAACCGGCCGTCCTGGGCGAGGTGGTACATCGCCGAGGCGGCCATCGCCAGCATCGGGGCGATCGCGTACTCGCCGTCGCTGCCGACCAGGTCCAGGTCGATCTGCCCCGGCCGGTCGGCCCGGTACACGGCGAGCGCGACGACCAGCAGACCAGCGGCGAGCACCGCCGCACCGGCCAGCGCCATCGTCGGCCCGGCCTGGCAGAGCCCGGCGCTGAGACCCAGCCCACCGCAGGTCACCGCGCTGATGCCGGCGCCCAGCGCGGCGAGCCGTCGACGTGGCGCGGCGGCCCGGAAGACGACGATCACGACGAGCCCGGCACCGAGCGCGGCGCTCACGGTGGCCACCAGGATCGCCGGGCAGGCCATCGGCGTGGCGGCACCGAGCAACCGGGTGGGCTCGGTGAAGAGCACCCAACCGACGAACCACAGCGCCGCCGCCATGACCAACCCGTCCAGGGCGAGCCGGGTCGTTCCGGCAGCGGTGGCTGCCACCCCGGGCAGCCGGAGCAGACCAGCGGCGAAGGCCAGCCCGCTCACCGCGGTGCCGATCGCCACCGCTGTCGCCCAACCGGTGCGCTGCCCCTGCTGGTGGGCCCAGTGGTCGTTCGCGCTGAGCGCGGCGACAACCCCGGCCAGGAGGCTGAGCAGTGCAACTCCGGCGGCCGCCGCGAGCAGCACGTGTGCCGGTCGACGCGGCGCCACCCGCCGCCGGGCGACGACGGTCAGCAGCACGGCGGCCACCGCGGCGACGAGCCCGCTGAGCGCCGCGACAGCGACCATGCCCGGTGGAAAATGCACGCCTCCAAGAGTGCCGGATGGGCGCACGTCATGGGGGGCTGGGTGTGCATCTGTTGGGACACGGCAGATACCGGGGTGGGCCGGTGCGCCGACGGTGTCATGCTGGTATGCATGCCTGAGCTGCGGTCGAGGACTTCCACACACGGTCGGACGATGGCCGGCGCCCGGGCCCTCTGGCGGGCCACCGGGATGACCGACGACGATTTCGGCAAGCCGATCGTCGCCATCGCCAACAGTTTCACCCAGTTCGTGCCTGGTCACGTACACCTCAAGGACATGGGTGGCCTGGTCGCCGACGCGATCGCCGAGGCCGGCGGGGTGGGCCGGGAGTTCAACACCATCGCTGTCGACGACGGCATCGCGATGGGCCAC
Source organism: Micromonospora hortensis (assembly GCF_022230935.1). NCBI lineage: Bacteria > Bacillati > Actinomycetota > Actinomycetes > Micromonosporales > Micromonosporaceae > Micromonospora > Micromonospora hortensis. The sequence goes on from NZ_JAKKFE010000017.1 coordinate 83,839, forward strand.
GGCGGCATGCTCTACTCGCTGCCCAGCCGCGAGCTGATCGCCGACGCCGTCGAATACATGGTCAACGCGCACTGCGCGGACGCCCTGGTCTGCATCTCCAACTGCGACAAGATCACTCCCGGGATGCTGCTGGCCGCGTTGCGGCTCAACATCCCGACCGTCTTCGTCTCCGGCGGCCCGATGGAGGCCGGCAAGACGATGGCGATCGAGGGCGTCGTGCACAGCAAGATCGACCTGATCGACGCGATGATCGCCTCCTCGAACGAGGCGGTCACCGACGAGCAGCTCGGTGAGATCGAACGCTCCGCCTGCCCGACCTGCGGCTCCTGCTCCGGCATGTTCACCGCCAACTCGATGAACTGCCTCACCGAGGCGATCGGGCTCGCGCTGCCCGGCAACGGCTCCACGCTGGCCACCCACGCCGCCCGCCGGTCGCTCTTCGTCGAGGCCGGCCGGACCGTCGTGGAGATCTCCAAGCGGTGGTACGACGGCGACGACGACTCGGTGCTGCCGCGTGCTGTCGCCTCCAAGGCCGCCTTCGAGAACGCTGTCGCCCTGGACGTGGCGATGGGCGGCTCCACCAACACCGTGCTGCACCTGCTGGCCGCCGCCCGCGAGGCGGAGATGGACTTCGGCGTCACCGACATCGACGCGATCTCCCGGCGGGTGCCCTGCCTGGCCAAGGTCGCGCCGAACTCGCCGAACTACCACATGGAGGACGTGCACCGGGCCGGCGGCATCCCGGCGATCCTCGGCGAACTGGACCGGGCCGGGCAGCTCAACCGGGACGTGTGGGCCGTGCACTCCCCCTCGCTGGCACAGTGGCTGACCGACTGGGACGTGCGCGGTGGCTCCCCCACCCCCACGGCCGTCGAACTGTTCCACGCCGCTCCTGGCGGCGTGCGTACCGTCGAACCGTTCTCCACCACCAACCGGTGGTCGTCGCTGGACACCGACGCGGCCGGCGGCTGCATCCGGGACCGCGAGCACGCCTACTCCGCCGACGGTGGTCTGGCCATCCTGCACGGCAACCTGGCACCCGAGGGCAGCGTGGTGAAGACCGCCGGCGTGCCCGACGACTGCCTGACCTTCCGTGGCCCGGCGAAGGTCTACGAGTCGCAGGACGACGCGGTGACAGCGATCCTCGCCAAGCAGGTGGTCGCCGGGGACGTCGTGGTGATCCGGTACGAGGGGCCCAAGGGCGGCCCCGGCATGCAGGAGATGCTCTACCCCACCTCGTTCCTCAAGGGACGCGGGCTGGGCCGCTCCTGTGCGCTGCTCACCGACGGCCGTTTCTCCGGTGGCACCTCCGGGCTCTCCATCGGGCACGTCTCCCCCGAGGCGGCCTCCGGCGGGCTGATCGCCCTGGTCCGCGACGGCGACGAGGTCGTCATCGACATCCCGGGCCGGTCAATCGAGCTGAACGTTTCCGCCGAGGAGCTGGAGGCTCGCCGGGTGGCCGAGGAGAAGCGCGACAAGCCGTACACCCCCACCGACCGGCAGCGGCCGGTGTCTGCGGCGCTGCGCGCGTACGCCTCGATGGCCACCTCGGCCAGCGACGGCGCCTACCGCCGCGTCCCGGAGTAACCACCGCTCGCATCGACATCCGTGATGTCGGGTATCCCGTCGGCCCGGATACCCGACATCGGTGCCGAATCATCGTTCTACAGCGCACCTAGCCGGGTCGAACATCGGATCCTCGATCGCCTTCAGCAGCGGTCGGGATGCCACATGCTCCGGCCTGATGTGCCGCCCGAGCACCACGACCGCCACCGACGACGCGCCAGCGCTCTTCAACGCGTACGCCAGCGACTGCGCCCGGGAACCTGTCGTCCAGGTGTCGTCCAGGACCAGCGGCCGAACGCTGACGCTCTCGACCGGAAGCTGGACCGTGAACCAGTCGCGCTGGAACGTCCGCGTCTCAGATCCGTGGCGGGGATTCGACAGCGCCGCGAGCCACGGCAGTCCAAGACGGTCGCCGATCAGATCCTGCAGGGGGTGCGGATGAGCCTGGCTCCGGGTGCTCGGCACGACCACCACGTGGGTCGGCGCACCGCCCATCCGATCAGCGACGCAGTCGAGGTGCCGCTGCAGGAACAGCAGCAGCAGTGCGAGCAGATTCCACCTAGCCTGGGCCGACCCCGGCGTGGACTTGTACAGGCACAGGTGGTGGTGATGCTGACCGGTACGCGGCGAGTAAGCGATTGGAGCGACCACGTCGGCGAGCAGGCCACCAGACGCCGTCTGGTGTTCCTGGCAGGGGTAGCAGTAGTCGAACCCGGGAGTGCGGACACCGCGACACGTCGGGCAGATCCAGGGAAGAGTGGGCAAGGGATTTCGAAGAAAGTTCCGCTGGGTCTCGACGTACTCCCGGACCCTGGCCCACGGGTCAGAGGCTGGCGAAATCAGGAAAGCCCTCCAACTCGGCCGCAGCCGGTGAACGGTCGAGAATGGCGTCGACCGCCTCCACCAGGTCCATGGTCCCGTGCGCGACGTGGACGCCGGGCCGGGTGGCGAAGGCGCGTGCCCAGTCGTGCCGCATCACCTGACTGGTGAGCACCACGGGCCGACCGTGCTGAAGAGCGAGCCGCGCCTGGATCCGGGCTCCACTGCGTTCGCCGGCTTCGATGACCACGGTGGCAGCGGCGTAGCCGCTCATCACCGCGTTTCGCATTGGGAAGCTCTGCTTTGTCGGGGCGGCATCGGGCCAAAACTGGCTGAGCACCAATCCGACCTTTGCGATGTGCTCCTGGAGCGCGTGGTTGACCGTCGGGTAGTGGTGACGAATTCCGGTGCCGATGACCGCGACGGTGCGGCCCCCTGCCGCGAGTGCCGCCTGGTGGGCTGCGGTGTCGATCCCTTTCGCCAGACCGCTGACCACCGTCACACCACGGCGGGCAAGTGATTCTGATACCGAGCTGGCGATCTCGACGCCTCGATCGCTCGCTTCGCGGCTGCCGACCACTGCGATGGCCCGAGCGTCGGGACGCGACTCACCTCGGGCGAAGAGCACTGGCGGCATCTCGCGGATGTCACGCAACTGGGCGGGGTAGTCGTCGTCGAAGAAGGCCCGCACTGTGATGCCCTCGGCCCGCCAGCCCGCGAGGTCGCCGGCTGCGGCCTCGATCAGCGAGTCGACGGAGCGGGTGTCGGGAAAGAGCGTGTCGGTCTGCCCGACGACCCGGCGCAGGACTGCCAGGGCGGTGCCGACCTCTTGAATGTCGTGCACGGCATCAGACCAGCCGAGGTCTGGCTGCCGCAGCAGCGCGATCAGCGCAGCCCGCTCCACCGTCACCCGGTCCATGCCCCTGATCGTAGAGGCAACTCCCGGCCGCCCGGCCCACCGGCCACGCGGAGCCGGCAGAGAAGCTCGGCGCACCTCAGATCGCCCCACGTGATCGAACATATGTTCCCTCAGTCCTCAGGTCAACCGGACGTCGCGCAGGTCGGGGGCTTCGGCGAGGAGGTGTACGCCGTCGTCGTCGTGTCGGTACGCCGTGCAACCGGCGCGGGTGAAGCGAACGGTGAGCACCTGCCCGGCGTGCTGGGCCGCCAGGCGTAGCAGTTCCGGCTCGGGATCGGCGACGTCACGCGGCCCCGAGCCGGGCACCGGGATGGGCACCGTCGGGTCGGTGGGGGCGGCCCCGGCTACGGCGTCGGTCAGGCATTCGACGCACCAGGAGAGCGCGGCGGCCAGACTCGGCCGGTAGGGGAAGTCGTCAGGACGGACAGGTGCGTCAAGCGGCTTCACGTCGACCGACCAGCGCAATCCGTCGGCCAGCAGTGGGTCTGCGGCGTTGTGCCGCAGGTCGCACACCGCCACCACGAGGGCCAGGTCAAGGCCGAGGGCGAGCCGCAGCAACTCGGCCAGCGGCGGCGCGTCGGGAGGCGTCGCCACCACGATCAGACGGCCGGCCGGCGTACCCCGGCTTGCGTTGCGGACGTGCTCCCCGACCGGGTCGGCCCCGGCCCAGGGCAGTGTGACGTAACCGTCGCGGAGGTCTTTGCCGATCTGCTGCCCACCGTCGGCGTCGGCCAGGTCGTCGGGCCGCGCACCGAGGACGGCCGCCCAGGAGCCGAGCCGGTAACGGTCCGGAAGCTGGACGACGGGCTTGCCGCCCGGTTGGGTGGCGACCAGCGGAGCGACTTCGGGCGCACCGGCCTGCCAGGCCAGGTGCACCACCCGGTGCCGCAGGTCGGTGATCGTGACCACCACCGTCCGGTGCAGACGGTGGGTGTCGCCGCAGGTGAAGCAGTGCAGCGCGGATGGGCGCAGGCCGGCGCCGCAGCAGTGCGGGCAGTCGGGGTCGGCCACCGGACCGCCGAGCCGGCAGTCGCAGGCGCGTAGCCGGCTGTGTGGTCGGCAGTCCGGGCACTGCCGCCAGTCGACGGGTTCACCCAGCCATTGCGGGTCGGGCGGTTCGTAGCCGCGGCTCACCGGCACCCGCACACGGCGGACGACCTGGCCGGTGGGCTGCTCCGCGAGGGTCTCCACCGGCTCGCCGGCGCGCAGAGTCGTGTGCCACCAGCGGCCGTTGCGCCACAGCGCCTGCGCGCCGGGCAACTCGTCGCCGTGGGCCGCGTCGTTGCAGTCAGCGAGCACGCGGCGTTCGAGTTGATCGACGTCCACGGCCGAAGCGACGGGTGGGCGCGGCGAGTCAGGTCGCAGCAGCCGGGCGGGAGCGGCCAGGCCGCGTTGGGCAAGGCCGTCGAGCGCCTTGGCCACGTCGGTGCAGGCCAGCGACTCCGGCAGGTCCCGGCACCAGCCGGGCGAACCGAGCGGCACCGGGGAGCCGGGCACCTCGTACCGAATGGCCCAGCAGAACCCGGCATCCTGCCGGCGGGCCTCGACGACCAGGTCGAGCAGCAGCAGGTCGGCCAGCGCACACAGCCGGGCCAGCCGTGCGGCCGGGTCGACGGTCGCCGGGACGGTGGATCGGCCGAGCACCAGCCGCCAGGGGGCGTGATCGGCCCGCAGGATGGCGTGAGCCTCCAACTCGTGCCGAAGCGCTGCGGGCAGGTCGGGCTGCCACTGCCGGTCCAACCACAGCGAAGGCACATCGGCCTCGTCCAGGACCGCGCCGACGGTGGCGGCGAGTTCGCGTACCCGGGAAGCAAGGTCGACCACCCAGTGGCCCGCCGGGTCGCGGTGGGGGTCGAGGCCGCCGGGCACGACCTGGTGGGACGCGACAGCGCCGGTGTCCAGGTTCGCGACGGTGACCACGAGCTGCGCCCGCCGCCGGCCGCGCCGCCCGCAGCGATAACAGGGGTACGTGACGGTGCCCGCGCCGCGACACTGCTCGCAGCTCCGGTACGCCTCCCGGCGTGGCCCGAGCACGTCGGCGTCGGCGAGGAACCGGTCACCGTAGGTGGTGCACCGGCACGGCTCCAGCGTGAAGGTCATCCCGTCGCAGTCCGGGCAGACGACGAAGGGCACGGCGGTCACCGACACCGCCGGGCCGCACAGTCACCGTCGTGTTCCACCCGCCGCACGCACCGCCGACCGCCGTCGAGCGGCAGGTCGCAGAAGACCCGATGGCGTACGCCCTGGGCGTCCTCGGCGGACACCGTGGTCTCACCGGCGTCCACTTCGGTGAGGAAGCTCAGGGAGCGGGCCAGGGTGCCGGCGAACTGTTGGGCGGCCGGCAGGTCGGCGGCGGTGAACGGCAGGTGCGCCACCCAGCGGGCGCTCATTCGCGGGCCGCCGAGTCCTCGCGGACCCGCCGTGACTGCCAGCACTTCAGCGCATCCTTGATCCGCTCGGTCTCCCGCCGGCTGCTGCCCAGCGCCGCGTACACCTCGGCGAGATCGTGGGCGACCCGGTCGAGGAACTCGGCGACCTCCAGGGCGTCCACGCCACGCCGGCCACGGCGGGTGAACCGGCGTCCGCGGACCTGCCAGGGCTTCAGAGGTACGTAGTTGGCCGCCCGATAGGGCGCCGGCCGGGGTGGCTCGGCCTGGAGATGACGGAGAAACGCGCACACGACAGTGCCTTCCTCGCAGGTGACCCTGGAGGCGACGTCGCCCGAGCAGCATCGCTCAGGCGACGTCGCCCACCCCATCGCCGTAGCTTGTTCAGCGGTACAGCGGCGGAGTGCTGCCCACAGCAGACCGGGTGTCATAGGACTGCGATAGACAACATGGGTTAACCCGCCGCTGTTAACCGCTGCCGCTTGGATTAGGGACACGGTTACGGCAAGCTGAACCCGCCACCATCGATCGGCAGGGGCTATGGAAAATCACCTACGCCGCGCTCGTCTTGCCAGGGGTTGGTCCCAGGCAAGGTTGGTCCATGAGATCGAGCAGTACGGCCGCCGACGCATGGTCTCGATCGCTTCCACCAACAGCCTTGGGGTATACGTCTCCGAATGGGAGAACGGTCGACGGAAAATCTCAAGCAGTTACGCGGCCATCCTGCGGAGCCTCCTCGGCACGACCGATGACGAACTATTTTCCGATAGCGTGCCCGTTGACGACGACGGGAACGGTTACGCACGATTGGTCGAACAGCTCGATGCCTCGCACTCGGTCGGTCAATCGATGGTGCACACCCTTCGGCATCAGACGGAGCTTCTTCGCACCATGGACCGTCAGCTCGGGGCGGCGCAGTTTGTCGACCAGATGCAGAGCCATCTGTCCCGTCTTCAGGAGAGCCTGTCGTTTACCGTGCTGCCATCTGCCAGGCAACCGCTCGCCCGCGCGCTGGCAGAAGCTGCATCGCTCGCGGCGTGGCAGGCCCTCGATGTCGGAGCGGCGGATCGCGCCTGGCGGCACTACGAACTGGCGAAGAGCGCCGCACGGGAGGCTGACGACCCGCTTCACCTCGCCCATGCCATGGGCGAGCAGGCATACGTCCTGGCCGATGCCGGTCGACCGGAGCTGGGGGCGCAGCTCGTGCAGGAAGCACAGACCTGCGGAGGAAGTCGGTTGTCGCCTCGACTGTCGTCCTGGCTGGCCGCCGCCGAAGCAGAGCTGTGGGCGCTCAGCCGACGCCCGGACGACTGCCGCCACTCCCTCGACCGAGCGAGCCGACATCTCTCAGGCGTCACAGGAGTTCGCGACCCCAATTTGCCAGGAATTTTCCTCGACGAAACTCACCTCCGCCGATGGCGGGGACATTCGCTGGCGCTGCTGGGCGACCCTCGGTCTATCGACGAGCTGTCGGCGGCTTTGATAGCGATGGACGACACCTTCGTGCGAGCCGCGGCGGGAATGCGCTGCGATCTTGCGCAGGCGCATTTGGTTCGGGGAGAAAGTGAGGAGGCCCGCTCTCACCTACGGGAAGCAGGGTCGCTGGTGAACCTGACCGGATCTGTGCGATACCGACGCCGGATAGATCGGATCAAGGGCTTGACGGATTGGGCGTCAGGCCAGCAATGACGTGCAGGATGGCGACCAAGGTCCCCGACCCCGCCAACTCGCCGCGCGCCATCAGGTCCGGCATGTCACTCAGCGGCACCCACTCAACGCGACCGGCCTCCTCCGCGTCCGTTGGCGGGCCGACATAAGTGGCTCCACGCCCAACGAAGATCTCATGTGGCGAGTCGACCATGCCGATCATCGGCTGGTAGGTGACCACCCGGGTCAGAGACGAGGGCCGCCAGCCGGTTTCCTCCTCCGCTTCCCGGCTTGCCGCCGCTACCGCCTCCTCGCCCGGTTCGACGATGCCGCCGGGCAGTTCCCATCTTGTTTCGCCCGGAATGAATCGGTAGCGCCGCAACATCAGAACTCGATCGTGCTCGTCGAGCACGGCGACGACGGCGACACGATCCAGCCGAACGACATGGTGGGCGAAGGGTTCGAGTCCCGGCGGCTCCACATCGACCAGATCAAGTCGCAGCCAACGGTCCTCATACACCGTCCGCTCACCCAGAATCCGCCATGGCCCCGGCTCACCCGTCGTGTTCTCGTGCACCCCGTGAAGCTACCGTCGCCCACTTCCCATCCGAGGCGATCGGCCTCTCCTCACGGTCCTTAGGCGCGTCCTCGCGGGCCTGAGGTGCGAAGCTTCGGCACTACGGCATACGCCGTGGCCAAGAGCGCCGCCAGCAGCAAGGCTGGCCTGCGTTGGCCCTTTGTGCCGCTTCTCGTGGTTTACTCGCAGAGATGTACTTGTAACCGCCCACGAGCTAGGGGCACGCGGCCAATGCTGCTGAGTTTTCGCTTCGCCAACCATCGTTCGTTTCGCGACGAGCATCAGCTGAATCTGACGCCCGTCTACGGCGACGGGGCCGAGGCCGACGAGCCGGCTCCGCAGGCGGTCCAGGTCGTCGGCATCTTCGGAGCCAACGCGTCGGGCAAGTCGAACTGCCTGGGCGCGCTGGCGTTCATGCGGCACATGGTCGTGGAGTCCGACCGGGCGGTCGAGCCCGGTGTGGGCCTGTCCCGGGAGCCGTTCCGGTTGGATCCGGAGGAAGCCGTCCAGCCATCGCGCTATGTCGTCGACCTTCGGCTCGGCGGAGTCAGACACACCTATGGCTTCTCGATCGACGACGACCGAGTGCTGGAGGAGTGGCTCTACCACTATCCGCTGGGGCGCAGGCGGCGCGTATTCGAGCGCGACGGCGACGTCTTCAACTGGGGCGAGGAGTCGGGCCGGCGCAGCGACCTGGAGCAGATCGCTGGCATCACCGCGCCAACAGCACTATTCCTCAGCACTGTCGCACGCTTCGGCCAGAGCCGCCCCCAACCGGATCCGACAAACCCACAGCCGTTGCACGACACCTACCGGTGGTTCTACCTGACCGGCCAACGGACTGACCCCAACTCTGGGCTGTCCGCCCTCGTCCGTATCGGCCAATCGGATGCCGACGAGGTACGCCGCTTGGTCGTCGACCTGTTGCAGGCCGCCGATGTGGGGATCGTCGACGTGGTGATCGCCTCTGATTCGGGTGATGATCAGACCGTCTGGTCCGACCTGCCAGCCAGGAGATCGAGCGACCGACTAAAAAGAGCCGTCGCGGCTATCCGGCCCTCGCCCCGCGTCCAGTTCGCTCATCAGGGTCCGCACGGCACCGCACTGCTCGACCTGCAGGACCAGTCGACGGGCACCCGGCAACTGCTGACCCTGGGTCTGCATGCCGCGGCGATGCTCCGTACCGGCACCACAATGCTGATCGACGAGATCGATGCGAGCCTGCACCCGATCCTGACCGCCAAGCTCATCAGCCTGTTCCGCAGCCCGGCCGCGAACCCCCTTGGAGGCCAACTCATCTTCACCAGCCACGACGCCGCCCTGCTCGGCACCCTCGACGCTGAAGAAATCCTCCGCCGCGACGAGATCTGGTTCGTGGAGAAGGACAACGAGGGTGCCTCCTCGCTGTATCCGTTGACCGACTTCAAGCCCAGGAAAGAAGGTGAGAACCGTCAGCGCCGTTACTTGAACGGCAACTACGGCGCGGTTCCCGACCTGTCCACCGACCTGTTTGAGCAGGCCCTTGCCACCCGTGGAGGATCGGATGACGCCCCGGCAGGGTGATCGGCGCGCCTCGGGCTCGATACGGTCCGGCCGTGGCCGCGAGACCGACCTCCGACGCCGCGCATCGACCCGAGAGCAGCGGACAACCGTGCTGATCGCCACCAACGGTGAATCCACGGAGCGGGACTACTTCACCGGCCTCAAGCAGGAGGCGTGGGTACGGCCTCGGGTGGTCGTCGTGGCAGAGCGCGGCTCCCCGGTCAACGTGGTAAGAGGTGCGGCGCGGCGTCGGCAGCGCGACGACTTCGACGAGGCATGGGCCGTCTGCGATGTCGACGACTTCGCCACTGAGCCGGCGACCCGCGAATCTGCCGCTAACGACGTCAATCTGGCCTGGTCCAATCCCTGCTTCGAGGTGTGGCTACTGCTCCACTACGGCAACTGCACCCGGTTCGTGGAGAACGCCAAGAGAGCCCGCGACCTGCTGCGGGAGCACGACCCCTCCTGGGACAAGACCAGGCTCGACTTCGGCAACTTCCGCGACCGGGTTGAGGACGCCTGTCAGCGGGCTGATCGACTCGACCCACCCCCGGATGGCAATCCGTCTACCTCCGTCGGGCACATAATCGCTGCGCTTCGTTAAGACCGGCAAGCCAGGTCAGGACGGAGCCCAGGGTCCGCTGACGAACTGCCCGTTGCCGACGAAAGGGCTGACGTTTGGCACGCAGCCGCCGAGGCCCATCGTCTGGGTCATCATGACCGGGGCCGGCTTGCCGCGACCGCCACACTTCATGTGGGCGAAGCCGAGGAAGTGACCGAACTCGTGATTGATCACGCCGGCGTGGTAATCGTCGATGCTGACCGGGTATCCCGGTGAACCCTGAAGCCAACGCCGCAGGTTGATCATGATGGTCTTGCCGTACTTGCAGGAGTAGACGCCCTCGGTGTCGACGCCGCTCGCGCCGCAGAGGCGGTCCACTGTCCTCGGTGTCGCGAGCCGCACGTCGACGTCGACAGTCGAGGTGCCGACCCGTTGGAAGGACCACGACGCCCGGGTCAGGTTCACCGAGGCGTTGGTGACCGGGTGCTGGGCCGACGTGGCCCAGCCGTTCGGTGCGGCCAACACCTGCTCGATGCTCGCGGCGAACCGGTCGGGCTTCCAGGCAGGGATGTCACCCCAGGCGATGCCCTTCTCCACCGAGACGCTGTAGCGCACCCGCTTCTTGCCCTTGCCGATCACGCGACCCTTGCCGGTGGCGGTGGTGAAGGTGCCGGCGGCCCTGGTGGGGATCTGCGCGTCGGTGGGGGTCTCCGGAGTCGGGCTGGAGGTTGGCGTGTCGTCGGGGCTCGGAGCGGAGTTCTGCGTACTCGGGCCGGGGCGTGGGACTTCGGCCTGCCCGGACGCCGGTGCCGACAGGCCGCAGGCGGCGGTTGCCAGCACCGCTGCCAACGAGATCGGCAGGAGCAGCCGTCCGTTGATCCGCACGTCGAGACCTCCAGGAGCAATCACGGGTGAGTGAGGAACACCGGAAGGCTACGTGACTGCCTGTAAGGAAACTGTCAGGATGATCGGTGCCGTCGCGCGGGCAAAAGCGCATAGATCCGGCATGCGATACCGAGATAGGTCACCCTAGGTGATCAGTGCTGTCGGTTTGAGCGAGGTCAGGCGGCCGCGACGACGTGGTCGATCACCAGGTGGGCGGCACCGGTGATGCCGACGTCCTGGCCGGCGGCGACCCGTTCGATGAGCAGGGTCTGGGTGGCCAGCGGGAGGCACCGCTCGTAGAGGGTGGCCCGCATGCTGGCCAGCAGCGGCTCGCAGTCGGCGAGCCGACCGCCGATGGCCACCACCTGCGGGTTGAAGAAGTTGACCACCACGGCCAGGATCTCGCCGACGGCGCGGCCGGCCTGCCGGGCGAGTGCGGTGGCCTGCCGGTCACCGTCGTCGATCAGGCGGATCACACCGGTCAGGTCGGAGACCGGCACGCCCTGCTCGCGGAGCGCGGTGACCAGTGCGGCGCCGCTGGCCACGGCCTCCAGGCAACCGGCGTTGCCACAGGTGCACGGCGGCGCGGGGTCGGCCACCACCCGGCAGTGGCTGATGTCCCCGGCGGAGCCCTGCGCGCCCCGGTGCAACCGTCCACTGGAAATCACACCCGAGCCGATTCCGGTGCCAGCCTTGACGTAGACGGCGTGGTCCAACTCGGAATGCGCGGTGCGGTGCGCGCCGAGCGCCATCAGATTGGCGTCGTTGTCCACGATGATCGGTACGTCGACACGGCCGGCGCAGAACGCGGCGACGTCGAAGCCGTTCCAGCCGGGCATCCGCGATGGGCTGACGATCCGCCCGGTGGAGTGCTGCACCGGACCGGGAATCCCGATCCCGACGCCACGGAGCGCACCTCCTGCCGAGCCGCCGGCCGTCGGGGCGCTGCCCACCAGGGTGGCGACCTCGGCGAGTAGCGCGCCGAGCACCGCCTCCGGGCCGTCCTCGATGCGGACCGGCAGGGTGCGGGCCTGGACCACCCGACCGGAGAGATCCAGTGCGCCGACGCGGGCGTGATGCGCGCCGAGGTCGATGGCGCCGACCACGGCACCGCCGGTGGGCACGGCGAGTTGGCGGGGTCGCCGCCCGCCCCGGGACCGCCCGGCGCCGGCCTCCTCCAGCAACCCCTGGCTGATCAACGCCTCGACCCGCTGGGAGACCGTCGACGGGGAAAGCCCGGAGAGGCGGGACAGGTCAGCCCGACTGACGGCCGCTCCGGTGGCCACCCAGCGCAGTAGCTCCCGGGGGCCGCCCCGGAGGGCATCGCGTGGCGCGTCGTCAATCGTCACGTCAGCTTCTTAGCACCCGGAGTTTGTTCAAGCAACCGGTTGACTTAGTTTGCTGGCTACCTTTAGATGGCGCTGTTGGTTCGATATGAAGCTGACTTAGTTTTGTAGTCGAAGGAAGTGAGGCCGTCTGGTGGCACCGGAGACGACGGGTGCGAACCGACCGATGGTGTCGGTACGCGGCCTGAACAAGTGGTTCGGTCCGCTGCACGTGCTCAAGGACATCGACCTCACGGTCGCCGCCGGCGAGGTGGTCGTCGTGGTGGGGCCTTCCGGCTCGGGCAAGTCGACACTGTGCCGCTGCCTCAACCGGCTGGAGACCGCCGGGCAGGGCAGCGTCGAGATCGACGGTGAGCCGCTGCCCGCCGAGGGACGCGCGCTGGCCCGGCTACGCGCCGATGTCGGCATGGTCTTCCAGTCCTTCAACCTCTTCGGCCACAAGACGGTGCTGGACAACATCACCCTCGGCCCGACCCGGGTCCGCCGGATCCCCCGACCCGAGGCGCGACAGCAGGCGATGGCCCTGCTGGAGCGCGTCGGTATCGCCGACAAGGCGGACCACCACCCGGCCCAACTCTCCGGCGGGCAGCAGCAGCGGGCCGCGATCGCCCGCGCCTTGGCGATGCAACCGAAGGTGCTGCTCTTCGACGAGCCGACCTCGGCCCTCGACCCGGAAATGGTCAACGAGGTGCTCGACGTGATGGTCTCCCTCGCCGCCGAGGGGATGACCATGATCGTGGTGACCCACGAGATGGGCTTCGCCCGTCGCGCCGCCGACCGGGTGGTCTTCATGGACGACGGCCGGATCGTCGAATCCGGCGCACCCGACGACTTCTTCGCAGCTCCGCGCACCGAGCGGGCCCGCGACTTCCTATCCAAGATCCTCCAGCACTAGCCCCCAACGGGAGGGTGTCATGTCAATCCTCAAGATGAGCTTCACCGGGCGGCGGTCGCTCGCCCTCACCGCCACCGCCGTGGCGGTGGCCCTCGCCGCCGCCGGCTGCGGCGGCGACAGCGGCGGCGGCGCTCCGACGCTGCCCGGCAACCCCGGACTGGGCGGCGACGGCGTGGTCGCCCAGTCGGTGTACGACGCCGCCCCGGTGGCCACCGACGCGGACATCCCGGCCGGTTCGACGATGGAGGCGATCCGCAAGCGCGGCTACCTGAACATCGGCGGATCCCTGGACGCGCCGCTGCTCGCCCAGCAGAACCCGGTCAGCGGCACCATCGAGGGCTTCGACGCCGACATGGCGAAGTTGCTGGCGAAGTACATCATCGGCAAGCCCGAGGTGAAGACGACGACCATCGGCACCCAGACCCGGGAGGCCATGCTCCAGGCCAAGTCGGTGGACGCGGTCTTCCAGACGTACACGATCACCCCGCAGCGGGCCACCCAGGTCGCCTTCGCCGGGCCGTACCTCACCTCCGGCCTCGCCGTCGGGGTCCGCAAGGACGACACCTCGATCAAGAGCGTCAAGGACCTCGCCGGCAAGACCGTGATCGTCGGGGCGAACACCCCCGCCGTCACCGCGCTGCCCTCCGCCGCGCCCGGCTCGAAGCAGATCGCCTTCGGCACCGACCCGCAGGCGTTGCAGGCGCTGCTGCAGAAGCGCGGCGACGCGTACGTGCAGGACTTCACGCTGCTCGCCTCGGGGGCCAAGGCGAACCCGGGGATGAAGGTGGTCGGCGAGCCGTTCACCACCGAGGCCTACGGCATCGGCCTCAACAAGGAGGACGCGCAGTTCAAGGAGTTCGTCAACAACTGGTTGAAGAAGATCCAGGCTGACGGCACCTGGGCGAAGGTCTGGGAAGGCACCCTCGGCTCGGTGGTGGAGGGTGGGGCGCCCACCCCGCCCGCCCTCGGTTCCGCCGACGGCTCCTGAGCAGCCTCTCGTACCGATGGAAGCCCTCACCTCGCACCTGAGCGAGCTTGGCCACGGCCTGGTCACGACGGTCGAACTGACCGTCGTGACCACCGTCGGCGCGATGCTGCTGGGCATCGTCGTGGCCACCCTGCGCATCGCCCCCGTCCCGCTGCTGCGCGCCATCGGCACCACGTACGTGGAGGTGTTCCAGAACCTGCCGCTGCTGGCGCTACTGGTGCTCTTCGTGTTCGCGCTGCCGACCATCGGCATCACGTTCCCGCTGTTCACCTCCGCCGCGATCGTCATCGCCGTGTACGAGGGGGCGTACCTGGCCGAGGCGATCCGCGCCGGGATCAACACGGTCGGTGTGGGCCAGGCTGAGGCAGCCCGAGCCATCGGGCTCACCTTCGGCCAGTCCCTGCGGCACGTGATCCTGCCGCAGGGACTCCGGGCGGTGATCCAGCCGATCGGCAACATCTGCATCGCGCTGCTGATGAACACCTCGCTGGCCGCCGCCGTCGGCGTGGTCGAGCTGACCCAGGCGGCCAACACCGTCAACCTGGTCGAGGCTCAACCGATCGCCGTCTTCACCGGCGCGGGCCTCGCCTACATGCTGCTGGCGCTGATCATCGGTCAGGTCACCGGCCTGCTCGAACGAAGGCTGGCGATCGTCCGATGAACAAGACGCAACAGATCCTCTTCGACGAGCCCGGCCCGCGCGCCCAACGGCGGATCCGGATCGCCACGGTGCTGGGTGCCGTTCTCCTGGTCGGCGCAGTGGTCGCGGCCGTCTACCAGTTCGCCAGCCACGGCGAGTTGGCCGCCGCCCGGTGGGAACCGTTCACCACCTGGCCCATCTGGCGGTACCTGCTCAACGGCCTCTGGGCCACGCTGCGCGCCGCCGCCGCGACCGCAGTGCTCAGCGCCGCGCTCGGACTGCTCCTGGCGCTCGGCCGGCTGTCGACGCACCGACCGCTGCGCTGGCTGGCCGGCGCGTACGTGGAGATCTTCCGGACCGTACCCACCCTGCTGCTGATCTACGTGACGCTGTTCGCGCTGCCGCAGTACGGGTTGAACTTCCCGCTGTTCTGGAAGCTCGTGGTGCCGCTGGTGGTCTCCAACTCGGCGGCGTTCGCGGAGATCTTCCGGTCCGGCATCCTGGCCTTGGACCGTGGCCAGACCGAGGCCGGCCTCGCGGTCGGACTGCGCCGGGGGCAGGTAATGGCGTTGGTGGTCCTGCCACAGGCGCTGCTGCAACTCGCCCCTTCCCTGGTCAGCCAGCTCGTCGGGCTGCTCAAGGACACCTCGCTCGGCTTCGTGGTCAGCTACACCGAGCTGCTCTACAGCGGGCAGGTGCTCTCCTCGTACACCCACCTGCTGATCCAGACGTTCCTGGTGGTGGCGCTGATCTACCTGGTGGTCAACGCCTCGCTGTCGAAGTTCGCCCGTGTCCTCCAGGCCCGCAACGGCCGCTTCGGCGGGCGGCGCGGACGGCGGACCGCCGAGCTGCCCCCGCCACTTCTCGAAGGGAACACCCCCCGGTGACCATCTTCCGCTACGCCGAACTGGCCCGGGTCGTGCGCAACGGCTTCGTGGAGAGCCGGCACTACGGCAGCGTCGTGGTGCTCGCCCCGGACGGCACTGTCGCCCTCGCCGCCGGCGTACCCGACGAGCCGGTGCTGCCCCGCTCCACCCTCAAGCCGGTGCAGGCACTGGCCTGCCGGATCGCGGCGGGCGACAAGCTGACCGGCCCGGCGCTGGCCCTCGCCGCCGGCAGCCACACCGGAGACGACCGGCACGTCGAGGTGGTGCGGGCGATGCTTGCCGGGGCCGGCCTGACCGAGAACGCGCTCGGCTGTCCGGAGGACTGGCCGGAGGACGAACCGACCCGGGAACGGCTGATCCGCGCCGACGGACAGCGCGACCGGATCCGGATGAACTGCTCCGGCAAGCACGCAGCGATGCTCGTCGCCTGCGTCGCCCGGTCCTGGAGCACCCACGACTACCTCGACCCCGACCACCCGCTCCAGCGGGAGACCGCCGCCGCCGTCGCCCGGCTGGCCGGCACGCCGATCGCGCACCACGCTGTCGACGGTTGCGGGGCACCGCTGTTCGGCCTGTCGCTGACCGGCCTGGCCCGCACCTTCCAGGCGTTGGTCACCGCGCCCACCGGCAGCGACGAGGCGCTGGTCGCGCAGGCCATGCGCCAGCATCCGGAGTACGTCGGCGGCTGGAACGGGCACCCGAACACCGACCTGATGCGCGCGCTGCCGGGCTTCCTCGCCAAGGGCGGGGCCGAGGGCGTGCTCGCGGTGGCCGCACCGGACGGTCACGCGGTGGCGGTGAAGGCGATCGACGGTTCGCCCCGAGCCACCACGGCCATCGCCCTCGCCGCCCTCGACGCCGTGGGCGTACCGGTGGGTGGGGCCGACGCGCTGCGCCAGGTGCCGGTGCTCGGCGGCGGCGTACCCGTTGGTGCCGTCACGGCCGTCATCGACTGGACCACAGCATCGTCTCGGACCGAAGCGGCATCGCCTCGCACGGAAAAGGAAGAATCATGAACACATTCGAGATCTGCATCGACAGCGTCGAGGGAGCGGTCGCCGCCGAGGAGGCCGGCGCCGACCGGGTGGAGTTGTGCTCCGCGCTCTTCGACGGCGGGCTGACCCCCAGCCTGGGCACCATCGAGACGACACTGCGCGCGGTCAGCCGGATCCGGGTACACGTGATCGTCCGTCCCCGGGCCGGCGACTTCATCTACTCGCCGTTCGAGATCGAGGCCATGGAGCGGGACGTCCGGGCCGCGGTGGCGGCCGGCGCGCACGGCATCGTGATCGGCGCGTTGACCGCCGAGGGCGACGTCGACGTGCCGACCACCCGCCGGCTGATCGCCGCCGCGGGCGACGCCAGCATCACCTTCCACCGGGCGTTCGACATGACCCGTGACCCGCACGCGGCGCTGGAGCAGCTGATCGAGCTGGGCGTGCACCGGGTGCTCACCTCGGGGCAGGAGGTCAGCGTGCTGGAGGGTGCCCCGCTCATCGCCGACCTGGTGCGCCGCGCCGCCGGCCGGATCGTCGTCATGCCGGGCGGTGGCATCACCCCGCGCAACATCGCCCGGATCGTCGAGGCGACCGGCGCCGACGAGTACCACTTCGCGGCCCTGGTCAGCTCGGACAGCCCAGCCGTGCACCGCAACCCGGCGCCGCTGATGGGTGGCAGCCTGAACCGGCCCGAGTACGAACGTTCGGGCACCTCGGGCGCCCTGGTCGGCCAGGTGCTCGCCGCCGCCCGCGCCTGACCCAGTCGGCAGCTTCGCCGAGCGGTGGGTCTGGAGAAACCACCTTCAGGCCCACCGCTCGCGGGTATCAGCCGACGGGCCAGGCCGCGACGTCACCCCGGTCTGGCGGCGACTGCTCAGTAGCCCAACAGGGCGACGAGCAGCGAGGACACCGCGGCGACCAGGAGCACACCGCCGGTGCCGAGCCCGACCACAGCACTCACCGCCACGGCGCGGGCCCGGGCCACCGGCACCGCCGCGAGGGCCACCACGGTGACGAGCACGGCGACCACATAGATCAACGGATAGTCGATCAGCGCCGCGACCGGGAAGAGGTGCACCCCCACGACGAGGGCGATCCAGGGGGCGGCCAGCTCATTGCGCCGCAGTAGTGCCAGCAGCCCCGCACCGACCGCGGCGGCGCCGAACTCGATGCCGACGACGATGCCGAAGGTACGGCTGGTGTCGGCGTCGAATGCCGTACCGTCCGACCAGTGACGCCAGGCGAGCAGGGCCCCGGCGGCCGCCGTGAGCAGGGAAAGAACCGAACCGGCGATGAGCACCCGCCGCCACCGCTTCGGGGGCGCCTCCTGCGCCCAACCGAACCAACTGGTGGCGAAGAAGCCGAAGACGAACGCCGTCGCCGCCGCGTCTCGGACATGTTCGGTGATCATTGGCTCCCCGATCATTGCCTGGGCTCGACGTCTGTCTTCGCCTCGTCTGTCAGCCACATTGTCGAGCCGCGATCATGATCGCGGTAGATACTGCCGCATCGGGACGGCTGCCCTGCCCGCACCCGCCCCGATCACGCACCTCCCGACCGTTACGGCCGGTCAGACGGAGCGGCCGGCTAGGCAAGACCTTGATCGCCAGTAGGCCTCTCGCCGTGGTGAGGGGCACAGGCCTACCCCACTCCCTTTGCTCTGCACCCCAATAAGCACCAGTCGCAGACCGTAGCCGTCGCGCCCGCGGGTGCAGAGCAAAGGACAACCGACACCCAACACCCCTCACCCCCGGCCACCTCAGGCACACGCCAACAGAGACACCCAGCAGTCACGCAAAGGACATCAGTGCCGCGTTGACATGGAAGTAGTGGCCTCCGCAGCCTCGGGAGGCCACTACTTCATCGATCGAGCACGATCATGGGACCGTGCGCTGACTCGACGCGATGTCGTTGACGCAGCGCAGCACCGGGCGTGCGGTCAGTGCGGCAGAGTCCAGCGACCGATCCGCCCGCACTGTGAAGGTCGTCGACTCGCCGGGCAGCAGAGTGACAAGGGCCGTGTCCACAGTGGCAGTGGCGTCCAGCCGGTCCGGGAAGAGGGTCAGGTCGCGCAGGACCGTGCGGGCCGTGACCCGGACCCGCTGCCCACCGTCGACCGGCTCGACAGTCGCGTCCCAGGCCGCCGCCGGCCAGTCCACCTCCCGGTCCTCGGCAAAGAACCACAGGGCGCGCTCTGCGCTGCCGCCGGCCTCCGCGACCAGCACCTCGCGCCGAGCATCCTCCGGCCGCGCCAGGTCCGTCGACAGCGCCAGCACCACCGAGGAGTACGCCGCGACGTCGAGGTTGACCGAGGTCTTCGCCCTCGGCTCCCCGGCGATCGTGAACCGGGTGACCGCGGCCGGTACGGTCCACGCCTCGGCGGTCTCGTTGACGGCTACCAGGGCCAGGCCGCCGTCGCGTGGCTGCACGGTGAGCAGCCGGTCGGCGTACGCGTGGCGCAGCGCGTACCACAGGGGTTTGCGGCGCCCGTCGCCGTCGACTGCCGACCAGGAGGTCACCGGCCAGCAGTCGTTGAGCTGCCAGACGATGGTGCCCGCGCAGACGTCCCGGTGGGAGCGGAAATGTTCCACCCCGAGCTGGATCGCGCGGGCCTGGTTGAGCTGGGTCAGGTAGTGCCAGTCGTCGAAGTCCGCCGGGGTGGGCAGGTGCGCGTCGAGGCCCCGCTGGAGTTTGGCGTCACCGCCGGCCGCCTTCTGGTGGTGTGCCATGCCCGGTGAGTCGTGCGCCAGGGGTTCGTCGCTCAACGCGCGGCGCAGCGTGGCGTACGCCGGTGGGGCCTGGTAGCCGAACTCGGCAACGAAGCGCGGGACGTACTCCCGGTACCTGGTGTAGTCGTGGGTGTTCCACACGTCCCAGATGTGGGTGGTGCCGTGCGCCGGGTCGTTGGGGTGGATCGCCTCGGTGCCCGACCAGGGACTGCCCGGCCAGTACGGGCGGGTCGGGTCCAGCTCGCCGACGATTCGGGGCAGCACGTCGAGGTAGTAGCCGCGCCCCCAGGTACGCCCGGCGAGGGCCTGCTGCCAGTCCCAGTCGTGCCAGCCCCAGATGTTCTCGTTGTTGCCGGTCCAGAGCACCAGCGACGGGTACGGCGCGAGCCGGGTGACCTGCTCGGCGGCCTCGGCGGCCACCTCGGTGCCGAACGGCTCCTCCTCCGGGTACGCGGCGCAGGCGAAGAGGAAGTCCTGCTGGACGAGGAGACCGCGCTCGTCGGCGAGGTCGTAGAAGTCCGCCGACTCGTACCGGCCGCCGCCCCAGACCCGGAGCAGGTTGACGTTGGCCGCGAGGGCCTGGTCGAAGCGCTCGGCCAGCCGCTCCCGGGTGATCCGGGTGGGGAACGTGTCGTCCGGGATCCAGTTGACCCCGCGGACGAAGACCGGGACGTCGTTCACCGACAACGCGAACGGGGTGCCGTGCTCGTCGGGTGTGGTGTCCAGCCGCACCGAACGGAAGCCGATCCGGTGCGACCAACTGTCCAGCGTGTCGCCGTCCGGCGCGTGCAGCGTCACATCGATCGGGTGGCGGGCCTGCTCGCCGTACCCCCGGGGCCACCACAGCGCCGGCTCGCGGACGGTGAGGGTCAACACGGCAGTGCGCTCCCCGGCCGGGACTACCACCTCGGCGCGGACGCCGGCCACGGCGGCGCGGACGGTCAGCGGGACGTCAGCGACCCGCTCGACCTCGACGTGCACCTCGACCCGGCCGTCGCGACCGTCCATGGTGACCAGTGGACGGACGGTGGCCAGTCGGGCGGTCGACCAGGCGTGCAGGCTGATCTCCTGCCAGATGCCGGCGGTGACCAGTGTCGGCCCCCAGTCCCAGCCGAAGTTGCAGGCCATCTTGCGGATGAAGTGGAACGGCTCCGGGTAGGCGTTCGGCCGGTCGCCGAGCCGCTCCTGCTGTGCCTCGGCGTAGCGGTACGCGGAGTCGAACGTGACGACCAGGTCGTTGTTCCCGTCGCGCAGCAGCCCTCGGACGTCGAACCGGTAGCCGCGGTGCATGTTCGCGGTGCGGCCGACCTCCACACCGTTGACTGCGAGCGTGGCGACGGTGTCCAGGCCGGCACACACCAGGTCGACGCGCTCGTCGTCGCCCGCCCGGTGCACGAATGTGGACTGGTAGACCCAGTCGGTGCGCCCGATCCAGGCCACCGCCCGCTCGTTGTCGTCGAGGTACGGGTCTCCGATCAGCCCGGCGTCGAGCAGATCGGTGTGCACGCAGCCCGGTACTGTCGCCGGCACGGACCGACCGGCGATCTCCTCGGGCACCTGTGCTCCGGGGGCCGCTCGCACTGTCCAACCGTCGTAGAGTGCCTGTCGGCTCACCATGTCACCGCACCTTCCCGCATCGAAAGATGCCGAACTGAACCGGATAAGCTGAGAAACGGTACGGTCCGGAATCCGGGCTGTCAACGGCCAGAGAGCGAAGGAGCACGCCGGTGAAGCGGCCGACCATCGCCGACGTCGCCCAACGCGCCGGGGTGTCAAAGGGCGC
Organism: Micromonospora hortensis; assembly: GCF_022230935.1. NCBI lineage: Bacteria > Bacillati > Actinomycetota > Actinomycetes > Micromonosporales > Micromonosporaceae > Micromonospora > Micromonospora hortensis. The sequence goes on from NZ_JAKKFE010000017.1 coordinate 105,009, forward strand.
CGTGTCGTACGCGCTGAACGGGCAGCCCGGCGTCTCCGAGGCCACCCGGCAGCGCATCCTGGCCATCGCCACGGAGATCGGTTTCAGCCGCAGCAGCGCCGCCCGAGCCCTCTCGGCCGCCACCGCCGGGGCGATCGGCCTGGCCCTGTGCCGACCGGCGCGGACCCTCGGCGTCGAGCCGTTCTTCATGGCGCTGATCAGTGGCGTCGAGGCCGAACTCTCCGCCCGCTCGTACGCGCTGACCCTCCAGGTGGTGGCCGACCCGGACGCCGAGATCGCCGTCTACCGGCGGTGGTGGGGCGAACGACGGGTGGACGGGGTGCTCGTCTGCGACCTGCGCACCGACGACCGTCGCATTCCCGCACTCGAACAACTGCAACTGCCGGCGGTGGTGATCGGCGGCCCCGGCGGCACCGGTGAGCTGGCGAGTCTCTGGTCCGACGACGCCGCCGCGCTGACCGAGACGGTGGAGTATCTGGCCGCGCTCGGGCATCGGCGGATCGCCCGGGTGGCCGGCCTGCCCGACCTGCGGCACACCGAGATCCGCACCGATGCCTTCGCGGCGGTCTGCCAGCGACTCGGCCTGGTCGACGCGGTCACCGTCTGGTCCGACTACACCGGCGAGGAGGGCGGCCGGGCCACCCGCCGGTTGCTCAGCTCGGCCAGCCGGCCCACAGCCGTCATCTACGACAACGACGTGATGGCCATCGCCGGGCTCTCCGTCGCCCAGGAGATGGGCCTGACAGTGCCCGGCGATCTGTCCATCGTGGCGTGGGACGACTCGCCGCTGTGCCGGCTGGTGCACCCGCCGCTGACCGCGCTGGGCCGGGACATCCCGGCGTACGGCGCGCACGCCGCCCGGCAACTGCTCGCCGTCGTCGCCGGGCAGCCGGGCGGGCGGGTGCAGGACGAGACAGCGCACCTCACGCCGCGCGGCAGCACCGCACCGCCCCGGGGGAGATGAACCGGTTCAGCGAGACGCTGAGGGAAACTCCTCGAAGTACGCCTCGACCCGCTCGGCCGTCGCCGGCCGGGCCAGTGCGAACCCCTGCCCGTACCGGCAACCACCCCGGCGCGCCCCCTCGACCTGGGTCGACGACTCCAACTCCTCGGCGACGATCTCGACGCCCAACCGCTCACCCACGTTGACCACCACGTCGATCAGCGGCGGTTGCCCGTCCGGCCGTGCGCCCACCAACTCCGGGCCCACCTTGAGCAGATCGATCGGCAGGCGGCGAAGCTGCGCCAGTGAGGCGTGCTCGGCCCGGAAGTCGTCCAACGCGGTGCGTACGCCCAACGACCGCAGCCCGGCCAGCCGAGCCACCACCGTCGACAGGTCACCGGCGACCCTCGGCTCGCTCACCTCCACCACCAGTCGCTCCGGTGGCACCCCGTACGCGGCCAGCACTGCCGCGAGCCGCTGGACGAAGTCGGGGGTGGTCAGCTCCCGGGTCGTGACGTTGACCGCCATCCACAGCTCCCGGGCGCCCACCGACCAGTCGGACAACTGCCGGCAGGCCCGGTCCAGCACCCACCACTCCAACTCGCCGACCAGGTCCAGGTCCTCGGCGACCGGCAACAACTCGGCCGGGAGCACGGTGCCGAGCACCGGGCTGCGCCACCGCAGCAGCGCCTCCGCGCCCACCGGCTGCCCGTCGGTCAGGTCGACCACCGGCTGGTAGACGAGGTCCAGCTCGCCGCGCGCCACCGCACCGGGCAGCTCGCGCTCCAGGTCGAGCCGGCGCACCAGCTGTTCCTCCAGGAACGCGTCGTACCACTCCACCCGGTCCCGGCCCAGTTGCACGGCCCGTCGTCGGGCCAGCTCAGCCTGCCGGAGCACGTCCGCCGGCCCCGCGCCGCTCACCTCGGCCAACCCGATGCTCGTCTGCACACGCAGCATCGCGCCGGCCAGCCGGTAGGGCGGGCCGAGCGCGCTCAACAGTCGGGTGCCCAGCGCGTAGGCCAGCACCGGGCCGGCGGCGGTGACCACCGCGAAGCCGGTGCCCGTGCACCCGGTGACCAGATCGTCGGGGGCGATGACCGCGCGGGCCCGGTGTACCGCCTCGGCCAGCACGTCCTCCCGGGCCGTCGGGCCGAACCCCTCGGTGCCGTGCAGGTCCACCAGCAGCAGCGCGCCGGCCGGCGCCGGAACGTCGCCGATCGCCGCCAGGGCGTCCAGCAGGGCAGCCCGGTCGCCGCCGCCCGCCGCCGCGGGCCGCCGGCTGAGCCCCGACCACGCGGAACTGTGATCAGGCGACCAGGTCGAGCCGGCGCCCGTGGCGGTTGCCGCGCCCTCCGGGACGCCGAGGGCTCGCTCGGGCGGCGGCTCCGGTGTGCCCGGCCAGCGGCCGGGGGCCGCCCGGCGGTGCCGCAGCGACCGGCCGGCCGGTCGCCGATGAGCGGCCCGCCGAACGGACGTGGACGCGTCACCGGCGCGCAGCAGCTCGCGCAGCACCAGGGGCGGTACCGCCGCCAGGGCCAACAGCACGCTCGTCCGGTCCGGTGCGCGGCCGGCGCCGAGGTGCACACCCGATGCCAGCAGCAGCACCGCCGCGGGGAGCACCGACCGGGGCCAGGCCGCGGCGACCGGCTCCACCGACTCCGTGTCGTCCGCCGCATGCGCCGCGCCGACCGCGACGAGCAACATCCCGAACACCAACGGAGGTACGGCCAGCAGGGCTACCCGGCCGGCCGGCGCGGACGGCAACGTGGCCAGCAGCACCAGCCCGCCCACTGTGAGCAGGACGCCGCCCCGGCAGAGTGCCGCGCCCGAGCGCCGCCGTGGCCCCGCGAAGGCGTTCAACGCGGCCATGCCCAACCCGCCGAGCGTCAACGCGGCGGCCAGTCGAACCGGGACCGGTGGGCCGTCGGGGGGCAGCAACAACCAGCCGGCGAGGGCCAGACCGACTGCCGGGCCGGTCGACTCGGCCAGCCACCGCAACCGGACCGAGGCCGCCGCTCGGGACCGGCCGGGGAGCCGGTACAGACCGGCCGTCGAGAGGGCCGCCACGACCAGCGACCCGATCAGCACGGCGAGGGTGTGCCCGATGCCGGCCAGGGGCAGCACGACGGCGGTGAGACCCGCGGCCACCACCGCCGCGTCGAGCAGCACCCCCGCCGCACGCGGTGTCGGATCGGTGCCGCGGCGGGAGGCCAGCCGGGACAGTCGCAACCCGGCGAGCGTGGCACCGGCACCGGCGGCCAGCGCGATCACCACCGAGGGCGGGACCAGGTCGACGGAACCGGCGAGGAGGAGCAGCGCCACCGCCACGGACGTGGCGGCCTCCGGCGCCGCACGGCGGGGGACGAGAACGCGGAACGGGTACGCGAGGAGCACGGCGGTCGCCTTCGTGAGGGGGCACGGGGGCGGTGCGGCGGTGCGGGACATCGGACGTTGCGAGTCCGCTACCCACGATTGGCAACGATGGACGGCCGAATTGGTTACTTGCCGGTCACTCAGGGAAGACAACGACCCGTGTCACTGTACGGCGTACCGCACGCTGCCGGCACCGCCCGCCGCGAGCCGAAACAACCCGAAGTGGGATCATCGGAGGGTGAGTAAGCCCGACACGGTCCGCTTCCGGTACAACCAAGCCATCCTGGTGGCCGCGATCATCGCCTTCGTCGGCGCCCTGCCGCTGGCCAACGCCCAGGACTACCTGCTGCCGGTGCTGCTCGTCCCGCTAGCGGTCGCGGTGTGGGCCTGGCGGGCCGGCACCGACGCCGACGCGCGGGAGCTGCGCATCCGGGCGCTGATCGGGCACCGTCGGATCGACTGGGACCAGGTCCTCGAGCTGACCACCGACCAGCGCGGGCGGGCTGTGGCCCGGCTCGACGACGGCCGCCAGGTCGCCCTGCCGGCCGTCCGTGGCGCGGATCTGCCCCGACTGGTCGCGGCGACCGGCCAGCCGCTACCGGACGCTCCGGCGGAGACCCCCGGTCAGTAGCCGTCGACCACCGTGTTGATCAGCGGCTGCCCGGCGGCGAACCGGCGGACCTGATCGCCCACCAGCCGGTAGGCCCGTGGCAGCAGCCCGCGCACCGACCCGCCGACGTGCGGAGTGAGCAGCACGTTCGGCATGACCCAGAGCGGAGAGTCGGCGGGCAACGGCTCCGGGTCGGTGACGTCCAACGCCGCCGAGATCCGACCGGTGCCCAGCTCGGCGACGAGCGCCTCGGTGTGCGCCACCGGGCCCCGGGCGGCGTTGACCAGCAGCGCCCCGTCCGGCATCGCGGCCAGGAACGCCTTGTCGATCAGACCACGGGTCTGGTCGGTGAGCGGCACCAGCACCACCACCACGTCCGCGTCGGGCAGGAGCCGGGGCAACTCCTCGACGGCGTGCACCCCCTGCTCCGGGCGGGCCGTCCTGGCGACCAGCGTGAAGCTCACGTCGAAGGGGGCGAGCCGGTCGCGCACCGCGGAGCCGATCGAGCCGGCGCCGATGATGAGCACCCGCTTACCGGTCAACTCGTCGGTCGGGGCGTTCTCCGCGAACGTCCAGCGCCGCTCGGCCTGCGCGCGGACGAACGCCGGGAACGCCCGCAGCTGGGTGAGGATCGCGGTGACGACCCACTCGGCGGTGGAGGGGTCGTGCACGCCCCGGGCATCGCAGAGCGTGACAGCCGGCGGTGTCCGGCCGGCCCAGGCGTCCGCCCCGGCGGAGAGCAACTGCACCACCGCCAGGTCGGGCAGCTCCCGCAGCACCGCCGTCGCGTCCGAGCCACCCAGGAACGGCGGCACCCAGAAGCGGACGTCCGCCGCCTCGGACGGCATCCGGTCGGTGTGCTCGAAGACCTCCACCGTCACGTCCGCGGGCAGCTCGCCCAGGAGGTTCAGGCCGGCCTGGTGCGGAATCCATACCTTCACGTCCGCCGACGATAGTCCCCGGCGCCGCGGCTGGTGGAGGCACGGCGGCGAACCGGCGTCCCGGGGGATGGCGCGCGGTGTCGAGGCGGGCGAGACTCAGCACACCGATGTTCGACTCCGCCCCCAACGAGGTATAACGAAGGGTCGGAGGGCCGGTCGGCCTCCGCCCCGGCAGACAGGTGCTCGATGACCGACGGCTCCCCCGGCCCCGCCCGGCGTTCGATCGCGCCACCTTCGGTGCTCGGCGACCCGCAGCGGTTGCGCGCGCTCGCCGACACCGGGCTGGACGCCGTCCCGGACGAGGCGTTCGACAGGTTCGCCCGGCTGGTGAGTGACCTGCTCGACGTGCCGGTCGCGCTGGTCTCCCTGGTCTCCGCCGACCGGCAGTTCTTCCCCGGCGCGGTCGGGTTGCCCAAGCCCTGGTCGCAGCGCCGGCAGACTCCGCTGAGCCACTCGTTCTGTCAGCACGTGGTGGACACCGAGGTGCCGATGGTGTTGCCGGACGCCCGGCTCTACCCCCGTGTCCGGGACAACCTGGCCATCGACGACCTCGGCGTGGTCGCGTACGCCGGGATGCCGCTGACCGACCTCTCCGGCCGGGTGCTCGGCTCGCTCTGCGCCATCGACAGCAAGCCCCGCGCCTGGACGGCAGCGCAGCTGCGGACACTGGCCGACCTGGCCGCCGCCTGCTCGTCCGAGCTGCGCCTGCGGATCGCGCTCGACGGCGCGCAGGAGGCCCGGCGGCGGGTCGTGCAGGCGCACGAGCGGCTGGAACTCGTGGCCGGGGTGAGCGAGACGCTGGCCGGCACCCTGGACGTGGGCACCGCGCTGCGCCGGCTCGCCGCCACCATGGTGCCGCTGCTCGCCGACTGGTGCCTGCTCACCCTGATCGGGCCGACCGGCCTGCCCCGCGAGGTGGTCTCGGTGCACCGGGACCCGGCCCGCACGGCGGACGTCGACCGCTTCGGCGAGCTGCTGCGCACCGGGTTGAGCCCCGAGTCGGTCATCCGGGCGGTGCTCCGGACCGGCCAGCCCCGGCTGGGCAGCGTGGCGTCCCTGGCCGACGTCACGAGGGGCACCACGAACCCGGAGATGGCCTCCATCGCCAGTCGGCTGGGCATCGCCTCCTACCTGAGCGTGCCGGTGCGGGGTGTCGGCGGCACGGTGCTGGGGGCGATCACGCTCGTCAACGGTGGCCAACGTCAGCAGTTCGACGACCGGGACCTGCTCACCGCTGTCGACATCGGCCGCCGGGCCGGCCAGGCAGTCGGCAACAGCTCGATGTACGGCGAGCAGCGGCACGTCGCCGAGGTCCTGCAACACAGCATGCTGCCCCGGCTTCCGGTGGTGACGGAGCTCGAGTTGGCGGCCCGCTACCAGCCGGCGGCCGACCGCAACGAGGTGGGCGGTGACTGGTACGACGCCTTCGTGCAGCCCGACGGTGACGTGATCGCGGCGATCGGCGACGTGGCCGGGCACGACATCGAGGCGGCGGCGACCATGGGCCAACTGCGCAACCTGGTGCGGGGCAACGCCTTCGGCCGGCCGGACGCGGTCGGGTCTCTAATGAGCAACCTGGATGGCGCCATCCGCGGCCTGCGGCTGCCGATCGCCGCCACCGCGACGCTGGTACGGATCTGTCCGCAGCACGCCGGTGTGCACGAGGTGACCTGGTCCAACGCCGGGCACCCGCCGGCGCTGGTGGTCCGCGTCAGTGGGGCGGTGGAGGTCCTGGAGGCGACGCCGGAACCGCTGCTCGGCCTGGCCCGCCCGTCGCCCCGGAGCAGCCAGTCGACCGTCCTGGCCACCGGCGACACCCTGCTGCTCTACACCGATGGACTGATCGAACGGCGGGACCGCTCCATCGACGAGGGGTTGGCCGAGCTGGTGGGTCTGCTGACCGGCACCGACACGCTGCCCCTCGACGACCTGTGCGACCTGCTGCTCGCCTCGATCCGGCACCGTGAGGACGACACCGCGTTGCTGGCCGTACGGGCTCGGTGAGCGGTCCACCGGGGATCATCGGGGGGGTCCTTCGGCACCCGTTGCATCTCGACGGGCCCGGTCGGGTCGCGCGGCGGGCTACCCTGGGCCGGGTGAGCGCCCGTCCCCCGTACCCTCGCATCCACCGCCTCCGGGTGGCCCTCGCGGCGTCCTGCGCGGCGCTGCTGTTCACCGCCGGTTGCAGCTTCGGTGAGCCGGAGCCCGACCCGGCCGGCGAACCGCCCAACCTGCCGACCCCGTCCGCGTCGGCGAGCCCCGGCGGCGCCGGTCAGCAGGCGGTGGCCACAGTGCTCGCCAAGGGTCTGCGGGTGCCCTGGGCGATCGCCTTCCTGCCGGACGGCGGCGCGTTGGTCACCGAGCGGGACAACGGCCGGATCCTCCAGGTCGGGCCCGAGTCCGGGCCGGACGGGCTGCGGGTCCGCCCGGTGCAGACGATCACCGACGTGGCGGCGGCGGGCGAAGGTGGCCTGCTCGGCATCGCGGTGTCCCCCGACTACGCCCGAGACCGGACGGTGTTCGTCTACTACACCGCCGAGCAGGACAACCGGGTCGCCCGGCTGCGGCTCGGCGGGCAGCCCACCCCGATCCTCACCGGCATCCCCAAGGCCAACGTGCACAACGGCGGAGGGCTCGGCTTCGGCCCGGACAAGCAGCTCTACGTCAGCACCGGTGACGCCGGTCAGCGCCCCCTCTCGCAGGACGTGAAGAGCCTCGGCGGCAAGATCCTCCGGATCACCCCGGACGGCAAGCCCGCCGCCGGCAACCCGTACCCCAACTCCCCGGTGTGGTCGATGGGGCACCGCAACGTCCAGGGTCTCGCCTGGGACGCCGCGAAGCGGATGTACGCCGTGGAGTTCGGCCAGAACACCTGGGACGAGATCAACCAGATCACCAAGGGCGGCAACTACGGGTGGCCGGAGGTCGAGGGCCAGGCCGGCGACAGGCGGTTCACCGACCCGATCGCGCAGTGGGCGACGTCGGACGCGTCCTGCTCCGGTCTGGCCGCCACGGACCGGCTGCTGGTCACCGGTTGTCTGCGCGGCAAGCGCCTCTGGGTGATGGAGTTGACCGACACCGGCACCCTGCTCGGTCAGCCCAGTGAGCTGCTCACCAACCGCTACGGTCGGCTGCGTGCGGTGGCCGCGGCACCGGACGGGTCGCTCTGGGTGAGCACCTCCAACCACGACGGCCGGGGTGACCCGGCGGGCGACGACGACCGGCTCCTGCGAGTGGTCTTCGCGGGTGGTGACGGCGGACGCAGCTGATTGCGTCACCATCCGTTCAGGTTTGCCAAGATCTTCCGACGGGCAGGTCAGACTTTCAGCATGGACGGGCAACGCGACGAGCGGCACGACGACGCCGATGACCGGGACGACCCGGTGACCGGCGACGATCGGCCGCGCCCGACGGGTTGGTGGGTCGGGGCCGCCGGCCCGCTGCGCCGCCTCGGGCTGATCGTCGCCGTCCTCGCCGTGGCCCTGGCCGGGGCGGTGCTCGGGGTGCTGGCCGGTGGCCAGGTGAGCACCGACATCGGCCCGTTCCGGGCCAATCTCAGCATCTCCCCGGCCCGGGACGGCGGCACCACCGTCGACATCCCGCCGCTCGGCGCGCTGCTGCTCGACAGCCACGACGGGCCGACCCATCTCACCGTCCGGCTGGGCGCCCTCGACCAGGGGCGCACCGAGGCGCTGATCGACGACCCGGCCAGCATCAGCCGGGCCAGCCAGAGCGCCGTGGAGGACGTCCGCTCCGGAGTGATGCGCCTCGGCCTGCGCACCCTCGGCGCGTCGCTGCTCGTCACGTTGATCCTGGCCGGGCTGATCTTCCGCGACGTCCGGCGCACCGCCTGGGCGGGAGGGTTGGCGTTGCTGGTCACCGCCGGCAGCCTCGGCACGGCGGCGGCGACACTTCGTCCGCAGGCCATCGAGGAACCACGCTACGAGGGGCTGCTTGTCAACGCGCCGGCCATCGTCGGTGACGCCCGCCGGATCGCCAACGACTACACCAAGTACGCGGAGCAGTTGCAGCGCCTGGTCGGCAACGTCAGCCAGCTCTACACCACTGTCTCGGCGCTTCCGCTGTTGGAGCCGACCCCGGGCACCACCCGGGTGCTGCACGTCTCCGACATGCACCTCAACCCGACCGGCTGGCAGCTGATCCGGACGGTAGTGGAGCAGTTCGGCATCGACGTGGTGATCGACACCGGGGACATCACCGACTGGGGCAGCGAACCGGAAGCCTCCTTCGTCGCCTCGATCGGCCTGCTGAAGAAGCCGTACGTCTTCATCAGGGGCAACCACGACTCCGGTAAGACCGCCGCCGCTGTGGCCCGTCAGCCGAACGCGATCGTGTTGAACAACACGACGACGACCGTCGCCGGGCTGACCATCGCCGGCATCGGCGACCCGCGCTTCACCCCGGACAAGAACACCTCCCCGGCTGGCAGCGGGTTGACCCAGCAGGTGGCCGACCAGGTGATCGGGGTCGGCAACCAGCTCGCCGCGACGGTTCGCAGCTCACCGCGACCTGTCAACATCGCGCTCGTGCACGACCCGGCGTCGGCCGGGCCGCTCGCCGGCACCTGCCCGCTGGTGCTGGCCGGGCACACCCACTCCCGGCAGGTCTCGGAGTTGCCGCAGGTGCCCGGGCAGCAGCGCACCACGCTGATGGTGGAGGGCTCCACCGGCGGCGCCGGGCTGCGCGGCCTGGAGGGCGAGAAGCCCACCCCGCTGTCGATGAGCGTGCTCTACTTCGACCAGCAGAAGCTGCTCCAGGCGTACGACACCATCACCGTCGGCGGCACCGGGCAGGCCCAGGTCAACCTGGAACGGCGCCTGGTGGAGAACCCGGCCGCCGGTGTCCCTGCCACGCCCACACCCACGCCGAGCGGCGGTGTCCCCGCCACACCCACGCCCACGCCGACCGGCTGAGCCGACGTCGACGCCCGCCAACGGATCGGCGGGCGGTCGACGGGTCAGCGCAGGGCGATGGCGGCCAGTGCGGCGTTGACGATGCTGCCGGGCAGCAGGTCGTGCAGTTCGTACAGCTCGGCGACGCTGCCGGACTGGCCGAACTCGTCCACGCCGAGCGGCACCGCCGGCGCGCCGACCGCCGAACCGAGCCAGGCCATCGCGTGCGACGCGGCGTCGTGCACTGTCACCACCGGCACCCGATCGGCGAACGCGGACCGCAGCGCGCCCGGCACGCTGGGCACAGTGGCCGTCCGTACGCCCTGGCGAAGGGTGCGCTGCCAGGCCCGGTAGAGCCGGTCCAGCGAGGTCACGTCCACCACGTGCGCGGCGATGCCCTCGTCGGCCAGTTCCGCCGCGGCGGCCAGCACCTCGGGCAGGACCGCGCCGGAGGCGGCCAGTTGCACCACCGGGGCGTCGACGAGGTGCGGGTACGCCTGGTGCGCGTCGACCAGCCGGTACGCCCCGGCGACGACCTGCCGGCGCAGCACCGCGTCGCCGAGCCGCGCCCGGGCCGCCTCGAACGGCGCCTGGTCCAGCGGTCGGGTGCTCAACCGGAAGTAGTACGCGCCGTCCTCGGCGGGTGCGGCGGTCGCGGTCGGGGCCGGCCCACCGGCGATCTGACCGAGCGCGTCGCAGAGCAGCCAGTCGAGGGTGGCCGCGTACGCCGGCTCGATGAAGGTCACCCCGGGCAGCTCCAGGCCGACCGACGCGGTGATGGTGGACTGGTGGGCGCCGCCCTCCGGGGCGAGGGTGATGCCGGACGGCGTGCCGGCCACCACGAACCGGGAGCCGGAGTAGGTGCCGTAGAGGAACGCGTCGAGGCCGCGCAGCACGAACGGGTCGTAGACAGTGCCCACCGGCAGCAGCGGCTGCCCGGACAGGTCCCAGGACAGCCCGAGCTGGCCGAGCAGCAGGAACAGGTTCATCTCCGAGATGCCCAGCTCGATGTGCTGCCCAGCGGGGCTCTCCGTCCAGCGCAGCATCCGGTCCTCGGTCCAGGAACGCTGCTCGGTGGGGGCGAACACACCGGTCTTGTTGATGAACCCGGCGAGGTTGGTGGAGGTGGCCACGTCCGGGGCGGTGGTGACCAGGTAGCGGCCCACCTCGCGGTCCCGCGCCAGGTCCACCAGCACCCGACCGAAGACCTCCTGCGTGGAGATCGGCTTGTTGGCGCGTACTCCGGTGCTCTCCGGAACGGTGACCCCCAGCGCGCGCTCGCGCGGCGCGCGGGACAGCGCCTCCCGGCGGGCGCCGGCCTGGATCCCGGCGGGTGACGCCGGGTCGAGGCGGTCCCACTCGGTCTCGGCGGTCAACCCCTGCGCGGCGCGCAGCGTGTCGACCTGCTCGGAGCTGAGCAGCGCGGAATGGTTGCGCGGGTTGCCGGCGATGGGCAACCCCCAACCCTTGACGGTGTACGCGAAGACGACGCTCGGCCGGTCGGTGACCGCGTCGCACTGGGCGTACGCGTCAAGCATCGCCTGAAGGTCGTGCCCGCCCAGGTCGGTGACGAGCGGGCCGAGCTCCTCGTCGGAGACGTCGGCGATCAGCTCGGCGATGCCGGCCGGAGCGCCGTCCAGGAACTGCTTGCGCAGCGCCGGCCCGGCCAGCCCGAACAGCGACTGGTACTGCTCGTTGGGCATCGCGTCGATCCAGTCGCGCAGCGCCTCGCCGCCCGGCCGGGCGTACGCCTCGGCGAGCCGGCGGCCGTACTTGACCTCCACGACGTGCCAGCCGGCCGCCTCGAACTGGCCCCGCCACTGGTTGATCCGGATGCCGGGGACCACCCGGTCCAGCGACTGGCGGTTGAAGTCGACGAGCCACATGACGTTGCCCAGCCCGGTGGTCGCCGGGTCTGCCACGGCCTCCCAGATGTTGCCCTCGTCCAGCTCGGCGTCGCCGATCAGCGCCACGAACCGGGAGTGCGGGCGGGCCCCGAAGTGCGCGTCGACGTACCGCCGGGTGGCGGCGGCGAAGAGCGGCGCCGCCGCGCCCAGGCCGACCGAACCGGTGGAGAAGTCCACAGCGTCCGGGTCCTTGGTGCGCGACGGGTACGACTGGAGGCCGCCACGGGCCCGCAGCCGGGGCAGGTAGGAGCGGTCCAGGTTGCCGAGCAGGTACTGGATGGCGTGGAACACCGGGGACGCGTGCGGCTTCACGGCGACCCGGTCCTCGGCGTCGAGGTGCGCGAACCAGAGCGCTGTCATCGCCGTGACCAGGGAGGCGCTGGACGCCTGGTGGCCGCCGACCTTCACACCGTCGCCGGTGACCCGGTCATGGTTGGCGGCGTCCACGATCCGGGTGGCGAGCCAGAGCACCCGCCGCTGGATCTCGTCGAGGACATCGAGGTCGTGCTCGGTCACTGTGGCTCCATCCAGGCGTCGCCGTTGACGCCCTCGCGAGGGGTGTGCGGGGTGGCCGCGTAGTCGACAGGGGGTTGCGGAAGGCCGCCGCCGGGTCACGGCGGCGGCCTGCTCCGGTCGGGTCTCTCAGCCCTCGACGCCGAGGCGCTCCAGGATCAGCTCACGCAGGGTCTTCGCGTCGGCCTGACCACGGGTGGTCTTCATGACCGCGCCGACCAGCGCGCCGACCGCGGCGACCTTGCCGCTGCGGATCTTGTCGGCGATGCCGGGGTTCGCGGCGATCGCCTCGTCCACGGCGGCGGTGAGCGCGCCGGTGTCCGATACGACCTCCAGGCCCCGGTTGGTCATGATCTCGGTGGGCGAGCCCTCACCGTCGACCACCCCCTCCAGCACCGTGCGGGCCATCTTGTCGTTGAGCTTGCCGGCGTCGACGAGCCCCTGAAGCTCGGCGACCTGGGCGGGGGTGGCACCGATCTCGGCCAGCTCCACGCCGCTCTCGTTGGCCCGGCGGGACAGCTCACCCAGCCACCACTTGCGGGCCGCGGCCGGGGTCGTGCCGGCGGCCACTGTCGCCTCGATCAGCTCGACCGCGCCGGCGTTCAGCACCGACTGCATGTCCAGGTCGGAGAGGCCCCACTGCTCCTGGAGCCGACGCCGGTGCACCCGCGGCAGCTCCGGCAGGGCGGCCTTCAGCTCGGCGACCCAGGCCGGGTCCGGGGCGATCGGCACCAGATCCGGCTCGGGGAAGTACCGGTAGTCGGTGGCCGTCTCCTTCGAGCGACCCGGGGTGGTGTCACCGGTGTCCTCGTGGAAGTGCCGCGTCTCCTGGGTGATCCGGCCGCCCGCGTCGAGCACCGACGCCTGCCGCAGCATCTCCGAGCGGACCGCCCGCTCCACCGACCGCAGCGAGTTGACGTTCTTCGTCTCGGTACGGGTGCCCCACTCCGCGCCCGGCAGGTTGAGCGAGGTGTTCACGTCGCAGCGCAGCGAACCCTCCTCCATCCGCACGTCGGAGACGCCGAGCGTGCGGATCACGTCGCGCAGTTCGGCGACGTACGCCTTGGCCACGTCGGGGGCGAGCGCACCGGTGCCCGTGATCGGCTTGGTGACGATCTCGACCAGCGGAATGCCGGCCCGGTTGTAGTCGACGAGTGACTCCGTCGCGCCGTGGATGCGGCCGGTGGCACCACCGACGTGCAGCGTCTTGCCGGTGTCCTCCTCGAGGTGCACCCGCTCGATCTCGATCCGTACCGTCTCGCCGTTGACCTCGACGTCCAGGTAACCGTCGACGCAGATCGGCTCGTCGTACTGGCTGATCTGGAAGTTCTTCGGCATGTCCGGGTAGAAGTAGTTCTTCCGGGCGAACCGGCACCACTCGGCGATCGAACAGTTCAACGCCAGGCCGATCCGGATGATCGCCTCGATGGCCGCCTTGTTGGCCACCGGCAGCGAACCGGGCAGGCCCAGGCACACCGGGCAGACCCGGGTGTTCGGCTCGCCACCGAAGTCGGTCGGGCAACCGCAGAACATCTTGGTGTTCGTGCCCAGCTCGACGTGGGTCTCCAGGCCGATCACCGGCTCGAAGCGTGCAACGACCTCGTCGTACGCGGGCAGTGTCGTGGTCATGAGACGCTCCAGGCGCGATCCGGGACAGAACCTGTCCAGCCTAATGGGGTTGCCCGATCAATCCTCGGCCGGGTTTCGTCCGGCACGCGTGGCGTCACCGACAGCGGGGTACGGAACGACAATGACGAATACGGGGAGAGAGTCAGGAGCCCAGGTCCGGCCGGTGCTCGTCGGGGTGGTCGCGGTGTGGGCGGTGGCCGTCGTGGTGACGCTGATCAGTTGGTTCGCCTCCGGGGAGGACCGGAACCCGGACACGGCCGCCGAGTTGGTGATCGGCATGGTGCTGCCCGGGGTGGCGGCGGTGGCGATCGCGTACGCCGGCGTGCACCTGGTGAACCGGCGGCGTCGGAATCAGGGGCGGCCGTGACCACCGAGGAGAGTGCCGCCGCTGAGAAGCAGGTGGCGAAGGAAGACAGGGCCGCGGCGCAGGTTCCGGAGAACCGGGGCCGGCAGCGCCCCCGGAGCACGTACGTTGTCGCCGCGTTGGTAGTGGTCCTCTTCGCCGCGCTGGGCACCGCCGCATTTGTCGGCCGAGGCACCGTGAAGTCCGATGACCTGCTCGTGACGTTCGCGTGGATGCTGATCCCGCCGCTGGTCGGCGCGGCCGTCGCCCTCGCCTTCGGCCGCCGACTGCTCAGGCGGCTGCCCCGGACGGCCGGTGCCGACCCGACGACGAGGCGGCGGATCGGGCAGGCGCTACGCGACGGGTCCACTGACGACCCTCGCCTGGACGCGCTGGCGCGCAAGGAGGCTCGAACCCGGGTCAGTCAACGCTGGCTGCTGCTGCTGTTCGTGGCAGGTCTCCTCACCCAGGTGGGGCCCCTGGTGAGCCCGGTCCGCCCCTTCGGCCGCCTGCTGGCCGCACTGCTGATCCTGCTCTGGGGAGGTGCCGCCTGGTGGCGCTGGCGTGGTCTGCGGGAGGCCCGCCGCTACCTCGCCGGGCCGCCGAGCCAGCCCTGATCCACGCCCAACCCGCCAGATGCGCGATCGGCGCCGAGGGACAGGTCCCTCGGCGCCGATGCGGTGACGTCCGTTCTAGAGCGCCGGCGGGGTGAACGTGCCGACTGCGGACTCCAACGCGGCGGCGACCCGGTACATCCGGTCGTCGGCCATCGTCGGGGCCATCACCTGCAGACCGACCGGCAGCCCCTCGGAGAGCCCACAGGGCACCGAGATGCCCGGCCCGCCGTACAGGTTCGTCGGAATCGTGTACAGGTCGGCCAGGTACATCTGGTACGGGTCGGCGGTCCGCGCGCCCATCGGGAACGCCACCGACGGGGTCGTCGGCGAGATCAGCGCGTCGACCCGCTCGAACGCGGCGGTGAAGTCCCGGGTGATCAGCGTCCGAACCTTCTGCGCCTGCCCGTAGTACGCGTCGTAGTAACCCGACGACAGCGCGTACGTGCCGATCATGATGCGGCGCTTGACCTCCGGGCCGAAGCCGGCCTCCCGGGTCAGCGACATGACCTCCTCCAACGACCGGTTGCCGTCGTCGCCGACCCGCAGGCCGAACCGGACACCGTCGAACCGGGCCAGGTTGGAGGAGCACTCGCTCGGGGCGATCAGGTAGTACGCCGGCAGGGCGTACGCGAACGTCGGGCAGGACACCTCGACGACCTCGGCGCCCATCTTGGTCAGCGCGTCCACCGACTCACGGAACGCGGCCATCACGCCCGGCTCGGCGCCCTCGCCCACGAACTCGCTCACGATGCCGAGCCGCACACCGGTCAGGTCACCGGTAGCGCCGAGCTTCGCCGCCGCCACCACGTCCGGCACCGGCTGCGGGATGGAGGTGGAGTCGCGCGGGTCGTGCCCGCCGATCACCTGGTGCAGCAGGGCCGCGTCGAGCACCGTACGGGCACACGGGCCGGGGGTGTCGAGCGACGAGGAGAAGGCCACCAGCCCGTAACGGGAGGTGCCGCCGTAGGTGGGCTTGGCGCCCACGGTGCCGGTGACCGCGCCGGGCTGGCGGATCGAGCCGCCGGTGTCCGAGCCGATCGCCAGCGGCGCCTCGTACGCGGCCAGCGCGGCGGCGCTGCCACCACCCGAACCACCGGGGATCCGGCTCAGGTCCCACGGGTTGTGCGTCGGGCCGTACGCCGAGTATTCGGTGGAGGAGCCCATGGCGAACTCGTCCATGTTGGTCTTGCCGAGCATCACCGTGCCGGCCTCCCGCAGCCGCTGCACGATCGTCGCGTCGTACGGCGGGCGCCAGCCCTCCAGGATCTTCGACCCCACGGTGGTCGGTACGCCCCGGGTGGCGAGCACGTCCTTGACCGCGACCGGCACACCCGCGAGCGGGCCCAGCTCCTCGCCGGCGGCCCGGCGCTCGTCCACCGCGCGAGCCGCGGCGAGCGCGCCCTCGGTGTCGACGTGCAGGAAGGCGTGCACCCGGTCGTCGACAGCGGCGATCCGGTCCAGGTGCGCCTGGGTCACCTCGACGGCCGAGGTCTCGCCCCCGGCGACCAGGCTCGCGATCTCCGTCGCGGTCATTCTGGTCAAATCGCTATTGCCGGTCAGCTCGCTCATGAGGCCACATCCTCGGTCAGGATCCGCGGTACGCGGAACCGCTGGTCCTCGGCGTCGGGCGCGCCCGACAGCGCTTCCTCCGGGGTCAGGCACGGCGTGACGACGTCCTCGCGGAAGATGTTCGTCAGCGGCACCGAGTGCGAGGTCGGCGGGATGTCCGCGGCGGCGACCTCGCCGACCTGGGCGACCGCCTGGAGGATCACGTCGAGCTGGCCGGCGAACGTGTCCAGCTCCTCCTCGGTGACGGCGAGCCGCGACAGGCGCGCCAGGTGCGCGACCTCCTCGCGGGAGATGGCGGCCATCCGTGCCCCCTTCTGAATTCCTGCTGGTCGGGCGGTGTGCCGGCCGCGCGACAGGTGGAGCGTGACACGCGGTGACCGGAGCGAGTCTATTGTTCCGCTCCGGTGCCGCGTCCCCGACTCCCCCTCCGGCGGCCCTCGTGCCGGGTCAGCGGGTGGGGCGGCGAGCGACATCCGGCTGTGGGAGCCCGCCGGTCGGGCGGACCGGCCGGTACCGGGCCAGCCAGGTGACCAACTCCTCGGCCGGCATCGGCCGGGCGTAGAACCAGCCCTGAGCCGCGTCGCAGCCGGCGGCGTGCAGCATCCGCCAGGTCCGCTCGTCCTCGACACCCTCGGCGACCACCCGCAGCCCCAGCGCGCCGGCCAGCTCGATCATCGACCGGACGATCGCCGCGTCGTCGGCGTCGTCGGCCATGCCGAGGACGAACGACCGGTCCACCTTCACCTCCGACAGCGGCAGGCGGCGCAGGTGCTGGAGCGAGGAGTAGCCGGTGCCGAAGTCGTCCAGCGCGATGGCCACCCCGATCCGGTGCAGTCGGGAGATGGTGGCCAGCACCCGACGCGGGTCGGCCATCAACGCGCCCTCGGTGATCTCGACCTGGAGCCGCTCGGCCGGCACCCCGTAGCGGGCCAACCGGTCGGCGATCTGGTCGGCGATCTCGCCGGTGTGCAGGTCGCGCACGCTCACGTTCAGCGCCGCGCGCAGGCCGATGCCGGCCGCCGACCACTTGGCGAGCTGCTCCACCACGTCGTCGACGACACGACGGGTGAGCAGTCGCATCACGGCGCTCTGCTCGGCGACCCGGATCAGTTCCTCCGGGTCGACCATGCCCCGCCGGGGGTGCCGCCACCGCAGCAGGGCCTCGACACCGACCACCTCGCCGGTAGCGATGGCGATCTGCGGCTGGTAGTACATGGTGATTTCCCCGGCGTCGTCGGCCGGCTCGTCGTCCGCGTGCGCCCACCCGGTCGATTCGAGTGGCTGCCCAGGCGTACCCGGCCCGACATCCCGACGAGCCCCGTTGCGCCCCTTGCCCACCGCGCTCCCGTTCGGGGACCGCCGACCGATCACGCCACCGGCGCGCCGCTCCCGGGCCGGGCCGGAGCGGGCGCCGGCGACAGTGGCACGGGCATTGCGGCCCCGGATCGGGTCGGCGCCGGTGGCGATCCGGTTGATCAGCTCATCGGAGTGCACCAGCTCGGCGTCGGTGCGCCTACGGCGTGCCCACCACCGGGCGGCAACCGGTCGTGCTGTGACAACCGCCGACGCCGGGTCCGCCGCCAGCCCGGCCCGGTCCGACGCCGCTGTGGGCAGCGCACCCTCGGCCGGGGCGCCGGTGGGCAGCGCCGCCCCGTCACCGCCGCGCACCTCCGCCGACGCGACAAGGGGTACGTCGGCAGTCCGCTCGGCGTCGCTCGGCACGCCGTGCCCGCCGGTCCCGTCCGGTTCCGTACCCTCGCCCTGGCCCTCAACCGCCGACTCGGCGTCGGCGTCGAACGGTCCCTCGGCCGACGGGCTGGTCTCCAGCACGCGGCGCAGGTCGGCGAGGAGGCCGAGTCGCTCGGCGGAATTGTGATCGGACTCCGGGGCGTACACGGCCACCGTGTCGTTGCGGTGTTTGGCGTCGTACATCGCCACGTCGGCGTGGCGCATCAGGGTGGCGAAGTCCTCGCCGTGCTCTGGGAAGAGGGCGATCCCGATCGACCCGCCCACGTCCAACGGCAACCCGTCGAGCGGCACCGGCTCGGCCAGCGCCTCGACGACCCGGTCGGCCAACTCCCGCGCCTGACCGACATCGGTCAGCCCGGTCATCACGATGGCGAACTCGTCACCACCCAGCCGGGCGATCATCTGTGGTCGGGGCTGCATGTCGGTGAGCCGGGCGCTGACCTCGACCAGCAGCCGGTCGCCCACGGCGTGCCCGAGGGCGTCGTTGACGTTCTTGAAACGGTCCAGGTCGATCAACAGGAGCGCGAGCTGCCCGTCGGGTTCACCACGGGCGGTCCGCTCGGCGTGCAGGTGCACCTGCTCGGCCACCTCGGCCAGCAGGGCCTTGCGGTTGGGCAGCCCGGTCAGCGGGTCGGCGGCGGCGAGGTGCTGCTGTTCGTTCGTCAGCCGCGCCATCCGATAGACGGCGAAGAGCGGCACCAGCACCAGCGGGATCAGCGCGGCGCTGACCCGCGCCGCCGCGACCAGCACCGGGGCGAGCAGCAGCAGCGAGCCGGTGGAGAGCAACTCGAAGCCGAGGCCCTGGCGGACGGTCGGCCACCAGCGATCCCCGAAACGCAGCCGCACCGCCCAGCTCACCAACCCGTAGTTGACGACGAACCAGGCCAGCGCGGCACCGCCGACAGCGGCCACGTCAGTCCAGTGCAACCGCCCACCGGAGAAGATGGTGCCCGAGCCGAGCTGGATCACCCCGTACGCGGCGGCGAGGGCGCACGCGTACTGGCCGACGTTGAACGCCGTGCGCCACGCGGCGTGCCGCATCCGCCAACCCGAGACGACGACACCGACCGCCTGCACCACCACCGCCGGGCCGAGGCCCCAGCCGAGCAGGATCGCGAAGGTGAAGCAGGTGGACGGGAACACCGCCGACGTCTGCCGGCGCCCCGGTGGCACGAACGGGCGCGCGTCGCAGATCACGGCGAGCGCGGCCATCGTCCAGAACGCCACCGGCAACTGGGACAACTCGCCGGGAAGCCTCGCGAGTGGAACGGCGGCGGTCAGCGCGGCGAACGCCAGGATGCCGGCGACGAAGGCGGCGAACGGTGCGACCCGTCCCGCAGGAAGCGAGTTGCGTGGGTCGGCGACCTCCACCACACCTCCCGACCGACCATCGGCGTGCCGGTGCGCGCGCCGTGACCCAATGAAACGCCCTCGGCCCCCAGTTTCCCGGTATGACAGTCACGAATCGGTCGTAGTCGTAATTAAGTTGGTATACGCGGCCACTCGCCGTGCCGTGCCGCCGGCGGGGGTCAGCCGCCCGGTTGAGCGACCTCCCGGGCGGCGTCCGGGCCGGCCTCCAGCAGGAGGCGGAACCCGTCCTCGTCGAGCACCGGCACCTTAAGACTGGCGGCCTTGTCGGCCTTCGACCCGGGGTTGTCCCCCACCACCACGAAGCTCGTCTTCTTGGAGACCGACCCGCTGACCTTGCCGCCCCGGCTCTGCACGGCCTCCGCGGCCTGGTCGCGCGAATAACTGGCGAGGGTGCCGGTCACCACCACCGTCAACCCCTCCAACGGGCGCGGCCCCTCGTCGACCGCCTCCTCGGCCATCCGTACGCCGGCCTCGGCCCACTTGCGGACCACCTCGCGGTGCCAGTCCACAGCGAACCACTCGCGGATGCTGGCAGCGATGGTCGGCCCGACCCCGTCGACGGAGGACAGTTCCTCCTCGGCGGCCGCGTCGATGGCGTCCATCGAGCGGAAGTGCCGGGCGAGCGCCTGGGCCGCGGTCGGGCCGACGTGCCGGATGGAGAGCGCCACCAGCACCCGCCACAGGTCCCGTTCCCGGGCGACCGCGAGATTGTCCAGCAACTTGGTGGCGTTGCTGCCCAGGGTGCCGTCCTTGTTGACGAAGAACGGCGACCGGGACAGCTGCTCGGCGTCGAGCTGGAACAGGTCGCCCTCGTCGCTGATGATCTCCGCGTCGAGCAGGGCGGCGGCACCCTTGTAGCCGAGCACCTCGATGTCGAAGCCACCCCGGCCGGCGAGGTGGAACACCCGCTCCCGCAACTGGGCCGGGCAACTGCGGGTGTTGGGGCAACGGATGTCCACGTCGCCCTCCTTGGACGGCGCGAGCGGGGTGCCGCAGGCCGGGCAACTGGTCGGCATGACGAACGGCCGGGCGTCGACGGGCCGCAGATCGACGACCGGGCCGAGCACCTCGGGGATCACGTCTCCGGCCTTGCGCAGCACCACCGTGTCGCCGATCAGCACCCCCTTGCGCTCCACC
The DNA here is from genome assembly GCF_022230935.1 of Micromonospora hortensis. Taxonomy (NCBI): domain Bacteria; kingdom Bacillati; phylum Actinomycetota; class Actinomycetes; order Micromonosporales; family Micromonosporaceae; genus Micromonospora; species Micromonospora hortensis. The sequence continues at coordinate 125,624 of NZ_JAKKFE010000017.1, forward strand.
TCGCGGGCGTTGTGCAGGGTGGCGAGCGCGACTGTGGAACCGGCCACGCGCACCGGCTCGAGCACGGCGAACGGGGTGACCCGGCCGGTGCGCCCCACGTTGACGTCGATGTCGAGCAGCTTGGTGGTGACCTCCTCCGGCGGGTACTTGAACGCGATCGCCCAGCGGGGGGCACGACTGGTCGACCCGAGCCGGCCCTGGATGGAGACCGGATCGACCTTGACCACCACGCCGTCGATCTCGTGCTCGACGTCGTGCCGGTGCTCGGCGTAGTAGGCGATGAACTCCGCCACGCCGGCCAGGTCCGGGACGACCCGCCACCGGTCGCTGGTCGGCAACCCCCAGGACTTGAGTGCCGCGTACGACTCGGACTGCGCCGTGGGCTGGAACCCGCGGCGGGCGCCGATGCCATGCACCACCAGGCGCAGCGGCCGGGTGGCGGTGACCCGTGGATCCTTCTGTCGCAGGCTGCCGGCGGCGGCGTTGCGGGGGTTGGCGAAGGGCGCCTTGCCCTGCTCCACCAGACCCGCGTTGAGATCGGCGAACGCGGCGATCGGGAAGTAGATCTCGCCTCGGACCTCCACCAACTCGGGGACATCCGGGAATTCGGCGGACGCGACGAGCTGGCCGGGCACGTCCCGAATGCTGCGCACGTTTGCCGTGACGTCCTCACCGGTACGCCCGTCGCCTCGGGTGGCGGCCCGGACCAGCCGGCCGTTCTCGTAGGTCAGGTTGATCGCCAGCCCGTCGACCTTCAGCTCGCACAGGTAGGGCACCGGCCCGCCCGCGTCCCGTTCGACCCGCTCGGCCCAGGCCGCCAACTCCTCGTCGGCGAAGGCGTTGTCGAGCGACAGCATCCGTTCGGCGTGGGTGACCGGTGTGAAGTCGGTGGAGAAGGTGCCACCCACCCGCTGGGTCGGCGAGTCGGGAGTCCGCAGCGCCGGAAACTCCTCCTCCAGTGCCTCCAGCTCGCGCAACTGCCTGTCGAAGTCGGCATCGGGGATGGTCGGCGCGTCCAGCACGTAGTAGCGGTACTGGTGCTCGGTCAACTCCTGACTGAGCGCGGCATGCCGTTCCCTGGCCTGCGGCGTCGGCTCAGCCCCGGCCGCCGCCTCCTGCGCCGGGCTGACCTGCTGACCGATCTGTTCCTCGGACACACCGCCACCTTCGGACACGCCTGCGACCTCCCTGATCACGCTACTCCGGCACCGTATCGGGCCGGTGGGACAATCCGCCGCCCACCCGCACCCAAAGCGCCACCCCCCTCCCTCCCCTCCCCCCTCCCCTCCCCTCCTTCCCCCCTCCTTTCCCCCCAGCCCTATCCGGTGATTAGTTGATCCACCCTTCCCGCGATCTTGCATTTGCTGTCGCGGCATTTGGGGTGTTCCGCGCATCTCGGCGACCGAAACTGCAAGATCGGCGCGGGCGGGGCGGCTGCGGTGTGGTTGGCGAGCGGCACGGGCGGTGGCGTGCGAGGATCGCCGGACGATGGCGGCCCGTGGGCCGCCGGGACACGGAGGTACGGATGCCCGAGGCACTGCTCTGGGCGGCGGCGATCCTGCTGGCCGTGGCCGCCGGCTGGGCGTGGAACAGTTGGCGGCACCGGGTGGCCAACCGTCCGGGCACCCGGCCGGGTCGGGGCGGCAGCGGTGGCCGTCGTTCCACCCCACCACGGCCCCGTGGCGCCGGACGGCCGTCCACCAAGCCCCGCTCGCGCGACACCGACCGACACGGCGACGCCCCGGCGCCCGGTGAGATCTGGTGGGCCGACGTGCCGTACGCCGACGGCAGCGGGTCGAAGGTGCGCCCGTGCCTGGTGCTGCGCGCCGACTCCCGTGGCGCCGACGTCCTGAAGATCACCAGCCAGGACAAGAGCGACCGGGACGACCACGTGCGGATTCCCACCCGGGACTGGGACCCGGGCGCGGAGCACGACAGTTACCTCAGCCTCACCGAGCCGATCCGACTCAACTCGGCCGCCTTCGCCGACCACGCCGGCCGCTGCGACGCCGACCTGTGGCGAAAGGTCCGCAGCCTGCGCCACCTCCCCACCTCCTGACCACCCCACCATCCGCGTGGCCGCCCGGATCAGTCCCAGGTCGCGCCGAGCGTGGCCAACTGGTCCGCGTACTCGATGCGGTTGGCCCAGTCACGCGGCCAGGCGGTCATGCCGACGGCCGCGCCCACGAACGCGCCGGCCAGGACGGCGATCGAGTCGGAGTCACCGGCGGTGGTCGCGCCCCGGGCCAGCGCAGCGACCGGGTCGTCGGCGTGCCGTACGGCGCAGAGCAGCGCGGTGGCCAGCGCCTCCTCGGCCACCCAGCCCTCCCCGGTGTCCCGGCACGGGTCGCCGCCGTCGTCGGGCTTGCGCAGGGCGTCCGTCAGTCGGCCCAGCACCGCCAGGCACTCGTCCCAGCCCCGGGCGATGAACTCCTGGGGAGAACCGGAACCGGCGTGCTGCCAGAGGTCGCCCAGCCACCGCTCGGAGTAGACCAGGCGCTGGGACAGTGCCCGCTCGGTGAGCACCGCGGGAAGGTCGGGCAGCGAAACGCCCGCGCGCAGCGCGAAGACCGCGTACGCGGTGAGTTCGCTGGCGGCCAGCCCGGTCGGATGGCCGTGGGTCAGCCCGGCCTGCAACTGGGCCAACCCGGCGAGCGTGTCGAGGTCCACGTCGAGCAACCCGACCGGGGTGACCCTCATGTTGGCCCCGCAGCCCTTCGAGCCGACCACCGTCGCCTCCTGCCAGGGCAGCCCACGGCTCAACTCCGCGCAGGCACGCAGGCAGGTCATGCCCGGGGCTCGGTTGTTGTCCGGGCTGACCGCCCAGGCCAGGAAACGTTGACGCAGCAGCGGCTCCACCGCCTCCGGCGTGAACGACGGCGCCTCGTGCAGCGCCCAACCCACCGCGAGCGCCATCTGGGTGTCGTCGGTGACCAGTGCCGGCTCGCCGGACAGCTCCCGGGGGCCGGCCGGGCCGTACCGGCGCACGATCTCGGCGACGGTCAGGAACTCCGTCGGCTTGCCCAGCGCGTCACCGTAGGCGAGACCGAAGAGCGAACCGGAGGCGCGAAGCGCAGAGGTATGGATCACGGCGGCCATGATGCCGGGCCGCCGCAACCCACGGCAGGGTCAGTCCCAGCAGAGGCAGAACGGGTGGCCGGCCGGATCGGCGTAGACCCGGAAGCCCTCGCCCTCACCTGGCAGCCGCCGAGCACCCAGCGCGAGCGCGGCCTTCTCGGCGGCTTCGATGTCGTCGACCGTCACGTCGAGGTGGAACTGCTGTGGGCGCTCAGGATCCGGCCAGGCCGGTTGGCGCAGGTTGAGCGCCTGTTGAAAGGCGAGGCGCGGCTGGTGACCGGGTGGGCCGCCCAGCACCACCCAGTCGTCATCGGAGTCACCCTCGGCGAGCGGTACGCCGAGCAGCTCGGCGTAGAACGCCGCCAACGCCCGCGGATCCGGGCAGTCGATCACCACTGAACGCAGCTGTCCAATCATGACCGTCATCCTGCCCACCGGGTACGACAGGAAACCTCAGTCCTCGCCGAGGCGTCGGCCGGCGTCCCGGCACGCCGCGAGCACCGCCCGCGCGTACTCCGGTGTGGCGCCGGCGAGGCCGCAGGCCGGGGTGACCACCACCTGCTCGGCGAGTTGGCGACGAGGGAAGCCGAGGCGGTCCCACACCTGGCGTACCCGATCGGCGATCTGCGCGGAGGTCGGCGCGCCACCGGCCGACGGCGGCCGGGTCGGCGCGGCCCCGGCCAGCAACCCGAGGCCGGCGTCGATCGCCTCGCCCAGCGGGTCGAGCTTGGTGACCAGGTCCAGGTCGAGGGCGACCGCGACGGCGCCGGTAGAGCGGATCAGCTCCAGCGGCACGTCCGGGGCGCAGCAGTGCACCAGCGTCGGCACGCCGACCGCCTCGACTACAGTGCGCAGCAGGGCGGCGGCGTCCACCGAGTCGACCGCCCGGTACGCGCCCAGACCGCTTTCCGTCGGCACCCGCCCGGCCAGCACAGTCGGCAGTGACGGCTCGTCCAGTTGCAGCAGCACCGATGCCTGGGGCAGCCGGCGGGCGACCGCCGCGACGTGCGCGCGCAGCCCTTCGGCGAGGGAGCCGGTCAGGTCGCGGACCGCGCCGGGATCGCGCAGCATTCGGCCACCGATCGGCAACTCCAGGGAGGCGGCCAGCGTGAGCGGGCCGGCGGCCTGCACCTTGATCGGCCCGGCGTACCCCTCGGCCTGCTCGGCGAGCTGGTCCAGGTCGCGTTCCATCAGGTCACGGGCCCGGCGCAGGTCCCGGCCCGGGCGTGGGGCGACCCGCCACCGCCCCGCGTACACCTCGACGGGCACCTCGACGAGCAGCCCGGCGGACCGGCCGATCATGTCCGCTCCGGGGCCACGGGCCGGCAACTCGGGCAGGTGGGGCAGCTCGGGAAGCTCCCCGAGGACCACCCGCTGAGCCTCGCCGATGTCGGTGCCGGGCAGCGAACCAATTCCGGTTGCCGCGCCGGCCGGCCAGGGCCACGCCTGATCTGTCACGGGCGAAGGCTATCCCGCGAACACCCAGGCCGTGCGGTCAGCCGGTGATGGTCGCGGAGCCGAGGACCACGTCGCCGGCAGGGTCCGGCCGGTACGCGACCACGGCCTGACCGGCGGCGACACCGCGGACCGGTCGGCGCAGCTCGGCGTGCAGCCGGTCACCGTCGAGGGCGACGGTCGCCGGCACCGCGTCGCCGTGCGCGCGCAACTGCACCTCGCACTCGACCGGGGCGTCCGGACGGGCGCCGCCGGTCCAGACCGGACGTACGGCGTGCACGTCGGACACGTCCAGGGCCTCGGCCGGGCCCACAGTCACCGTGTTGGTCTTCGGCGTGATGGAGAGCACGTAGCGTGGCCGGCCGTCCGGGGCGGGCCGGTCCAGGTGCAGCCCGCGGCGCTGCCCCACCGTGTAGGCGTACGCGCCGCTGTGACTGCCGACGACGGCGCCGGTGGAGGCGTCCACCACGTCGCCGGGGGCCTCACCGAGCCGGCCGGCCAGGAAGCCGCGGGTGTCCCCGTCGGCGATGAAGCAGATGTCGTGCGAGTCCGGCTTGTCGGCCACGGCCAGGCCACGCTCGGCGGCCTCGGCGCGGACCTGCGCCTTCGTCGCGTCACCGAGCGGGAAGATCGATCGGTCGAGCTGCTCACGGGTGAGTACGGCGAGCACGTACGACTGGTCCTTGGCCAGGTCGACACTGCGCCGCAGGAGCCCGTCCGCGCCGAGGCGGGCGTGGTGCCCGGTCACCACCGCGTCGAAGCCCAGGGCCACCGCCCGGTCCAGCACCGCCGCGAACTTGATCTTCTCGTTGCAGCGCAGGCAGGGGTTCGGCGTACGACCGGCGGCGTACTCGGCGACGAAGTCGTCGACCACGTCCTCGTGGAAGCGGTCGGCCATGTCCCACACGTAGAACGGGATGCCGATCACGTCGGCCGCCCGCCGGGCGTCCCGGGAATCCTCCAGGGTGCAGCAGCCGCGCGCGCCCGTCCGATAGGTCTGTGGGTTGCGGGCCAGCGCCAGGTGCACGCCGGTCACGTCGTGCCCGGCCGCCACCGCCCGCGCCGCCGCCACGGCCGAGTCAACCCCACCCGACATCGCCGCCAGAACCCTCACTGACCCACTCCCTTTCCCGTCCCCACCACAACCCTATCCACCAGCCCCGAAAACCCACCGGACCCGTGCCCGCCCCGCCCGTCCACCTTCGCGATCTTGCAGTTTCTGCGGCGACATATGCCGCGCAAGGCGCGAACGGCCAACCAATAGCGCACGATCGCGGGGCTTGACCCGCGCTAGCGGGGGGTGCGGAGAGCGGCGGCTCGGCGGGCCCGGTCGACTGCTGCCGGGAGGGCCGCGATGAGGGCGTCGATGTCGGCCTGGGTGCTGGTGTGGCCCAGTGTGAAGCGCAGCGAGGAGCGGGCGCGGTCGTCGTCGGCACCCATCGCCAGCAGCACGTGCGAGGGCTGGGCCACGCCGGCCGAGCAGGCGGAGCCGGTCGAGCAGGCGATCCCCTGCGCGTCGAGCAGGAGCAGCAGCGCGTCGCCCTCGCAGCCGGGGAAGGAGAAGTGCGCGTTGCCGGGCAGCCGGTCGGTCGGGTCACCGTTGTAGATCACCTCGGGCACCGCCTGGCGGACCCGCTCGATCAGGTCGTCGCGGAGCGCGGCCACCCTGGCCGCGTACTCCTGCTGACCCTTCACTGCCGACTCCACAGCGACCGCGAAGGCGACGATGCCGGCGGTGTCCAGGGTGCCGGAGCGGATGTCGCGTTCCTGACCGCCGCCGTGCAGCAGCGGCGTGGCCGGCACGTCCCGGGCGAGCAGCAGCGCGCCCACCCCGGTCGGGCCGCCCAACTTGTGCCCGGTGACGGTCAGCGCGGCGACCCCGCTGGCGCCGAAGTCGACGGGCACCTGACCGACCGCCTGGATGGCGTCGGTGTGGAAGGGCACCCCGTGTTCGGCGGCGACGGCGGCCAGCTCGGCCACCGGCTGGACGGTGCCCACCTCGTTGTTCGCCCACATCGCGGTGACCACTGCCACCTGGTCGGCGTGCGCGGCCAACTCGGCGCGCAGGGTCTGCGGGTCGAGCCGACCGACGGCGTCCACCGGCAGCCAGCCGACCTCGGCGCCCTCGTGCTGGCCCAGCCAGTCGACAGCGTCCAGCACCGCGTGGTGCTCGACGGCGCTGGAGACCACCCGGCGACGGTCGGGCCGGGCTGCTCGGCGGGCCCAGAAGATGCCCTTGACCGCGAGGTTGTCGCTCTCCGTGCCACCACCGGTGAAGATCACCTCGGAGGGCCGGGCGCCCAGCACCGCTGCCACCTGTTCGCGTGACTCTTCGACCCGGCGGCGGGCACGGCGGCCCGCCGCGTGCAGCGAGGACGCGTTGCCGACCTCGCGGGCGGTAGCGACGTACGCCTCCAGTGCCTCATCGAGCATGGGAGTCGTCGCCGCGTGATCCAGGTAAGCCATCGCCGTTCAGCGTACGGCCGACACATTGGGGACCGGATGCCGGAGGGGACTGCACGCAACGGCCGGGGTGGAACTCCACCCCGGACCGATGCGCGCGGACCCGGTCAGGCGGGCACCGCGGTGACGACGATGTTGTCGCGGTACTTTCGGGCCTTGGCGTCGAACGGCCCACCACAGGTGATCAGGGTCAGCCGCGGCTTGCCGTCGCGGGCGAAGTACCGGTCCAGCGGGATCTTGGTCTTGGCGTACTCCTCCCGGGCGACGACCCGGTACCGCCGCGCCTCACCGTCGCTGCCCGTCGCTGTCAACGTGTCGCCCTGGTCCAGCTCACGCAGCCGGAAGAACGCCCCCTTGCCCTGCTTGGCGCTGTCCACGTGACCGGCGATGACCACCGAGCCGACCTCCGCCTCCAGGCCGGGGCCGTAGCGGTACCAGCCGATCTGGTCGACGCTCGGCGGCACCTCGAACTCGTTGGTCCGCTCGTTGATGCCGACCGCGTTGACGGTGGCGGTGACGCCGATCTCCGGGATCAGCAGCCGTACCGGCGGGATGATCTTCGGACCGGCGGGCAGTTCACCAGCGGTCACCGGCACCGACGGGGCACTGGCGGCGGTCGGTGCGGGGCTGGCCAGCGTGCTCGCCTCCTCGGCCCCCACCGTCCCGGCCGGCTGGTTGGCGCACGCCACCAGGGTGGCAGCGGTGAGCGCGGCAACGCCGGCGGCGAGGGCCGCCAGCGCGCCGCGGTTGCGCACCGTCACTTGCGGCCGGTCCGCGCGGTCGCCATCCGCACCCCACCACCAAGCAGCAGGAGTACGCCGGCACCGGTGAGCACGTACCACCAGGTGTCCACGCCCGTGCCGGCCTGGCCGCCGTCACCGCTGGGCACGCCGCCCGGGGCGGAGTGCAGGCCGGTGATGGTCTGGGCCACCACGTCGAGAGTCTTGCCCTCGGCGGAACCGATCGCGTAGACGATCGTGGCGGTGCCCTCCTTGAGGTTGAGGTCCGCCGGGCCGATGGCGACGGTGTCGGTGCCGGCCAGCACCACGTCGGCCTTCACCTCGCCCGCGTCGACGTCGCCCTTGGCCTCGTTCGGGTTGGTGAGGGCCTCGAAGACAGGGGTGCCACCGGCGCGGACGTCGACCGCCGGGGCGGCGGCGGTGTGCCGGACGATCAGCCGGGCCTTGCCGGCGTCGACCTTCGAGACGTCGTTCACGAACGGGGTGATCTTCGGCTGGCCGGCGGCGTCGAGGTGGGCCGCGATGCTGATGTTCGCACCGCCCGGCACCGCGGCGTTGTCGACTTTGAGGATCGCGCTGCCGATCGGCTCGCCCGGCTTGGTGAGCGCGATGTCGTAGTCGCCCTCCTCCAGGTTCAGCGGGCCGGCGACGTCGCCGGGCTTGAAGTTGTCAAGCGTCTTCTTGCCGTTGACGTAGACGTCGACAGGGGTGTCCGGGATGCCGTGCACGACGGAGACCTTCGACGTGGCGGCGTACGCGGGGCTGGCGGTGAGGGCACCGACGCCGGCGAAGGCCAGCGCGGCGACCGCGCCGCCCGCGGCGACCCGACGGAAGTACGAGAGCTGCATGTCTGCCTCCTGATATTTGGTGCTGATTCGTCAGGCCTGGCTTGCAGAACGGGTTACGCCGGCTCTCGGTCGGGCGGATGCGCCCCGGAGGCACTTTTCTTTTCCGGCCCCAACCGCATCCGGAACGGGGTCGGGAGACGAAGAGCTGGTGAGATGACATCGACCGGGGAAGTGGGGCGGGGACTGTGGCAGCTACAGTCGGGCATGCCCCATCGAAGGCGAGCCGCCCGATGACGGCGCTACGACAGGAACCGGACCCTCCGGTGGACGACCTCGACCGCAGGTTCCGCGACGGCGACGACGTGGCGCTGCGCGAGGCGTACGACCGCTACGGTCGTGCCGTGCTCCACCTGGCCACGTCCATGCTGGCGAACCGCAGCGACGCCGAGGACGTCACCCAGGCGACGTTCGTCGCCGCCTGGCTGGGACGCGACACGTTCGACCCGGCCAAGGGGTCGCTGATCGGTTGGTTGCTCGGCATCGGCCGGCGAAAGGTGATCGACCGGATGCGCGCCTCGGCCCGGGAGACCCGGGTGGTGGAGACGGTCCGACAACTGCCCGAGCCGGCACAGACCCAACCGGACCCGGACCGCGTGGTGGACCGGTTGGTGATCGCCGACGAACTGGCTCGTCTCCCGGACGACCAGCGACGGATGCTGGAGCTGGCCTTCTACGACGACCTGACACACCAGCAGATAGCCACTGTGACCGGCGTGCCGTTGGGCACCGTGAAGAGTCACATCCGACGCGGCATGGCGAGCTTGAAACGCAGATGGGAGGTGGACGGTGCAGCACCTGGACCACGACCGGCTGGTATTTCTGGCACTCGGTGAGAGCGAGGCGGACAACGGGGAGAGCACCCACCTCGGCACCTGCGCGCTCTGCCGGGCGGAGGTCGCGAGCCTTCAACAGGTGGCGGGGCTCGGCACCGAGACGCAGGGCCTGGCCGACCTGCCCGACCCGCCGGAGCACGTCTGGCAGGGCATCGAAGCCCAGGTCAGGGCGGCGGAGGCCGGGCCTTTGCTGACCGAGACCCGTCGACACCGGGTGCCCGAGCAGGCCGACACCACCACGGCCGAGCAGGCCGACACCACGACGGCCGAGCAGACCTTCGGCGCGGCGGCCGAGCCGACGGTGACCCGACTCGACCCGACGCGGCGATCCCGCCGGGGTCGCGGCTGGTCCGGTTGGGTGGCCACAGCGGTCACCGCGGCCGCCGCCGCGGCGGTCGGCGTCGTGGGCACCGTCTCGGTGCTCCGACCGGACGATCCGACGCCCACCCCGCCGCCGGTGGTGGTGGCGAGCGCGCCGCTGGCGGCGTACGGGGCGACACCGCCTGCGGCCAAGGGCGACGCCCGGGTTTTCCAGGACGGCCAACTACATCTGCATGTGGCGAATCTCCCGAGCGTCCCGGGGTACTACGAGGTCTGGCTCATCAATCCGACGACGATGGAGATGTTCTCGGTCGGCACCCTGGGTGGCGGTCCGGACGCCCTGCTACCCCTGCCCCCGAATGTCGACCTCAAGAGCTACTCGGTGGTCGACGTCTCCGCCGAGCAGTACGACAACAACACCCGCCACTCCGGCGACAGCCTGCTGAGGGGCTCCCTGACGGGCTGATCGGCGGGCCGGCTCAGCTCCCCGGCTCGCCGATCAGCTCCCCACACGTCAGTGGCCGCCCGTTCACACGGGCGGCCACTGACGTATCGCTTGCCTACTTGCGCTTGCGGATCTCCTCGGCGGCCTGCGGGACGATCTTGAACAGGTCGCCCACCACCCCGAAGTCGGCCAGCTCGAAGATCGGCGCCTCGCCGTCCTTGTTGACAGCGACGATGGTCTTCGAGGTCTGCATGCCGGCCCGGTGCTGGATGGCACCGGAGATGCCGAGGGCGACGTAGAGCTGCGGGGAAACCGTCTTACCGGTCTGGCCCACCTGGAACTGGTGCGGGTAGAAGCCGGAGTCGACGGCCGCGCGGGACGCGCCGACGGCGCCGCCGAGCAGGTCGGCCAGCTCCTCGACCAGCTTGAAGTTGTCGGCGTTGCCGACGCCCCGGCCGCCGGAGACGACGACGCCGGCCTCGGTCAGCTCGGGGCGGGAGCCCTTCTGCTCGGCGACCCGCTCGACGACAGTGGCCAGCTTGTCGGTGTCGGTGACCGAGACGCTGAGCTGCTCGATCGCCGGGGTGGCGGCCGCCGGGGCGGGGGTGACCGAGTTGGGCCGGACGGTGACCAGCGGCAGGCCCTTGGTGACCTTGGACTTGACGATGGTGGAGCCGGCGAAGGCGACCTGGGTCGCGGTGCCGTCGGCGTCCAGGCCGACCACGTCGGTCAGGATGCCGTTGTCGAGCTTGACGGCGAGCCGGGCGGCGATCTCCTTGCCCTCCTGGGCCGACGCCAGCAGCACGGCGGCCGGCTGCACCCGCTTGACCAACTCGGCCAGCACTGTCGCCTTGGGGGCCACCAGATAGCCGTCGATCTCGTCACCCTCGGCGGCGTAGATCTTCTCCGCGCCGTACTCGCCCAGCTTGCCGCTCAGCGCCTCGGCGGCGCCGGCGCCACCGAGCACCACAGCGCTCGGGGTGCCCAGCTCACGCGCGAGGGTGAGCATTTCCAGGGTGACCTTCTTGACGCCGAATTCCTTTGTGGCTTCGACGACGACGAGAACCTCGGACATGTCAGAACCCCCCTCTCACACGAACTTCTCGGTGGCGAGGAACTCGACCAGCTTGACGCCGCCCTCGCCCTCATCAGTGATCTTGGCGCCGCCGGAGCGCGGGGGGCGCTTGGTGTGCTCGACGACGGCGCTGGTGGCGCCGTCGAAGCCCACCTCGTCGGCAGCGACCCCGAGGTCGGCCAGCGAGAGCGTCTGCACCGGCTTCTTCTTGGCGGCCATGATGCCCTTGAAGGAGGGGTAGCGCGGCTCGTTGATGGTGTCCCAGACGGAGACGACGGCCGGGGTGGCGGCGGTGACCACCTCGTAGCCCTCCTCGGTCTGCCGCTCGACGGTCAGCGTCGCGCCGTCGACGGTGAGCTTGCGGGCACCGGTGAGCGCCGCGACGCCCAGCCGCTCGGCGATCATGTGCGGCATGACCTGGACCCGGCCGTCGGTGGACTCGGCACCGCAGATGACCAGGTCGGCACTGAGCTGACCGAGCGCGGCGGCGAGCACCTTCGAGGTGGCGACGGCGCACGAGCCGTGCAGGGCGTCGTCCAGCACGTGGACGGCCTTGTCCGGGCCCATGGAGAGCGCCTTGCGGATCGACTCGGTCGCCCGGTCCGGACCCATGGTCAGGATGGTGACCTCGCCGCCGTGCGCCTCCTTGATCTTCAGCGCCTCCTCGATGGCGTACTCGTCCATCTCGTTGATCACGTTGTTCGCCGAACCGCGGTCGACGGTGTTGTCGTCATTGCGCAGGTTGCGGTCCGCGCCCGAATCAGGCACCTGCTTGACGAGTACGACGATGTTCATCGCGCTTCGACGACCCTCCTGTGTGGTGTTGCGATTCGCTCGCCCGGTCTGGGGCGCAGCGTCGCGCGTCGGTCGACGCCAGGTCAACCGAGGGCGGTTGTGCAGTTGCCCACGGCGCAATGTTACCTGCCAGTAGGTTGCGCTCCCGCAGCACTCAGAGTGACACAGCTCACCGACGCGCAGCCGGTCAGGCCGGCTCGGCCAGGGCGACCCGGATCTGGTCGATGGCCGCCGCCTCGGCGGGCGCCACCCCGTCGTGCGCGCGGGCCACCTGGTCCGCCGCGGCCAACACCAGTTCGCGGTACGCGTCCACGTCCCGCGGGGACTTCTCGCGCAGGATCCGCACCGCCTGCCCCAGCGCCGGCAGCACCACCGACTCGATCTCCAACTGCGAGTCCCGGGGAAGTCGCGGCAGCGGGCCGGTGGTCAGCGCCTCCTTGACCGTGCCACTGGCGTCGGCCAGCGCGCCGGACGCGGCGATGCTCTCCCGGATCACCCCCAGGACACCGGGGTCGGCGTTGGAGACCAGGAAGACGGCGCCGAAGGCACCCGTCTTGAGGGTCAGCCGCTCCTCGTCCGTCAACCGCTGCTCCATGATCACGGAGTGTAGACGTACGGGGTGGTGGTGGTGACCGCGACGAGGCCGAGCCGCTGCAGGATGGGCCGGCTGTCCTCGGAACAGTCGACCTGCATGAGCGTGCGACCTCGCTGCTCGGCCAGCCGCGCCCGGTAGTTGACCAACGCCCGGTAGATGCCCCTGCGCCGCCACTGCGGCAGGGTCGAGCCGCCCCACAGGGAGGCGAAGCCGGTGTTCGCCGGGAACCGCACCCAGCCGGCACTCACCACAGTCCCGTCCGCCTCGGCCACCACGACGGTGATCGAGTTCGGGTCGGCGTCGATCTCCTTGCCCAGGCCCCACACGAGGTGCGAGCGGTCCTCCTGCCAGACCTCCTCCTCCATGGCGGCGATCCGCTCCAGGTCCTCCCGGGACGTCACCTCACGCAGACGTACCCCCTCGGGGACGACCGGTAGCGCGGCGGCGAGCGGCGCGACCGGGCCGACCACGACGGTCTCCCGGTCCGCCGGCACGAAGCCGGCCGCGCGCAGGCGGTCCGCCAGGTCCACCGGTTCGTCGTGCTCGTTGAGCTTCCACTCCGCCGACTCGCCCCGCTCACCGCACAACCGCGCCTGCCGGGCGATCAGCTCGTCCAGCGCGTCGCCGGTCAACCCGCCCAGGTCGCGGTAGGTGATGAACCCACCGGAGTCGAGCCCGGAGATCCGGACCAACGGCCCGTCCCGCTCCACCGTCACCCCGGCCGGAACCGGGTCGGGGATCTCCGGACGGAGTTGGTTGTCGTAGGCGGCCCGGAGCGTCTGTACGTCGAGATCAGTCACCGGCCCAGGCTAAGCGGGATGGGAAGCGGATAATCTCCCACTGTGTGGGAGGCGATCAGGCGGTGGTTCGACCCGGCGGAGCTGGGCTCGGTCGGTGAAACGCCGGACTACCGCTTCTCCCTGGCCAACGAACGGACCTTCCTCGCCTGGCTGCGCACCGGGTTGGCGCTGGTCGGGGGCGGTTTGGCCGCCGCGCAGTTCCTGCCGCCCCTGCCGATGAGCCACCTGCGGGAGGTGATCGCCGTGGCGTTGCTGCTGCTCGGCGCGGCGGTCGCGATCCGCGCTGTGGACCACTGGGCGCGTACCGAGCGGGCCATCCGGCTCGGTCAGGAACTGCCCGCGTCCCGGTTCCCCGCCATCCTGGCGCTCGCCGTCGGCGTCGGCGCGTTGCTGCTGGTGGCCGCCGTCCTGATGCGGGCGATCGGCGGGCGGTGAGCACCGGACGCGACCCGGGGCTGCAACCGGAGCGGACCAGGCTGGCCTGGCGGCGCACCCTGCTCACTGTGACAGTGGTGACAGTGCTCGCCGTCCGGCTGGCGTCGACCGGCGACCCGACTGGTGCGCTGATCGCCGGCGGCGCCGTTCTGGTGTGGGGCGCCGTGCTGGTGCTCTGCTGGCCACGGGGCACCGGCACCGGTCCGGCCCGCACCGGCGGCCGGACTCTGCCCCTGGTCACCGTGGGCACTGTGGTGCTGGCGTTACTCGGAGTGCTGCTGGTGCTGCGCGGACTGTGGTGACGCGCGCCGGTGCGTCATCATGGGTCCATGGCCCGGCTTGGCGTACTCCTCTTCCTGGTGCAGATTGTCCTCGCCGTCTGCGCGCTGATCAGCTGCCTCTCCGCCGAGGAGGGCAAGATCCGTGCCCTTCCCCGGATCGCCTGGGTGCTGATCATCCTGTTCTTCCCGCTGGTCGGCTCGATCGCCTGGTTCATCGTCGGCCGGGAGCCCAGCCCCGGCGCCCACAAGGGCTGGCCGGGCGGCACCGGCGGCGGCGAGCGGCAGCGCCCTCGGCCGGTGGCCCCCGACGACGACCCGGAGTTCCTGCGTTCCGTCGAGGAACGCGCCCAGCAGCAGGACCAGGAGCTGTTCCAACGCTGGGAGGAAGACCTGCGGCGACGCGAGGACGACCTGCGCCGCCGCGACGGTGAGCCGCCGCGTGAAGGCGACCGACCGGAGGTGTGAGCGCGCCGCCGCCGCCGGCGCAGGAGCGACGGCGGCGGCGGGTGCGACTCAGGCCAGGTTCGACGACCGGGGGTACGCGTCGGTCGGGTCGGTGAGCACGTTCACCAGGTACGGCACTCCGGAGTCGAACGCCCGCTGGAGCGCCGGGCCCAGGTCGGCCGCCTTGGCGACCGTCTCCCCCGCTCCGCCGAGCGCGCTGACCACCGTGTCGTACCGCAGCTCCGGCTGAAGGTCGGCGGCCACGTCGTAGCCGTACATGGCCCGCATCGGGTGCTTCTCCAGCCCCCAGATGCCGTTGTTGCCGACGACGATCACCACCGGCAGCTTCTGGCGGACCAGCGACTCGACGTCCATCAGCGAGAAGCCGGCCGCCCCGTCGCCCATCAGCACACAGATCTGCCGGTCCGGGTGACTGACCCGGGCGCCCATCGCGTAGCCCATGCCGGTGCCCAGGCAGCCGTACGGGCCCGGGTCAAGCCAGGTGCCGGGCTGGGCCGGCTCCAGGTACCGCCCGGCGTACGACACGAAGTCGCCGCCGTCGCCGATGGTGATCGCGTCCGGGGCGAGCGCCCGACGCAGCTCGCCGTAGATCCGGGCCGGGCGGATCGGGTCGGTCTCGGCGGCCATCTCCGCGGCGTCCCGAGCCTTCGCCGCGTCCTCGGCGACGCGCAGGTCGGCGATCCAGTCGGCGTGGTCGGCCCGGTCGCCGGAGTGGTCGGCCAGCGCGGAGAGGATCAGGCGCAGGTCACCGGCGGGGGCGACGGCCGGTTGCACGTGCGTCGCCCGCTGGCTGGGGGCGTCGACGATGTGCACCACCTTGGCGTCACCGAAGTCACCGAAGCTGAGCCGGAAGTCCAGCGGGGTGCCCACCACCACGACCACGTCGGCGCCGGAGAGCGCGGCCCGGCGGGCCTTGGCGAACGCCAGCGGGTGCTCCGGCGGGAGTGAGCCGCGACCCATGCCGTTGGTGAAGACCGGCACCTGCAACGCCTCGGCGGCCTCGCGCAGCGCGGCGACCGCGTCGCCCGCGTACACGTCGGAGCCGGCGATGATGACCGGCCGCTGCGCCCCGGCGATGAGCAGCGCGGCGCGGCCGACCTCCTCCGGGTCCGGGGCGATCGGGTCGACACCGGTCACGGTCGGCAGCTCGGCCTCCGCGACCGAGAAGACCGTCTCCAGCGGAAAGTCGAGGAAGGCCGGGCCGCGGTGCGGGGTGAGCGCGGCGTTGAGCGCCGCACCCACCGCACGCGGGATGTCGTCGGTGCTGAACACCGTCTCGGCGTGCTTGGTGACCGGGGCGACCAGCGGCAGGTGGTCCATCTCCTGGAGGCTGCCCGAGCCCCAGCGGAACGCGGGCGCGCGCCCGCCGAGCACCAGCACCGGCGAGGCGTTGAAGAACGCGCTGGTCATGCCGGAGATGCCGTTGGTGACACCGGGCCCGGCGGTGAGCACGGCGAGGCCGGGGCGGCGCTGGAGCTTGGCCACCGCCTCGGCGGCGAAGACCGCGGACTGCTCGTGCCGGACGTCGTAGATCGGGAAGTCGGTCTTGTACGCGGCGTCGTAGAGCGGGAAGACGTGCCCGCCGGACAGAGTGAACATCTCCCGTACGCCGTGCGCGCGTAGTGCCGCGAGCGCCAACTCGCCGCCGTGACCCTCGATCCGCTCCGTCATGTCGCTCCCATCGTCCGTGGCCGGGATCACAGGTTACCGGCCAGTCACTTGGCAGTGCGACCGTGGCCCCTGCCGGGGGACGTTGCCGAGGTCAGGGGCCGTTGGCGCGGGAGGCGACGGATCAGCGGCCGGTGAAGCCCGGCTTGCGCTTCTCGACGAAGGCCGCCATGCCCTCGCGCCGGTCGTCGGTGGCGAACAGCGCCGCGAAGAGCTGACTCTCCCAGGCCAGGCCCGAGTTGAGATCCATGTCCAGGCCGCCGTCGACCGCCAGCTTCGCGGCGCGCAGCGCCTGCACCGGCCCGGTCAGGTACGGAGTGATCAGCGCGACGGCCGTGTCGTACACCTCGGCGGCCGGGGCGACCCGGTCGGCCAGGCCGATGCGCAGCGCCTCCTGCGCGTCCACCATCCGCCCCGACATGATCAGGTCCTTGGCGCGGGCCGGGCCGACCAGGCGGGCCAGCCGCTGGGTGCCGCCCGCACCCGGGATGATGCCCAGCTTGATCTCCGGCTGGCCGAGCTTCGCGTCCTCGGCGACCACCCGCCAGTCACAGGCCAACGCCAGCTCACAGCCGCCACCCAGGGCGTACCCGGTGATAGCGGCGACCACCGGCTTGGGGATCCGGGCGATCGCGCCGAGCGCGCTGGACAGGTTCGCGGCCCGGTCGGCCATGTCCACGTAGGACATGTCGGCCATCTGCTTGATGTCGGCGCCGGCGGCGAAGACCTTCTCCCCGCCGTACACGATGACGGCGCGGACCTCGGGATCGGCGGTGGCCGCCGTGGCGGCGGCGCGCAACTCCTCCTGCACCTGGGTGTTGAGCGCGTTCATCGGCGGCCGCTCCAGCCGGATCGTGCCGATGCCGTCAGTGGTCTCCAGCCGAACGAACTCGCCCACGCTGCCCTCACTTCCTCGTCGAAGTCGCGTGCCAACCTTACGACCCGGCTCGTTTGGGTAAGTAGTGTGGTGTCAGCCCCGTGGGCGGGAGTCCAGCCATGATCACGTATTACGACGACAGGTCGGTGCAGGTCACCTCCACCACCCTCCGTGTCGACGGTCGCAGCTACAAGCTGGCCGACATCACCATGATCTGGCACCGCCGGGGCACCCGTTCCTGGCGCGTGCTGGTGGGACGAGGTGCGATCGGCGCAGCGCTCGCCGGCCCGCTGGTCGCGGCGGTGCTCGGCATTGGCGTGGCCGTCTGGCTGCACCGCTCACCCACAGTGACGATCGCGATCGTCGGCGCGTCGGTGCTGGTCGGGTTGGCCGTCGGGCCGGTCGCCGACTTCCTCTTCGAACACCTGGACCGCTCGTACGCCCGGGGCAGCCGCCAACTGGAGATCTGGGCCCGTTGGCGGGGTCAGCCGGTGCGTCTGCTGCGCACCGGTGACGCGCTGCGCTTCGGGCAGATCTACCGGGCGGTGCAGCGCGCGGTCGAGCACAGCCAGCCGGCCCACCCCGTCACGCGCCGCTAGCCAGCCCGGTACCGCTTCACGTCCCGACCTGACCGGACCTGTCGTCACGGGTGGGACCTGCGCAGCGACAGCTCTCGCCGAGCCAGGTGGGACGCAACGGACGCGAGCGCAACGGACGCGTGCGCAGCCTTCCTGCAGTGCCTTTGGAGCTGATATCACAAACGAATCGACCGTTGGCCTTGCGGCGCGACGCGTGATGTCGCAGACGATTCAGCTCCAAAGGACCACTGCAACATCACCTCTACCGCGTCGGACGGCCTCCGTCGAATCCTCTGCGCGGACTGGCCGATCCTCTGCGAAAGAAGCCATCTGCCAAGGTCCGAGCGAGGCGCGGTTTGCCTGGCGGTGGTTAGGCTTAGTGATGACCCTCTATTACCGGGACGACGCGGTGCAGGTGACCTCCGAGTCGATCCGGGCGGGCGGTCACGTGATCGCCCTGTCCGACGTGACGTTCGTCTGGCACGACCGGGGGCGGAAAACCCTCGCCGTACGCGGCCGTGTGCTGGGGCGCGGTGTCCTGGTCCTGCTGCTCTCGCTGCCGCCGCTGGTGGCCGTGGTCTGCGTGCTGTCGCTGGCCTGGTCGGCTCAGGACCGGGGCAACTGGCAGCTGGCGCTGATCATTCTCGCCGCCTGCGCGGCGGGGACGCTCGCCTTGGCGCCGTTCCTGGAGATCCCCCTTGGCTGGCTGGACCGCTCCTACGAGCGCGGCAGCCACGTGCACGAATTGTGGGTGCAGCACCACGGTCGGGAGGACCTGCTGGTGCGCACTCCGGACGCGCTACGGTTCGGGCAGATCTACCGGGCCGTGCAGCGCGCCGTCGAACAGCAGGGGGACCATCGATGACCACCCGCCGCGGCGAGGCCGTCGCGCTGGCCGGCCTGCTCGCGGCGGCCGGCGTCACCCACCTGCTGCGACCCGGCGTGTACGACCCGATCGTGCCAGGCGCGCTGCCCGGGCCGGCCCGCTTCTGGACGTACGCCAGCGGGGTGGCCGAGCTGGCGGTGGCGGCGGCCGTGGCGCACCCGACCACCCGGCGGGCCGGCGGTCGGGCAGCCGCCGCGCTCTTCGTCGCCGTCCTGCCGGCGAACGTGAAGATGGCAGTGGACTGGCGACACCGACGCCCGACGAAGCGGGCCATCGCGTACGGCCGGGTGCCGCTGCAGGTGCCGCTGATCTGGTGGGCGCTGCGGGTGGCCCGCGCCGACACCGCCTGTCGACAGGCCCGCTGACCGGCTCCGTCGGGCGGTTGTGGCACGGCCGACGCACACTTGATCCCATGGCGATTCCCCTCCCCACCCCGGCCGCCGTGGTCGGCCTGACCCGCTCCGCTCTCGACCAGGCGCTCGGCTCGGCCACCTCGATGGCCGCCGTGCCCGCCCGCGCGTTCGCGGTGCTGGACGGGGTGGAGGCGCTGCTGGCCCGGATCAACGGCGTGGTCGACCGGATCGAGACGACACTGGACCGGACCGACCAGGTGCTCACCGACGCCGAGGCGGCGGTCCGCGAGGTGGCCGTCATCAGCGCCGGCGCGACCACCGCCATCGACACGGCCACCGAGGTGGCCACCGCCGCCGCCGTGGTGGTGGCCGAGGCCGAACGGGTCTCCCGGGCGGCGGGCACCGTGGTCGCCGAAGCCGACCGGGTCGCGAGCCGCGCCGCCACCACAGTGGGCACCGCGACGGAGGCCGCCGCCACGGCGGCTGAGCTGCTGGCGGCGTACGAGCCGGCGCTGCGCCGGGCCGCGCCGATGGCCGGGCGGTTCGTCGAGGAGCTGAGCCACGAGGAGATCAGCGCGGCGATCCACCTGATCGACGAGTTGCCCAAGCTCAAGGAACACCTGACGGCGGACATCCTGCCGATCCTGGCCACGCTGGACCGGGTCGGGCCGGACCTGCACGACCTGCTGGACGTGACCCGCGACCTCAAGCTCGCGGTGGCCGGTATCCCCGGGCTGGGCATGCTGCGCCGACGCGGCGAGAAGCTCACCGACGAGCCGGTCAGCTGACGGCCGGCCGCGCGGGCGGGCGAGTCGGCCGGTGTGCGGCGGGTGCGGCCGGTGTGCGGCGGGTGCGGCCGGTGTGCGGCGGGTGCGGCCGGTGTGCGGCGGGTGCGGTCAGGCCGGTACGTACAGCTCGTCGATCTCGGCGCGTTGCGGTAGCGCCACCGAGGCGCCGAGCTTGCGGACGCAGGCAGCGCCGGCCGCCGACGCCCAGCGCACCGCGTCGACCAGGTCGCGTCCTTCGCCCCAGCCGACGGCCAGCGCGGCGGTGAACGCGTCACCGGCGGCGGTCGAGTCGACCACGTCGACAGGTACCGCCGGCACGTGCACCTCGGTGCCGTCCCGGTCGACGTACCAGGCGCCCTCACCGCCGAGAGTGAGCACGGCCCGGGGGGTCAGGTCGAGCAGCGCACGCGGCTCCTCCCGACCCCGGCCGGCGAGCGCCTGCGCCTCGCCCTCGTTGACGACCAGCAGGTCCACCGCGGCGAGCAACTCGGGTGGGAGGTCCCGCGCCGGGGCGGCGTTCAGGATGACCCTGGTGCCGGCCTCGCGGGCGGCCACCGCGGCGGCGGCCACGGTCTGCACCGGGATCTCCAGTTGGGCGACCAGGACGTCCGCCGCGCGCACCGTGGCCAGTTCCTCCTCGGTGAGGCCGACCAGGGCGTCGTTCGCGCCGGGGGTGACCACTATGGCGTTCTCCCCCTGGGCGTTGACCATCACCAGCGCCACCCCCGAGGCGCCGTAGACCACGCGAAGCTGACTGGTGTCCACGCCGGCAGCGGTGATGCGGGCCTTGAGGGTGACGCCGAAGGCGTCCGAGCCGATCGCGCCGAGGAAGGCGCAGGAGGCACCGGCCCGGACCGCGGCCACGGCCTGGTTGGCGCCCTTGCCGCCGGGCACCATCACGAAGTCGGTGCCGAGCATGGTCTCGCCCTGTCGGGGCAGCGCGGGTGCCATCGCGACGAGGTCCATGTTGGCGCTGCCCACCACGGCAACCCGGGTCTGCGGCACGGCCGTCTCCGCCTGTCCGACGCTCAGGCGGCGCGAGCCGTGAAGCGGTCGCCCGACCGCTCGACCACAAGTGGCAGCCCGAAGGTCTTGGAGAGGTTGTCACCGGTCAGCGTCTCGGCGAGCAGGCCCTGGGCGACCACCCCACCCTCGCGCAGGAGCATGGCGTGGGTGAACCCGGGCGGGATCTCTTCGACGTGGTGGGTGACCAGCACCATCGCCGGGGCGTCCGGGTCGTACGCCAGCTCGGCCAGCCGGGCGACCAGGTCTTCCCGACCACCCAGGTCGAGCCCGGCGGCGGGCTCGTCGAGCAGCAGCAGCTCCGGGTCGGTCATCAGGGCACGGGCGATCTGCACCCGCTTGCGCTCACCCTCGGAGAGGGTGCCGTAGCGGCGTTCGGCGAGGCCACCGACGCCGAGTTGACTCAGCAGCGCTCGCGCCCGCGCCTCGTCGCCACGGT
Organism: Micromonospora hortensis; assembly: GCF_022230935.1. NCBI lineage: Bacteria > Bacillati > Actinomycetota > Actinomycetes > Micromonosporales > Micromonosporaceae > Micromonospora > Micromonospora hortensis. The sequence goes on from NZ_JAKKFE010000017.1 coordinate 146,865, forward strand.
CGTAGTTCTCCCGCCAGCGGCCGACCACCGACCAGGCGGCGGTCACCACCACGTCGCTGACCCGCTCGTCGGCGGGCAGCCGCTCGGCGATCGCCGCTGTGGTGAGCCCGATCCGGGTACGCAGCTCGTTGACGTCGGTGCGGCCGATCCGCTCGCCCAGCACGTGCGCGACGCCCGTGGTCGGGTGCAGCCGACCGGCGGCGAGGTTGAGCAGCGTGGTTTTGCCGGCACCGTTGGAGCCGAGCACCACCCACCGCTCGTCCAGTTCGACGCGCCAGGTCAGGTCCTGGAGGAGGGCGGTGCCAGAGCGGCGTACACCGACGCCGTCGAGGCTGACCACCAGATCCGGGTCCACGAAAGCGGCGGCAGGCGTGGCGCCGGCAGCGCCGGGGATCAGGTCACCAGTCACCACACCATCCAACCACGCAGCGCCGGGGTACCCCCCATGGGCGGCACCTCAGCCATAGGGTGAAGCGCCGTGTCATTGATCACCAAGCCCGAAGGACGACCCATGCCACGCCGACGTACGGAGCCGCGCAGATGAGCGCGGTCATCGAGATCGAGGGTCTGCGCAAGACCTTCCGCAGCCTGCACAGCGGTCGACGGGTGGCGGTGGACGGGTTCGACCTGTTGGTCGAGGCGGGCCAGGTCCACGGTTTTCTGGGCCCCAACGGCTCGGGCAAGACCACCACCCTGCGGGCCCTGCTCGGGCTGGTGAGCGCCGACAGCGGCCGGATGACGGTGCTCGGCGAGCCGTCACCGGAGCTACTGCCCCGGGTGGCGGGCCAGGTCGGCGCCATCGTGGAGAGCCCGCAGTTCTTCGGCAACTTCACCGGCTACCGAACGCTGCGGTTGTTGGCCCGCGCCGGGGGTGTGCCGGTCTCTCGGGTGGACGAGGTGCTGGATCTGGTGGGCCTGCACGACCGGGGCGATGAGCGGGTGAAGGGCTACTCGCTAGGCATGAAGCAGCGTCTGGCGGTGGCGTCCGCGCTGTTGAAGGACCCGCGCCTGCTCATCCTGGACGAGCCGGCGAACGGGCTGGACCCGGCGGGCATCCGGGAGATGCGGGACCTGATGCGGTCGCTGGCGGCCAACGGGGTGACAGTGCTGGTGTCCAGTCACATCCTGGGCGAGATCCAGCTGATCTGCGATCACGTCACGATCATCTCTCGGGGCCGGCGGGTCGCGACCGGTCGGGTGGACGAGGTGCTGGCGGGCCACGACCGGCACGAGTTCCTGGTCCGGGTGGCCGAACCGGAGCGGGCCGTCGAGCTGCTGCACGCGGCCGAGCTGACGGCGGTCGTGGACGGCGGAGCGTTGGTGGTGAGCGGGGTGGACGACCCGACGGCGATCAGCCGGGTGCTCGGTGAGCAGGGTCTGTGGGTGGGCGAGCTGACGCCGCTGCGGCCGGATCTGGAGAGCGTCTTCCTGGAGCTGACCGGCGCGTACGAGCATCCGTCGGTGCCCCGGCAGGGCGGCGACTCGTCGCTGCCGCAGGGCGAAGCTGTGATCGACCTCGATCGGGGAGTGGACGCGTGAACCTGGTGCGTGCCGAGTTGGAGCGACTGTCGGCGCGTCGCTTCGTGCAGCTCATGCTCGTCCTGTTGGTGTTGGCGTTCGCCGTCACGGCGGCGACCACGCTGGCCGGTTCTCACAAGCCGAGCGTCAGTGAGCTGAACTCGGCGCGGGCGCAGGCCGCCGAGGCCAGGCAGAGCATGGAGGCGAGGCACCAGGAGTGCCTGGCCCGCCAGGACGGCACCATCCAACCCGACCCGGACGACTACTTTTCCACAGACTGTTCGGAGATCGACCCGATCCGGCAGGACCGGTTACCGATCGCCGCCGACTTCCTGCCGGGTGTGTTCAGCTTCGCCGAGCAGGCCGAGTCGCTGCTGTACTTCCTCATCGCGTTCCTGGTGTTGTTCGGGTTCCTGGTCGGCGCCTCCTACATCGGCGCCGACCTGAACTCCGGCGGGGTGGTGAACCTGCTGCTCTGGCGACCGCGCCGGATGACGGTGCTCGCGACCAAGTTGGGCACCCTGCTCGGCACTGTGCTGGTGCTTGCCCTGCTGGCGTCGCTGGCCTACCTCGCCACGTTCTGGGTGATCGGTCAGACCGCCGGCCTACCGGGTCGGTTGAACAGCGACTTCTGGAGTTCGCTCGGCGCGGTGCACGGCCGTGGCCTGGTGCTGGTGCTGCTGGCTTCCACGCTGGGCTTCGCGATCGCCACGCTCGGTCGGCACACGTCGGCGGCGTTGGGCGCGTTCGCCGCGTACGCGGTGCTGTGGGAGTTGGGTGGCCGGCTGGTGCTGGAGATCATCGACGCGCGGAAGTCGGACCTGTTCATGCTCTCCAGCCACATCGGGGCGTGGCTCAACGGCGGGGCGCGTTTCTATGACGAGCAGTTGTGCCGGGGCAACAACTACGGCTCCTACTGCGAGGGGTTCTACACGCTGCCCTGGCTGCCGGCGCTGTTGGTGCTGCTCGGCCTCACCGGCGGGTTGACCGCGGCGGCGTTCGCCGTGTTCCGTCGCCGTGACCTGATCTGAATCGAGACCGTCGGGTCGCCCGGCTGCGGGCGGCCCGACGGAACGGCCAGGCCGGCGCCCGGCAAGAGCTTGCAAGCTGTGGGCACGCGGTGAAATATTCCTTCGCATGACCGCCGCAGCGGGCTCAGCCGACGGTGGAGCCGAACACCTCGTCGCGCACCGCGTCCAGGGCGGTGCGCAACGCGCCCTGCAGGATCGGCTCCTCGGTCAACCCGGTCGGCACCACTCGCGGCTGGACCAGGGTGATCGCCGCGACCTCCTGCTGCACCCGGTCGGCGAGCGCCGCGCCACCGGCCTGGCCGACCTCGCCGGCGAGCACTACCAGTGGTGGGTCCAGCACCACGCAGGTGCTGGCCACGCCGAGCGCGAGCCGACGGGCCAGTTCGTCGAGCATCGGGCCGCCGTCGGCGCCGGCCGCGACGGCCGCGCGGACCGCCTCGGCGGCATCGGCGTCCGGGTAGCCGTGCTCGCGGGCCACAGCGCGCACCGAGTCCGCACCGATCAGCTGCTGGAAGGCCGGCTTGGCACGACGGGAGACATCGCGCGGGATGGGCGCGCCAGGCACCGGCAGGTAGCCGATCTCGCCGGCGGCGCCGCTGCTGCCGTGGTGCAACCGCCCGCCCAGCATGATCGCCAGGCCGACGCCGGCGCCCACCCAGACCAGCACGAAGTCCGACAGCCCCTGCGCCGCGCCGGACTGCGCCTCGGCCACCGCGGCCAGGTTGACGTCGTTCTCGAAGACCACAGGCGTGTGCAGGTCGTCCCGCAACGCGGCGAGCAGACCGCTGTGCCAGCGCGGCAGGTTAAAGGCGAAGGTGATGTCGCCGGTGCCAGGGTCGACCAGGCCCGGCGTGCCGAGCACGATCCGTCGTACGCTGCTCAGCTGCGCCTGGGCGCTGCTCGCCGCCTGCACGACGGCGTTGTGCACCACGCCCACCGGGTCGTCGGTGTCCCGGGTCGACTGCTCCACGCGGCCGATGACCGCACCGGTGATGTCGGCGCACGCCGCCACCACCCGGTCCGGCCCGACGTCCACACCGACCACGTGGGCGCTGCTCGGGCGGACGGCGTAGAGCTGGGCGTTCGGCCCTCGCCCGCCGGCCTGCTCGCCGACCCGCGCGACGAGGCCGCGCTCCTCCAGCCGCTCGACAAGTTGCGATGCGGTGACCTTCGACAGCCCGGTCAGCTCGCCGAGTCGAGCTCGGGTCAGCGGGCCGCGTTCGAGGAGCAGCTCCAGCGCGGCACGGTCGTTGAGCGCCCGCAACAGACGGGGGGTGCCGGGCAGCCGGGTCGCACTCATGACACGTCCTCTAGTTTTAGTAAACTTTGCTAACTGTAAACCGACCTGCGAACGGGTAGCCGTAGCGTAACGGCCACTCGACGGTGGGACGCTCCGCCGAGTCGGCAGGGCCAAGACCACCACCGGTACGACGTTTCGTACCCGCGGGGCACCGAAGGGGGAAGCACGTGGGGTTGGATCCAGGACTGCGCCGGCTCGCGCTGGGCACGCTGCTGGGCGCGTACCCGGGACCGGTCCCGCCGGACTGGGCGGTCGACCTGCTGGCCGACGGGCTGGCCGGGCACACCCTGTTCGGCACCAACGTGCACGACCCCGCGCAGGTGGCGGCGAGCACCGCCGCGCTGCGCGCCGGTCGGCCGGACGCGCTGATCGCGATCGACGAGGAGGGTGGCGACGTGACCCGGCTGGCGCACGCCACCGGCAGCCCGTACCCCGGCAACGCCGCCCTGGGTGCGATCGGCGACGTGGCCCTCACCCGACGGGTCTACCAGTCGATCGGCGCCGAGCTGGCAGCGCTCGGCATCACCGTCAACCTCGCGCCCACTGTCGACGTCAACACCGCCGACGACAACCCGGTGATCGGCACCCGGTCCTTCGGCGCGGATCCGGTGCGGGTGGCCGCCCACTCGGCCGCCGCCGTGGCGGGTTTGCAGGCCGCCGGCGTGGCCGCCTGCGCCAAGCACTTCCCCGGGCACGGCGCCACAGTCACCGACTCCCACCACGAACTGCCCACTGTGGACGCTCCGCTGAGCCTGCTCCGCCAGCGGGACCTACCGCCGTTCGCGGCCATCGTCGCCGCCGGGGCGCGCGCGGTGATGACCGCGCACATCCGGGTGCCGGCGCTCACCGGCGCCGACCCGGCCACCTTCAGCCGAGCCGTCCTGGTCGACCTGCTGCGTACCGAGTACGGCTTCACCGGCACCGTCATCACCGACGCGCTGGAGATGAAGGGTGCCGCGGTGGCAGCCGGTGGGGTCGGGCCGGCTGCGGTCCGGGCCCTGAGCGCGGGTGCCGACCTGCTCTGCATCGGCGCGAAGGTCGACGCCGGACTGGTCGAGCGGGTGGCCGCCGAGATCGTCGACGCGCTCGCCGACGGCCGGCTGGCGAGAGCGCGGGTCGAGGAGGCGGCCGGCCGCGCCGCCGATCTCGCCGCCTGGACCCGGGCCGCCAGCGGGTCGCCGGCCATCGGCGACCCCGAGCTGGGGTACGCGGCAGCACGTCGAGCGGTACGGGTGGACGGTGTGCTCAGCGGTCTGGACCAGCCACTGGTGGTGCAACTGCACACCGAGTCGACGATCGCCGAGGGTCGGGTGCCGTGGGGCCTCGGACCGCACCTGCACGCGGTGCCGGAGATCCGGGTGATCGCCACCGAGACCGACCCGGCCATGCTGCGCGGACTGGCGGGCGACCGTCCCATCGTGCTGGTCGGGCGACACCTGCACCGGCTGCCCGGCGGTCCGGAGCTGATCGCCGACCTGGCGGCCCAGCACCCGGTGACAGTGGTGGAGATGGGCTGGCCGGCACAGTGGCGGCCCGCGGGTGTCCGCGCCTTCGTCACCACCTACGGCGCGAGCCACGCCAACGGTCGCGCGGCGGCCGAGGTGCTCGGCCTGGCGGGCTGAACCACCGCGTTCTCCGGCCGAGCTGAAACGCTCGGCCGGACGCCGCGCCTTTGAGCACCGCGCCAGAAGTGTCCACAGTCACTCGTCGCCACTTCTTGAACATGTTCAATATCGGCCCTAGTCTGATGACGTCGGTAGTTGAACACGTTCAAGAAGGGCGTCCACATGGACATCAAGGTCTGGATGTACGTGGTCTACCTCGCGGTCAGCGTCGGGCTGACCATCTGGGTGGCTCGAGCGCTGTCCCGCAACGGGCTGGTCTTCCTGGAGGAGGTGTTCGCCGAGAAGCGACTCGCCCAGGCGGTCAACAGCCTCCTCGTGGTCGGCTTCTACCTGCTCAACCTCGGCTACGTCACCGTGGCGATGAAGCACTCCGACCCGGTGGGTTCGACAAGCCAGGCCATGGAGGAACTGTCACTCAAGATCGGCTTGGTGCTGCTGGTGCTTGGCGCGCTGCACTTCTTCAACGTCTTCGCACTCGGCCGCTACCGCCGAAACCGACTCCGCCAGCTCGCCACCCACCCCCCGCTCGCCCCGATCGGCCGTCTCCCCATGCAGTCCGCCCCACCCGGATCGCCGTTGGTCGGCGCGTACCCGGCCGGACCCCAGCCGACCGGCCCACACCCGGCCGGACCCCACCCGACCGGCCCACACCCGGCCGGACCCCACCCGACCGGCCCACACCCGGCCAACCCGCACCCGGCCGGACCCCACCCGGCCGGTCCGCAGCCGGGCGTCGGCCCGAACCCGCCGAGCCGATGACAATGCCCCCGACCGACGGCGTCGGTCGACTCCCGGATCCCACCGCCCACTCCGGCGGTGGGATCCGGGGGTTCACCGTCCTCTTCGACGCGGCCTGCCCAATCTGCCGCGCCGCCCGCCGCTGGTTGTCGTCCCGCGCCCAGCTCGTACCCCTGGAGTTCGTGCCAGCCGGGTCCGCCGAGGCCAGGCGGCGCTTCCCCGGCCTGAACCACGACGCGACGCTGCGCGACCTCACCGTGATCGCCGACACCGGCGAGGTGTACGCGGGCGACGGCGCCTGGTTCGCCTGCCTCTGGGCGCTGACCGACCATCGGTCCACCGCCGAGCGGCTGGCCCGACCGCACCTGCTGCCCCTCGCCCGGCAGACGGTGGCCGCCGCCTCGGCGATTCGGGAGCGGATCCGCGACCCGTGGGCCGAGCCGACCGACGAACCGGCGGGATACGGTGACCCCGATGACCGAACAGCCTGCGCAGACGACCACTGCGGGTGACCCAGCCACCGCCCGAGGCGAGCAGACCCGGCAGCTGATCCGGGACACCGCGATGCGGCTGTTCCGCGAACGCGGATACGCCCAGACCACCATGCGGGCGATCGCGCAGGAGGCCGGCGTGTCGGTCGGCAACGCCTACTACTACTTCGGTTCCAAGGACCATCTGATTCAGGAGTTCTACGCCCAGTCCCAGGTCGAGCACCGGGCCGCCGCGCAGCCAGTGCTCGATCGGGAGGAGGCGCTCGGTCCACGGCTCGCCGGAGTGCTGCACGCGGGGATCGACGTGTTGACGCCCTCACACGGGTTCGCGGCAACCTTCTTCAAGACGGCGGCGGAGCCCACCTCCCCGTTGAGCCCCTTCTCCGCGGAGTCCTCCGGCCCCCGACAGGCGGCCATCGACCTCTTCGGCGAGGTGGTGAGCGGCTCGACGGCCAAGGTCGACGCCGAGCTGCGCCCACAGCTGCCCGAGCTGCTCTGGCTCGCGTACATGGGCGTGATCCTCTACTGGGTGCACGACCGATCGCCGGGCCAGACCAAGACCCGCCAGCTGATCGACGGGGCCGTACCACTGATCGACCGGCTCGTGGCGCTGTCCCGGCTCCGGGTCCTGCGGCCGGTGACCCGACAGGTGCTCGACCTGATTCGCACGCTCCGTCACTGATCCGGCCGACCCCTACGGCCGGCTAAGCAGCAGGTCAAGTCCGCTTTTCGACACTCCGAACCGACAGCTTCAACCTTGCCCCGAGCCTGTTCGATACGTAGCGTGATCGACACGTAGCGGCTCGTCCCCGGCGAGGCCGTTACACCCGGTACCGGGGCCTGGGGGGAGGTTGCGGACCGTGGATCCGGCCCGGGATCCACGGTCCGCGCCGATTGCCCCGCCACCCCACCCCACCCCGCCCAACCCCGCCCCGCCCCGCCCCGCCCCGCCCCACCCCGCCCCGCCCGCGCCGATCTTGCAGTTTCAGTCGTCGAGATGCGTGGAATGCCCGCCATGTCGCGACAGAAAGTGCAAGATCGCGGGCCCGCTGCGGCTTCGGGCCCCGCTCAGCGCGGATAGACGCCGTACGCGCGCCAGCCCAGGTTCGGGAAGCCGGCCGCCTCGGCGACCCGGGCCGAGGCGTGATTGTCCCGCTCGTGCAGGTAGGTGGGGACGGCTCCCTCGTCGAGCACCCGCCGTGCGGCCTGGGCCACCAGTCGACGGGCGAGGCCGCGTCCCTGGGCTGCCGGTACGGTGCCGACGGCCAACTCGTGCCCGTACGCGTCGTGCCGTTTGATCCCGGCACCGGCCAGGTAGACGCCGTCCGGGTCCCGGACCACGAGCACCGGCCGGTCGAAGAGTCGCAGCCACGGCGGCAGCCCGGGAGCGGTCGGCTCGGTCCACTCCCCCACGTCGGGCAGTGGCGCGGGGGCCAGGCTCCACCGGAACGGACCGTCATGCACGGAGAATTCGGGCCGGCCGACGGCCTCCGGCAGCGCGGCGAGCAGCCGAGTCGGCGTACGGCCAACCAACGCGCGGATCGCCGCCACGCGGTCCGGCGCCACGGAGAGCACGGCGCTCTGCCCGGTGTCCACGGCGAGCGCGGGGCGTAGCCGGCCGTCCCAGGCCGGTTCGGCCCGCCGCTGCGAGGCGACCACGTGCAACCCCGGCCCGGCCGGCCACTGGCCGAGCCAGGTGGCCAGGTGCAGGTGAAGTCGCCGGTCGAGCATGCGCACCTCCCCGTCACCCGACCCGTCGTCGATCACCGTACGCCGGACGGCGGGGCCGGGCGCGGGATACGTCAGGGCCGAGTGGGCCAGGGGTCCGGGAACCAGGCACATGAATCGACCGTCATATGTATTTCCATATCTGGACACCTTTGTTTGGGACGGTGAACCCATGCCGATTCAGCCGAGCGACCACTACCAGCAGGACCCCGAGCGACTCTGGCAGGCGGGGGAAGCCGTCGGAGGCAATCCGCCCCAGCCGCGCTACCGGAACCCGCGGACGATCGGCGGCGGCGCCCTGTCGTGGGCCGGGCTGAACAAGCTGCCCATCGGAAGCTCCAGTCGGCACCGCCTGAACAACCACTGACCCACCAAAGGGCAAACCTCTGACGTTCGCCCGGGCGACACACCGGAGGAGGTCCAGCGGCGGCTTTCGCACACCTGTCGGGTAATTTCTTGTGGTCCGCCTTCCCGGCCTACGACAGGAGAAGCTCCGCGCATGGGCAAGAAGACGATCCACGTCTCCGACTTCACCGGCACGGTTCTGCAGCAGGACGACGAGGTGGTCCGCGTCGTCGTGCTGGAGCACCCGGACCTGGTCGCCGGGCCCGTGCAGCTGGACGCCACCCCGGGCGAGGTGGAGAACATCGACGACGCCGCGCTGGACGTGGCGGTGGTGGAGATCCACGATCGGCACGGTGGCGGCGAGCCCCGCCGGGTGGTGTTGACCGCCAGCGAGTTCGACGCGATGGCCACCGACGTGCCGATGGCGCAGCTGTTGAAGACGGCCGAGCGGGTCCGTCCACCCAAGGCCCGGAAGACCACCGAAAAGGTCGACTACGGCACGCTGGAGCACGCCGGCAAGCCACACCGGGGCCGGGTCACCGAGGAGGAGGCCCGCCTGGTACGCGAGCAACTCGACGAGGTCAACAAGCGCCTCGCCGACGCGGGCGTACGCCAGATCGACCCTGCCGATCCGGAGCACGCCCTGCGTTACGGCTTTCCTGAGGCGTCCTGACCCCGGGTTCTCACTTCTTTCCGACGGCGGCGGCGAGGGCGGCGGCCAGGTCGGCCTCGACCGTCGTCTTGTCCAGGCCGAGGTTGGTGAGCACGCCGGCGCCGTCCTCCTGCTCCAGCAGTGCGAGCAGCATGTGCTCGGTGCCGATGTAGTTGTGCCCGAGGCGCAGCGCCTCGCGGAAGGTCAGCTCCAGCGCCTTCTTGCCGCGCGCGTCGTACGGGATGAGGTCCGGAACCTGCTCGGCCCGTGGTGGGAGGACGGCGTCGACCGCCTCCCGTACCGCCTCGGGGGTGGCGCCGCGACCGGCCATCACCCTGGCGGCCAGCCCTTCCGGCTCGGCCAGCAGGCCCAGCACCAGGTGCTCGGGGCCGATTTCGGCGTTTCCGCTGGCCCGGGCCTCCTCCTGTGAGGCCATCACCACGTTGCGGGCACGCGGGGTGAACCGGCTGAAGCCGGCGTTGGGGTCGAGCGCTGCCGCCTCGGTCGCCTTCGGCACGAAGCGCTTCTGGGCGGCCTGCTTGGTGACCCCCATGCTGCGGCCGATGTCGGTCCAGGAGGCGCCGGAGCGTCGTGCCTGGTCGACGAAGTGCCCGATCAGGTGGTCGGCGACCTCGCCGAGGTGATCGGCGGCGATGACCGCGTCGGTGAGTTGGTCGAGCGCGTCGGTGTGCGCCGTCTTGATCGCCTGGATCAGGTCGTCGAGCTTGACGGTGTTACCCATCTGGAGAGGATCTGTCATGCGTCAACCATAGGTTGACGCACCCCTCGCGTCAACCCTGAGTTGACGATGTTGCGTCAGATCAGGTGGCGTACTCCGGCAGCAGTCGAGCGACGGCCCCCGGCGAGGGCATGGCCGCGATCTCCTCGGCGACCGCCCGGACCGCGTCGCACTGCTCGGCGTTGCCGTGCTGCGGCAGCAGGCGGTGCGCCTGCTCGGCGACGGCGCTCGGGTCCACCTCGCCGGGAAGGAGCCGCACTGCGACACCGGCGGCGGCGAGCGTGTCGGCGTTGGCGAACTGGTCGGCGCCCTGCGGCAGCAGCAACTGCGGTACGCCGGCCGCGAGCGCGCCGAGGGTGGTGCCGCTGCCTCCGTGGTGCACCACCAGGTCGACGAGCGGCAGCAGCTCCGCCTGCGACACCCACTGGTGCACGCTGACGTGGTCAGGGATCTCGCCCAGTTGTTCCGGGGGCACCCGGCCCGCCGCGACCACCACCTCGGCGTCCAGCGCCGCCAGGCCGGCGATGGCGGTCCGCAGCAGCTCCGGCGTACCGAACGCGGTCCCGAGGGTCAGATAGATCAACGGCCGGGACGTTCGACGGCTCACCCGTTCGGGCAGCGGGGCCGGTGTGGAGAAGGCGACCGGTCGCAGCTCGATCCGACGTTCGGTGGCGAGGAAGTTCTTGTCCTGGAGCGAGGGCGGCCAGATGTCCAGGTGCGGCCGGCCGACGACCTCGGGGTTCCTGGTGGGCAGTTCCAGGCCGATGCCCTCGGGAAACATCCGGCCGAAGCCGTGCCACACGCCTGGGATCCCGGCCCGGTGAGCCGCCACGGCCGCACCCGGCAGCCCCCACTCGTGCACCACCAGGTCGGGCCGCAGCCGCGCCAGCTCCGGAGCGAGATCCTCGGCGTACACCTCGTAGAAGGCGTCGCCGGGCCGGAACGGCCGCAGGCCGTGCGCGGCGAGCGGTGGGTGCACCTCTGGACCGGCAGCGAAGTGGACCTCGTGCCCGGCCTCTCGGGTGGCGATCGCCAGCGGGATCAGCGGGTACGTGTGACCGACGGACGCAAGACTGGCGAACAGCACACGCATGGCGTCGGACCCTACCTGCAACACCGGGGCCAGGCCGGGTCCGCCGGCCCGTATACGGTGGGCTCCGGTCGAGCGCGGTCACCGGCGGGAAGGGCGGTCATGCGTCTGCACGTGGGGTGCGCGATGTGGAGTCACCGGTCGTGGCCGGGCCAGCGGCTGCCGCCCGCCGAGCGCCTGCGGCACTACGCCAGCTGGTGCGACGCCGTGGAGGGCAACACCACGTTCTACGCGACCCCGGCCCGGGACACCGTGGCCTCGTGGGCAGCCCAGACGGGTCCCAACTTCCGGTTCGTCCTCAAATTTCCCAAAGTCATCACGCACGAACGCCGGCTCACCACCGTCGACGAACCGCTGCGCGTCTTTCTGGACGCCATCGAACCGCTCGGCCCGCGCGCCCACGCCCTCTGGATCCAACTGCCCGGCTCGTTCGCGCCCGCCGACGTCCCAACCCTGAGCCGTTTCCTGGAACAGCTCCCGCGGTCCCACCGGTACGCGGTGGAGGTCCGCCATCCCGCGTTCTTCACCGACGCCCGCGCGGCCCGACTGCTCGGGGCGACCCTCGCGGCCGCCCGCGCCGAGTGGATCCCCTTCGACACGACAGCCTTCTTCGCGAGCCCGCCGACCAGTGACGCGGAGCGGGACGCCTGGACCAAGAAGCCCCGCGTGCCGCTCCGGTCCCTCGCGCTGACCGACCGGCCGATCGTCCGCTACCTCGGTCGTGACGACTCGACGCGCACTGCCGAGGGGTGGCAGCGCTGGGTCGACGTGACAGTCACCTGGCTCCGCGAGGGGCGCTCGCCGACCATGTTCATCCACACCCCGGACAACGCCGACGCGCCGGCGCTCGCCCGCCGGTTCCACAACGAGGTACGAGCACGCGTACCCGGGCTCGACGCGTTGCCCGAGCCGATCCCCGTCGAGCCGCTGACGCTGTTCTGACCGGACCGGTCAACCCTGCTGGTCGAGCAGGTCGTCGAGGTGGGCCGCCGTGCTGATCAGCGAGAGGTGGCTGAACGCCTGCGGGAAGTTGCCGATCTGCTCACCGGTCGGCGCGATCTCCTCGGAGTAGAGGCCGAGCGGGTTGCTGTAGGTGAGCATCTTCTCGAAGGTCAACCGGGCGTCGTCGATCCGGCCGGCCAGGGCGAGCGCCTGCACGTACCAGAAGGTGCACATGTTGAAGGTGCCCTCGGTGCCGGCGAGACCGTCCGGCGAGGCCTTCGGGTCGTAGCGGTAGACCAGGCTGTCGGAGACCAGGCCGGTGTCCATCGCCCGCAGCGTCGACTCCCACATCGGGTCGGTCGGCGAGATGAAGTTCAGCCCCGGCATCGCCAGCAGCGACGCGTCCAGGATGTCGGACCCGTAGTGCTGCACGAACGCGCGACGTTCCTGGTTGAACCCACGAGTCATCACCTGCTCGTAGATGGCGTCACGTTCGGCGGACCAGCGGGCGATGTCACCGGGTCGGCCCCGGCGTCGCGCGATGCGGATGGCCCGGTCCAGCGCGACCCAGGACAACACCCGACCGTAGGTGAAGTCCTGCCGACCGGAACGGGTCTCCCAGATGCCGTCCTCGGGCTGGTCCCAGTGCGCACAGAGCCAGTCCATCAGCCCGGCCGTCTTGCGCCAACCCTCGTACGGCGCGATCAGCCCGTTGCGGTCCGCGAGTTCCAACGAGACGAGCGCCTCGCCGTAGATGTCGAGTTGGAGTTGGCCCGCGGCGCCGTTGCCGATCCGCACCGGCGCGGAGCCGCGGTATCCCTCCAGGTGACCCAGCACCTCTTCGGGGAGGTCCGGTGAGCCGTCGATGCGGTACATGATCTGCAGGGGAAGGTTGCCGTCCCGTGCCTCACGGATGCGGGCGTCGAGCCAGAGGAGGTACTTTTCGGCCTCTTCGGTGAAGCCCAGGCGCAGCAGCGCGTGCACGGAGAAGGACGCGTCCCGGATCCAGGTGTAGCGGTAGTCCCAGTTCCGCTGCCCGCCGATCTGCTCGGGCAGCCCCGCGGTGGGCGCGGCGACCAGGGCGCCGGTGGGTGCGTACGTCATCAGCTTGAGGGTCATCGCCGACCGCTCGACCACCTCCCTCCAACGGCCCTTGTAGCGGGAACCGCTCACCCACCGCCGCCAGTAGTCGCGGGTCTCGGCAAGCAGATCGCACGCCTCGTCGGTGCTGAGTGCTCGGGGCGCGTGCGGACAGGCAGTCTCCAGGACCACCCCGCCGATGTCGCCGGCGTGCAGGGTGAACGACGCGGACACGCCGTCGGTGTCCCGTTTGATGTCCCTCGCGTCGAACTCGTGGAGCGAGTTCTTGAAGGCGGCCAGGGTGAGGTCCATCGTCGGGCTCCGGAAGACGTCGCCCTCGGGGTGCACCTCCAGCTCGTACGAGTCTCGCCCGTAGTTGAACCGTGGGTGGCAGTGGAAGCGGAAACGCATGCTCCCCCGAACCATCCGCACCAGCCGGATCAACCGATGCCGATCGGTGGCCTCCGCACCGGTGACCGGCATGAAGTCCAACAGCTCGCCGACACCGTCGGCGCTGTGGAAGCGGGTGATCAGGATCGGCGTACCGGGCAGGTAGAGCTGCTTGCTCGTGTAGTCGACATTCTCGGGCGAGAGTTGGAAGTGGCCGCCGTTGCGGCGGTCCAGCAGCGCGCCGAAGACGCTCGGCGAGTCGAAGCGGGGCGCGCAGAACCAGTCGACCGTACCGTCCGTGCTGATCAGTGCCGCGGTCTGTAGATCACCGATCAGACCGTGGTCCTCGACTGCCGGGTAGCTGTCCACGCCATCCCCCGCCATGAGTACTGGCAATGGCGGCGACTACCCGGGCACCGGCGAAAGATGCGGCCCGCGGCTCGACACGGTCAAGACCACCGGCTATTGCGGAAGCAAACCTTCCGCAATCGTCGATAGCGTCGACATCAACGACATCGACGAGAGGACACCTGATGAGCCTGCGAGGATTCGCCACCCTGAACATCTGGGCGGACGACGTGGAAGCGGCCACCGCCTGGTACGCGGACTTCCTCGGCATCGAGGCGTACTTCATGCGCCCCGGCCCCGACGGACGCCCGGCCTACACCGAGTTCCGCATCGGGGACTACCAGGCCGAGCTGGGCATCATCGACAGCAGGTACGCACCGGCCGGCCCGGCGACCGGGCCCGGCGGGGTGGTCATGCACTGGTGCGTCGACGACCTCGACGCGACAGTCGAGCGGCTGCTGGCGTTGGGTGCCACGGAGTACCAGCCGATCACCCCGCACGGGGACGAGGGGTTCATCACCGCGGCGGTGGTCGACCCGTTCGGCAACGTGCTGGGGGTCATGAAGAACCCGCACTACCTCGACGTCCTCGCCTCGCTGAAGGCGACCTGACGGGTGCCCGGGCCGTTCAGTCCCACTCGTCCCGACCCGACGTCCGCCGCACCAACGCTGCCGCCTCGTCGGTGTCCAACCCACTGGCGATGAGCAGGTCCTGGGCGGCCATGCGGAATTCACCCGCGGCGATCATTCCCGAGTAGCCCAACCGGTGGGAGTGGGGACGGGTGGGATCCGGGGCGGCTGGCCCCTGCGCCTCTCCGACCAGCTCGAGAGCGGTCAGGATCTGCTGGCGCGCCTTTTGCGGATCCGCCCGCTCGGGAGTGGTGGTGCGTCTCAGCGTATGCATGCTGGTGGCCAGCAGCTCGATGGCTGCCGCGAACTCCTCCGGTATCGGCTCATCCTCCCGGAGAGCCTTGGTGAGTCTTCGCGCGACGGCCCGACAGCCGTAGAGGCTGCGCTCGAGATGTCGGATGGCCTGGGTGGAGCGGGCCAGCAACCTACGTTGGTGCCACCGTAGTGGCGCCAGTCGCACCACCTCCTGGGCAGCCCCGAGCCCCTCGTCCAGCGCGGTCACCCGCGACCCGAGGATCCGCAGGCCGGTCAGACTCTGCTCGGTGCCGTCAAGGTCCCGACGGCGCAGCGCCGCGCCGAGGTTGTGCAGGGCGTCGATAGCCGGGTCGAGGACCGGTTCGGCCAGCCGCTGCACCGTCCGTTGCGGGTGGATGGGCACCACCAACAGACCGACCGCCAAGCCGACCAGGCCGCCGACCGCGGCATCGACGAAGCGAGGAACGGACAGGTCACGCACTGGCGGTTCCAGTGTGGCGATGAGCACCGCTGTGCCACCGGCCTGGGTGAGCAGGGAGCCACCGCCCTTGAGCAGGATGGCGACGATGATCGCCAGTACGACGACCAGGCCGGTCTGCCAGGGCCCGATGCCGAACAGCGGCATGACCGCGTCACCGACGGCGAGCCCGAGAACGACCCCGACCAGCAGCTCGATGGTGCGCCGCAGGCGTGTGCCCATCGAGGCGGCCACGATGCCGACCGCTGTGGTGGGCGCGAGCACCGGGGCGGGATTGTCCAGGAACTGGGCCCCCACGAACCAGGCTATCGTCGCCGCGACGCCGGCCTGCACGGCGAGCAGCCCGTAGAGGCGGAACCGCCAGGCGCGGGAGCCCAGCCCGTGCCGCACCCGCTCGCGCAGACCGGCCCAGGTTCGGCCGACCCGGGACACCCCGTGCGGGGGCGGGTCGTTGTCGGCTGCCGGATCCTGCTTGGCGGGCATCCGCGCCGCTTACCCAGCGGATACGGACCTATCCGGCCAGCGAGCCGAATCGTGCGGATCCCCGTCAGTGGGCGGGGTTCGGCGTGTGCGGGAGTTTGCCGAGCTGGCGCCAGTTCGTCTCGGCGACGTCGACACCGTAGTGCTTGGCGGCGGCGAGGATGTTCTGAAAGGCCAGGTCCCGGTCCTTGTCGGTGACGCCCTGCACCTGATCGAACCGGGCGACGGCATTGCGGACGTGGCTGGCATCGGTCATCGGTTCCTTGCGTTTGCCGGGGAACGCGAAGACGGTCTCCGGCAGCTCGCGCTTGTCCTTGTCCGACAGGCCACCGTGCTTCTCGTGGGGCTTCCAGGTTGATGTCATCGTCCAGCATTACCCGCACGCCGTCCGGCAGCACCTCCGAAGCCGACATTTCCCCGACCACCGCCACCGGCAAGATCCATATCATGCCGACACCTCGAGTCGAGGCCGAAGCCCTGCACACGTCGTCCTTTGTGGAGTGCGAGCATGGCCGGCATGGATATCTATGAGGACTCCCGTACGGTGTCACGCTCCGACCTGGCCGCCTGGCTGCGCCAACTGGCGAACCAGCTGGAGTCTGACGGGCGGCTCTTCTACGGCGCGGCGGGTGCGGTGACGGTCGCGGACACGGTGCGGTGCGAGCTGGAGATCGAGCGAGAGAGCGAGACGGAGGTGTCCGTCGAGATCGAGTTCTCCTGGACCGAGCCCGCGCGCGTCAAGGTGGCGGACGAGGAGGAGCCCTCGAAGGACGACGAGGCCGCCGAGCCGGCCGACACCACGCCGCACGCCGCCCCCTAGCGACGTCGCCGACCCGAGATCGGGCGTGGGCACCGTCCGTCGGATCCGGCGGACAGTGCCCACGTACGCGGCCAGGCCGCGTACTTTAAGGAAGGTTTAAAGACCTTCCGAGCGCGAGCCGCAAGCGCCTACCATTCGGCGGCCGTGGCCGTTCGGGTCATCCTGGCGTCCACTCGTTGGGAGAGACCCCGTGTCCTACGAAAGCCCGCAGCCGCCCCGTCATCGCGTTCCTGGCTGGCTCGGCCGCAACAGGCTCGGCGTGGCCGTCGGCGCGGCGGCCGTACTCGTCATCGCGGCCGGGGGCGTGTACCTGGGCAACGGCGCGGCGCAGCCCAAGCCGTCGAACGCGGCCAACGCCCTCGAATACCCGTCACCACCGGCCGGGCAGCCGGCGTCGCCCGGCGTGGCGGTGTCGACCTCCGCGACGCCGTCGGCCTCCACGACCCCGTCGACCGGCGCGGCACCGTCGACCGCTGCCGCGCCGAAGGTCCCGGCAACCGGCTGGATTCCGGTCGACCGGGCGACCTGGAAGGCGCAGGCCGACGCGTACCGGGCGTTGAAGGTCGACCCCGTCCCGTCCGGAGTGGGCAACCTCCCGGAGTTCCGGGCGGACTGCCAGTACAGCCACCGGCTACCGGACGACCCGATCGTCGCGCCCGGCCTACCGGGCGCGTCACACATGCACTCGTTCGTCGGCAACAAGGCCGTCGACGCGAACACCGTCGCCGGCGACCTGACGAAGTTCACTGCCACCTCCTGCAAGCCCGTCCAGGACCACTCCGCCTACTGGGTGCCCACGCTCTACGACAACGCGACGGGAAAGCCGGTCGAGACCACCGGGTTCCGGGTCTACTACCGCTCGCTCGCCAAGAACTCGACAGGCCAGATGCCGATGCCCAACGGCCTGCGCATGATCTCCGGCGACGCCAAGAAGAAGAAGCCGACCCCGCGCGGCGCGACCGGCCAGTTCTACTGCGCCTTCTACGGCCCCGGTGACCTCGACGGCATCGCCCGCAGCACCAACGGCAACTGGCCCATCTGCGGGGGCGACGCGACGCTGCACTTCATGATGCAGTTCCCCGACTGCTGGGACGGCAAGCACCTGGACAGCCCCAACCACAAGGACCATGTGGCGTACGGCAGCGGCAACTCCTGCCCGACCAGTCACCCGGTCCGGATCCCGGCGATCACCTTCGACATCCAGTACCCGGCCAAGGGCACCCCGGCCGGCTACTACCTGTCCTCGGACAAGGAGGGCAAGAGCGCCTCGTCGATGCACGGCGACGCGTTCGTGATGTGGGACGTCGACACCATGAACAAGCGCACGAAGAACTGTGTCCAGGGACGCCGGACCTGCGACAACTACGGCTACCAGAAATAGCCGGGGCCAGGCCCGTGTCGGCCTGGCCCCGGGGTCGGGTCGGTCAGCTACGCAGCGTCCACCGCTGGTTCGTGCCGCCGTTGCAGGACCAGAGGATGAGCTTCGTGCCGTTGGCGGTGGCGGCACCGTTGGCGTCGAGGCAGAGCCCCGACTGGGCGTTCGTCACGGTGCCGTTGCTGTTGACGTTCCACTGCTGGTTGAGCCCACCGTGGCAGTCCCAGATGATGACCGCGGTGCCGTTGGCAGTGCCCGCCCCGGAGGCGTCCAGGCACTTGTTGCCGTACACGGTCAGTTGCTTGCTGGCGGTCTGGGCCCACCGCTGGTTGGCGCCCGTGGAGCAGTCCCAGAGTTGGGTCTGGGTGCCGTTGGTGGTCGAGGAGTTCGGCACCTCGACACAGCGGCCGGACTGGCCACCCACGAGTTGCCCGCTCCCCGTACCGCTGCCACCGCCCTGCTGCTGCCGGACGATGAAGGTCGACTCCGCCGACCGGTTGCCCTGAGCGTCGACGACGTACAGCCGGTACTCGCCCTGGGTGGCCGGCACGGCGATGGACGTGGCGTTGCCGGCGGCCCTGGTCATCGTCGCCCCGGCGGTGAAGGTTGTCGTGCCGGACGGCGCCAGCCAGACCGACTTGGTGGCGTCGCCGGTGCTGCGGATCGGGATCGACGCCGTGGCACTGGTGACGAAGGTGCTGGCGGGCAGCACGTAGTTCGGCGCGGAGAAGGTGCTCGCCGGGACGATGTCCCGGTACGCGTCCTCAAGGCCGGAATTCGCGGCGATGCCGTACGCCGCAGCGGGCCAGACATAGTCGGAGGAGACGAGGATGTCGGCGACCGTGCTGTTCGGCAGATTCTTGTTCGAGACCTTGTTGATCGGGCCGTAGATCTGCGTGATGCTCAGATCGTGCTTCCGCCCGAAATCGTCCGAGTTGATCATCCAGGTGACGTTCTTGTCGATACTCAGGACGTTGTCGCGGAACGTGATGAAGGCTGATCCCTCATCCGGGTGCAGTCCGTACTTGTGGCCCGACGGCACACCCTGCAGATAGTTGTTGGTGATGGTGGTCCCGGGCTGGCTTCCGAGCGTGTAGATGGGGCCCGTGTCGCTGAGACGCTGCACGGTGTCGATGATGTGGTTGTAGCTGATGGTGTTGTTTCTCGCCGTGGTCGTCGGCCGGTTCGGCACGATCGAGCCCGACGATCCGTCGAAGTTCCACCAGCCCCAGCCGAGCGTGATGCCCGACCATGGGGTCTTCTCGATCCGGTTGCGCTGGATGGTGAGGGTGTCGACGAAGTACGCGGAGATGGGGCTGTGCCCGTTGAACAGGACCGCGCTGTCGTAGAGGTAGTTGTTCTTGATGTCGATGTTCTTCGGTAGTCCCTCGACCGACGCGGAGTACTTCTCGCGGTTGGTCGACGTGCCGTCCCCGATGTAGACGTGCTGCGGATGGCCCACGAGGATCGCGGACCCGGCAATGTCGTTGGTGTGGTTGCCGATCAACTGTGTGCCCTGCACGTCGTTGACCATGCTGATCCCGTCGGCACCGGTGTGTTGGACCCGGTTGCGTTGCAGGAGGATCCCGTCGGCGTTCTGCACCTGGACGATGCCGGGAACCACGTCGACGTTGCGGTAGTGGTAGACGTGGAAGTTGCCCTTGGCGTACACGTTCGCGCTCAGATTGCCCTGCTGCGCCTGCTTGAGGACCGAGCCTGCGACGTTGACCAGGTTCCAGTCGGAGTGCTGCACCGTCAGGCCGGAGAACGTGATGTTGCGCGCGTGGCTGCTCGTCGAGGTGCCGGCGACCCGCAGCACTGTGGAGACGTTGTTCGGCGCGTAGACCGTCGCTGTCGACATGTTCTCGGCGCTGGCCTTGTAGTAGTAGAGCGTCCGGCTGCCCTTGTCGAAGAAGAACTCGCCGGGGGCGTCCAGGAACTCGTAGGCGTTCATGAGCTTGTGCGTGCCACCGACCTGGGCGTTGCCGTTGAACGAACCCTGGGCGATGGCCGCACCGGGTTGCTGGAAGAGGGCCACCCGGTTGGCGCCGTCGGAACTCGTGGTCACCTGGCGGACGCCCACGATGGCCGTGGTCCAGGTCGTTCCGGTCTCGATCTCGATGTCGTCCTGGTTGCGGGCGACGGCAGGGAAATCGTTCAGGCTGTATTTCGCGCCGTCGCACTGCGAACCTGACTCCCAGGCCCACGCGGCCTGGTTGGCAGTGATGTTGTACGTCCCGTAGCAGCCCGCCGAGCTGATCGTCTTCGACGCCATGAACGCGCGCTTGTCATTGACGTAGAGCGCCCGCAGCTTGTTGGCGCGATCGAGCGGCGCCTTCCAGATGTTGCCGCTGTGCTGGCTCCACCCGGTCACCGGGACGCCGCCGTCGAGGACCGGCGTCTCGCCGGGATAGGCGGCGTAGGCGACCCGGAACCCGTTGTTTCCGGAGTCGCTGGCGCCGAACTCGACGGTGCTGGTGACCGGATATCTCCCGCCGCGGAGATACACGTTGATGTCGCCGCTCATCGTTGAATTGATGGTGCGAACCACGTCCCGCGCGCGTTCAACCGTCTTGAACGGCGATTGAATGGTCCCCGGATTGGCGTCGTTACCGTCCGGGGCGACATAGTAGGTCGCCTGGACTGCGGCCGAGGCCGGTAGTTGGTTTGTCAGCACTGCCGGCAGTGTGGCGGCGACAAGCGCCGCCACCGCCAACACTGACATTCGAGCGGTGGATATGGCTGACTTCACGTCTGTTCCTCTCACTGGTCGTCGATGTGGTGCCCAAAGTGCGTATCGAGCGACGAGTACGGAACAGCGACGCCACTAAGGGCCGGCGGGGACTTCCGTCGCCCCGACCGCACTCTTTGTTAACCGCCCCGAAATTCTTACTGGGAGCGTAGGTCACACGTCTGACCAATGCAACCGGCAATTGGAGGGCGTCTATGCAGAAATGCCGTCGGATCGGGCAGATCAACCACGCCGGCCATACACCCCTGCCTACGTCGTCCGACGAATCCGCAGGGACGACGCGAGGCTCGTCGTGGAGGCCCGCGACCACTCGCGCGCACCTCGGCGATCGACAACTGGACGGCGGCCTCGGCCTGCGCCCCGCAGCGCAGGGCGCTGAACGTCGCGAGCAACCACAGCCCCCCAGGGGACGCCGTTGGTCCGGTCCTCCTTTGGAGCTGAATCGCCTACGACATCACCGACAGCCGACCCCTCGAACCGCTCCAGCGACACGGCCCCCACGCGATCCCCACGACATTGCCGCCAGGCGGTTCGCCCGCACGGTTCGTCTTGACCGGGCCCGGGGAAGGCCAACCGGACCCGACGCCGGGCACACCACCGACCCCTTGCCTGATTCGTTTACGGCATCAGCTCCATAGGCGCCCGCAGGTACTAGGCCCCCGCCCACCCGAGCGGTCGCGAGAGGGCTCAGCGACCCCCGGCCGGACCGACGATCAACCCACTCCCAGGACTCGATCAATAAAGAGGCCGCGCGACCCGAAAGGCTCCGAAAGTTTCGGCGACCGCGCGATCCGGGGTGGCGTCCCGGGCGTGCCCACGTCAGACGCACCACACCCTCGCCAGCCGGCCCGGGGACCTGCAAGCGCACGCGGATCACACATTGACTTGCATTGATGTTCTGCTTACAGTCACCAACGAAATACCGAAAGTTTACCGAAAAGTAGCCCGGAGGTCCGGCCACCTTCCGCAGGTCGCCACGCAGCGACGGCGGTCTGGCGTCGGTCCGCTCCGGCGTGAACCAGGAGGAACCCCAGCGATGTCGCAGCTCGTCCTGTTCGCGATCGACATCTGCGCGGTGGCGCTGCTCGTCTTCGGGCTCTACTTCCCCCGGCACCGCCGACGCGACCTGGTCGTCGCCTATCTGGGGGTCAACGTCGGCGTCCTCGCGGTGGCGAGCGCGCTGAGCGCCAGCGACGTCGGTGCCGGGCTCGGGCTGGGGCTGGCGCTGTTCGGAGTGCTCTCCATCATCCGACTCCGGTCGACGGAGCTCGACCAGCACGAGGTCGCGTACTACTTCTCCGCTCTCGCACTGGGCATTCTCGGCGCACTCAGCACCACCTCGGTCTGGCTCAGCGGAGGCCTGATGGCACTCATCGTCGCGGTGATGTTCGTCGGCGATCACCGACGGCTGCTTCGGCACTACCGGCACCAGATCATGGTGCTCGACTCCGCCGTCACCGATCACGTCGCACTCGTCGCCCAGCTGGAGCAGCTGCTCAACGCCCGGGTGCACAACGCCATCGTCCAGCGGCTCGACATGGTCAACGAGACCACTGTGGTCGACGTCCGGTACTCGGTCGCCCGGCGCAGCGCGGCGGCCGGCACCAGCAAGTCGGTACGGGCCGGGGCGCTCCGATGAGCGCGCCACCGCTGGCGACGCTGACGCCGATCGCACTGGCCGAGGTGATCGACAGGGCAGCGCTGCAGTGCAGGGTGGACCGCAAGTACGTCCTGACGGTAGGCGAATTGCCGCACCTGCTGGACCAGCTCAGCCCGTACGCCAGGGTGCTGGACATCGATGGTGAGCGCAGCTTCCGGTACGAGTCGGTGTACTTCGACACGCCCTGCCTGGCCAGCTACCACTGCGCCGCGTACCGGCGGCGCAGGCGCTTCAAGGTACGGACCCGGACCTACCTCGACTCCGCCCAGTGCTGGCTCGAAGTGAAGATCAGCGGAGCACGCGGACGGGTCACCAAGCACCGACTGCCGTATCTGGCCGAGGACCGCCGCACCGTCCGGTCCGGGCGCGGGTTCGTCGACGAGGTGCTTGACCGGGAGTCGATTCTGTCCAATCTCACCGGCAGCCCGCTGGAGCCGATGCTGGTCACCAGCTACCGTCGCTCCACTCTGCTGCTCCCCGCGACCGCGAGCCGGGTCACCATCGACACCGGGCTCACCTGGCAGGACGGTGACCGCACACTGCGACTGCCCGGCATCGCCGTGGTCGAGACCAAGACCAGCTCGGCCCCCTCTCTGGTCGACCGCGCGCTGTGGCAACGCGGGACCCGGCCCGTACGCATCTCGAAGTACGCCACCGGTCTCGCGGCCCTGCGCGTGGACCTTCCAGACGTGCCGTGGCGACGGACCTTACGCCGCCATTTCCGCGCCGACCCGTCCTCGGCGCTCCTGGAGTTGACAGTTCCGACCCGATCAGAACAGGAGGCATCGTGCGCATGACCACCCGCAACACCGGTCTTCCGGTGGCGGCCCTTCGTGCCGCCGGGATCGCCGCCACCGCCGTGTTCGTCGCAGGCCTCCTCGTGGTGTCCTCGCCACCGGCCGGCGCCGAACCCGTCTCCCCTGTCCAGGCCGCTCAACCGGTCACCGAACTGCTCGCCGGCGCCCCGGCCGCCGATGCCGCCGCCGCACCGGCCGTGGCAGACGACCTGGTCGGCGACATCACCTTCTCGGTGCCCAGCGGCACCTTCCAGGGGGAGGTGGCGGTGACGCTGAGCAGCACCGTCAGCGGCGCCCAGATCCGCTACACCACCAACGGGCAGCCGCCGACCGCCCAGTCGTCGCTCTATTCGGGCTCGGCGCTGCGCTTCACCCGCACCACCCAGTTGCGGGCTCAGGCGTTCGTCGGCCAGACACCGACCGGTGCGCCCGGCACCGCCATGTACGCCGCCCAGAACGTCACCACCGCCCACGACCTGCCGGTAGTGCTGATCGACTCGTACGGCGCCGGCCGGCCCGACCGTGAGTACTTCGACGCCACCACAATGATCTTCGAACCGACGGGCGGCGGCACCACATCGTTGGCGGCCGCCCCGACACTCAGCACCCGCGCGGGATTCCGGCTACGCGGCAACTCGTCGGCGACGTTCGAGAAGACGCCGTTCCGCGTCGAGTTCTGGGACAACGAGGACGACGACGCCGACCACCCGGTGCTGGGCATGCCCGCCGACTCGGACTGGGTGTTGCGCGGCCCGTTCCCCGACAAGGCGCTGATCCGTGAGGCGCTCGTCTACGACCTCGGGCGCGAGATGGGGCTGCCCGCCCCGCGCTACGCGTTCGCCGAGTTCTACCTCAACACGGACGCCGCACCGGTGGGTGCCAGCGACTACATGGGCGTCTACATGCTGATGGAGACGATCAAGAACTCCAAGGACCGCCTCGACCTGAAGCAGTTGGACGCCGACGACGTGACACTGCCGAAGATCCAGGGCGGGTACATCTGGAAATTCGAGTGGATGGCCGCCGAGGAGCCGACGTTGCCGTGCACCGGGCCGGCGGCCACCTGCTGGAACTACCTCGAAGTCGCCGACCCGTCGCCCCTGCAACCGCAGCAACGGGACTGGCTGCGCGGTCACCTCCAGGAGTTCAACGACGTGTTGCACTCGTCGAACTTCGCCGACCCGACCACGGGCTACCGCAAGTACATCGACGTGGACTCGTTCATCAACCTCATGATCGTCAACGAGTTGAGCCGGGAGATGGACGCCTACGTCCGCAGCTCACACTTCTACAAGGACCGAGACAGCAAGATCTTCGCGGGTCCGCTGTGGGACTTCGACCTCAGCTTCGGCGTCGGT
Source organism: Micromonospora hortensis (assembly GCF_022230935.1). NCBI lineage: Bacteria > Bacillati > Actinomycetota > Actinomycetes > Micromonosporales > Micromonosporaceae > Micromonospora > Micromonospora hortensis. Next base: position 171,486 of record NZ_JAKKFE010000017.1, read on the forward strand.
GGATTCTTCGCCAACGACCAGGTGTCGGGCTGGCAGCACCAGCAGACCCGGCAACCGTCGGCCAACGACTGGTTCGCCCAGTTGCTGCGCGACCCCGCGTTCGTCAACCAGGCCCGATCGCGCTGGCAGACGCTGCGACGGGGCCTGCTCTCCGACGCCGCGCTCCAGACCCGGGTCAATGCTCTCGCGGCCCCGCTGACCAACGCCGCTCAGCGCAACTTCCAACGCTGGCCCAACCTGACCGCGCCGACGGTCAGCTTCTTCCGCACCCCGACCTCGCCCACCTGGCAGGGGCAGGTCCAGGTCATGCGGGACTGGATGCTGCGACGCGCCGCCTGGCTGGACTCCACCGCCGGCTGGGGTGGGTCCGTCACCACGCCACCGCCCACCACGCCACCGCCGACCACCCCACCGCCCACCACACCACCGCCGGCGGCCGGCTGCACCGCGACGTACACGGTGACCAGCCAGTGGACCGGCGGCTTCCAAGGCGAGGTACGGGTCACCGCCGGAACCTCGGCGATCAGCAACTGGACCGTGACGTGGACCTTCACCGGTGGCCAGAGCGTCGCCCAGGCCTGGAACGCGACAGTCACGAGCCAGGGCTCGACGGTCACCGCCCGCAACGTCGCCTACAACGGGGCACTCGGCGTCGGCGCGAGCACCGCGTTCGGGTTCCTCGGCTCCTCCACCGGCGCACCCAGCACACCGACGCTGACCTGCGCGGCGAGCTGACCGACCAACGTCCCGGGCCGGGTCGACATTCGACCCGGCCCGGGGCTTCGGTCACCTGATGGAGAATTCCGCCAGCCGCAGCGGGGAGTCGAACACCAGGTACACGTCGTGAGTGCCGACGGCCCGAGCCAACTCGGTGCTGGTGCTGACGTACCGGTAGTCGTCACCGGTGCTGGGCACTGTGGCCGTGCCGAGCAGCCGGCCGGTGGGCGACCCCAACCGGATCTGGATCGTGCCGACGCCCGCTCCGGCCTTGGCGACCTTCGCGGTGAAGGTGCGCGCGTCGGCTCCCAGCGCGGAACCGTCGAAGGAGATCCACTGACCGGCGGCGGTGGCACCGACCGCCGTACCGCTGGGTTTCGTCTCGTCGACGAGCCGGGCGCCCGCGTACCTGTCGAAGTTCTCCGCCCTGGTGGGCCGGGACAGGTCGCGGGCCGGAATGGTCTCACCGCGGACCCGGACCGCGGCGCGGGCCCGGATGTCCTCGACGGACGCCCCGACCATCAGGTCGTGGACCGACGACTCGACCACCCACTTGCTGCGGGTGACGTCCCAGTGCGCCAGGTCGGCGGCGGGCAGGCGCAGGGTCACCGTACGGGTCTGCCCGGGTGCGAGTTTCACCTGTTGGAACGCCTTGAGCTGGCGGATCGGGGTGGTGTCCCGTGAGGTGCGCTGGTGGGTGTAGAGCTGAACGACCTCGGTCCCGGTCCGGCTGCCGACGTTCGTCACGTCGACACTGGCCGTGATGGTGCCGTCGGCCTCCACCGACTGGGCACCGGCACGCAGCTGGCCGTACCGGAACCGGGTGTACGACAGCCCGTGGCCGAACGGGTAGAGCGGCTTCGCGCGGCTGTACAGGTAGGTCTGCCCGGACGAGATGATGTCGTACTCCAGCAGGTCCGGCGGTAGTTGCGAGTCCGAGCGGTACCAGGTCTGGGTGAGCCGGCCGGACGGGTTGCGGTCGCCGAAGAGGACGTCGGCGACGGCGTGACCGGTCTCCGCGCCCGCGTGGGTGGTCCAGACGATGGCCGGTACGTGCTCCTGCTCCCATCGGATGGTGACCGGGTAGCTGGTCTGGAGCACGAGAACGGTCCGCGGGTTGGCCCTGGCCACTGCCTTGACCAGCGCCTCCTGGCCGGCGCTCAGCGCCGTTGAGGTCCGGTCGTGTGCCTCGCGGCCGTTGATGAACGGGTTGCTGCCGACCACCAGCACTGCGGTGTCGGCCGCCTTGGCCGCCGCCACGGCCCGGTGGATCCCGTTGCTGATCAGCTCGCGACTGAAGTGGGTAGCGGCGGCCGGGGTCGAGGCGCCGAGCTTGAGGGCGCCGTCGTCGCCGATCGTCACGTACGTGTCGGCGCCGAACCAGCTCTCCTTGGTCTCGTAGCCGACGTAGCGCAGCACCACGGTGCCGTCGGCCTGCGGCTCCAGCTTGAACTGCTGCTGGACGTACCAGCCGTTCGGCTGTTCGTCCCGGGTGAGGAACGGCCCCCAGTTGTAGCCGAGGTAGCGGCCGTTGGCGGCGTTGCGCAGCGTCACCACGTCCTGCCCCCAGTCGACGACGTCGAACTGGGCGACGAGCGCCGGGGTGGCGCCGGTTCCGAGGACGCGGTCGGCGTCGGTGGTGCCGGTGGCCGAGACGTACCGGCCGGTCGACACGTCCTTCAGGGCGATCCGGTCCGCCCCGTCGAGCCCGCTCACGCTGGCCGAGCTGCCCAGCCGCTCGCGGATGCCGTCGAGCGCCGTCACCTCGTACGGCAGGTCGCCGCCGTACCAGTCCGAGTAGAGGGTGTCGGCCAGCGGGCCGAGCACCGCCACCTTGCGGGTCCGGGCCGGGTTCAGCGGTAGCGCCTGCCGCTCGTTCTTCAGCAGCACCATCGCCTCGCCGGCGGCCTGCCGGGCCAGTCGCTGGTGTTCGGGGCTGTTGATGACATCCGGGGTGATGCCGCCGTACCGGCCGCCGCCCGGGTCGAACTCACCCAACCGGAACCGGACGTTCAGGATCTCGCGGATCCGGGCGTCGATGTCCGACTCGGTGAGCAGGCCGGTCGCGAGGGCCTGCTTGATGGCGGTGATGGTGGGCTGCGCGTTGGTGTCGTCGGTGATGAAGCTGTTGAGGCCGGCCTTGATGATCGCGGCGTTCCCCTCGGCCTGGGTCGGGTAGTACCCCTGCGAGGCGACGAGGTTGTTCGGCGCCCAGGCGTCGGTGACGTTCATCAGCGGCTGGTCGGTCCAGTCGCGTACCACTGTGGCCAGGTCCGGGTCCACCGTTGCCGGACGGCCGTTGACCAGGTTGTACGCGGCCATCATCCCGGTCGCCGCGTCGGCGGCGATGGCCGGCTTGAAGGCGGCACGGTCGTACTCGTTGAGCACCCGAGGCGGGACGTTCGAGGAGGTCACGTCGCGTCGGACCTCGTTGTTGTAGGCCAGGTAGTGCTTGAGGGTCGGCGCGCTCTTCAGGTGGTTGGGGTCACCGCCGGTCATTCCCGAGCCGTACGCGGTGGAGATCTCGGCAGTGAGCAGCGGGTCCTCGGAGTAGCCCTCCTCGTTGCGGCCCCACCGGGGGTCGCGCAGCAGGTTGACCACCGGCGCCCACAGGTTGAGCCCCCAGACCCGGGGGTTCTGCGCGTGGTAGCCGCGCGCCTCGTCGCCGACGGCCGAACCGACCTGCCGGATCAGGTCGGTGTTCCAGGTGCTCGCCATGCCCACCGGCTGTGGGAAGACGGTGCCGCGAGCCTTGACCACCGCGCCGTTGTTGTCGATGTCGGTCGACCAGGCCACCCCGTGCAGCGCCTCGGTCCCGGTCTTGAACAGGCCGATGCCCAGCCGGGGAATGGCCGGCTGGTACTGGTGCAGCCAGGAGATCTTCTCGTCCTGGGTGAGCCGGCCGAGCAGGTCGTCGACCCGGACGTTCACGGGCAGGTGGGGATCTCGGAACGGATAGGTGGGTTCGGCGAGCGCGGTGCCGGGAACGGCCGGTAGGGCTAGCAGGGCGAGCGCGAGCGCGGTGATTCCGCGCCGAAGGCGCCAGTTCCGCATGCGGTTCTCCTCATGTCGTACGACAGACGCCCAGTCGGGCGCCGAGGCCGGCGTGACCAGGCTCGACACCCGGCTGACGGGCCTGAACGACGAATCGTCGAAGCGCTTCGACGACCCGGCCGCGTCACCACGGCCATGATTGTTGTGATCCGCGCAACTATAGATGCACGCCAATGACTGGGCAATACCTGTTTGCCCTACTGGCCGGTGGACCCCAGCCGCTTGACCAAAACGCCCTCGATGTCTTTCAGCGGCACGAATCCCCACCGACGCGAGTCGACGCTGTCCGGATGCTCGCCGAGCAGCACCGCCATGCCGGCCGGCACCTGCCGCACCCCGGCGCCGACGGCCGGGGCGACCACGTCCGGGACGGCGTCGCCCGGCAGCGCCACGAGGCGTTTGACCAGCCAGCCGGACGCGGGAGAGCCCGCGACGACATCCCGGGGACCACCCTCCTGATGGCGCGCGACGACGATGCCGCCGGCTCGGAGTCGGCGCGTTCGGCGCACCACGAGGCGGTCGCCGTGAGCCAGAGTGGGGGCCATGCTGTCACCCATCACATCGACTATCATCAGTCGCTGGCGCGCCAGGGCAACGCCGACGACGGGTGCCGCGAGCGCGGCAAGCCCACCCAGGACGGTGAGCAGGAATTGTGACTCGTCGGTCATAAGACCCCCTTCGAGGGGTATTACTCTCATCTTTCCGTCGGCAAATCAACCCGTTGACAGCATCGAAGCACGCCGATAATCTCGGGTTTCCCAGCCGGGGTTCTTGAGGTCTGTGCGACTCGCACCTCGGCACATGGGCACCACGGGGAATGGGGGACTGTGTGGGTGTCGCTGTTGTCGCGTCCATTTTGACGCTGGCCGGCGTTCTTGCGATATCTGTCATCGGAAAAGTGCGTAGTCGAATGAGTTTTCACGCGTTCGCCGACGCCATTGCCCAACTGCGGGTCGCCCCCGTGCCCTGGTCCCGCCCGGTGGCGGTGGCATCGATCGCGGCCGAGGCAGCCGTACTGGCGCTTGTCCTGTGGCCCAAGGGCACGGTCATCGGCCTGGCCGCGGCCGTGCTGCTCTTCGGCGCGTTCACCGTCGTGCTCGCGCGGGCCGTCCGACAAGGGTCCACGGCGGGGTGCCACTGTTTCGGCCCGACGGACACGCCCGTTGCGTGGCGGCACGTCGCTCGCAGTGCTTTCCTCGCCAGCACGGCCGCCGGCGCCCTTCTTGGCGCGATCACCCTGCCCGCCATATCGCTCAGAAGTCTAGAGCCGCCGCACCTCATATTGGCTCTTTCCCTAGCGGGATTCATCGTCACGACGCTGGTCAGGCTTGACGACCTCACCTGGCTCCTTCGTGGAGCGTCTCACGCGCGCTGAATCTCTCCAATCGATCGCGCACTTCTCGTGCGCTGCGCTTCGACGCCCCGATCCAAGGAGCCCCACAGTGCTATTTCTGTCCACCGCCGTCGGCATACTCGCGGCGCTCGTCCTCGTCGATCTCGCGCTGAGCGCCGCAGTGATCAGGCGGCTACGCGAGACGGAGGCGAAACTCATCGAGATGAACTCGCCGCCCGCCTCGGGGCTGCCGGTCGGCGCCACCATGCCGGAGTTCGTGTCACCGGACGGCCAGGTCTCCAGCGCCGACCTCGTGGGCAGCCCGACCCTCATCGGGTTCTTCTCCGCCGGATGCCGACACTGCCCCACCCAGGCGGAGAAACTGGCCGACCGGGCCGAGGAGTTCGGCGGCACAGGCGTACGGGTGGTCAGCTTCCTCACTGTGGGTGAGGGCATGACCGACGAGCTTGGCCCGACGCTGCGGAAGGCCGGCCTCCTCGTCATTGACGACAGCCCGAGCGCGGTGATGGCCGCCTTCCAGGTGCAGGGCACTCCATCGTTTGTGCTCTTCGGCGCGGACGGACGACTGGCGGCACGCGGGCATGACCTGAGCGAGGTATTGGGCAGCCGATGAGGCGGTCGGCAGCGTTGATGCGTCGCGCGTTCGGGATCTACTTCGGCGCCGCACCCTGGGCGGCGGCGGTGAGCGTCGTGATCATGGTGGTGGGTGGTCTGACAGCGGTAGCCACCGCCTGGTTCACCCGAGCCCTCATCGACGGTCTCTCCGCCGACGCCACGTCGACGATCTGGCTCGGTGTCGTCGGTTTCGGCACGCTGGCCATCGTGTCACCAGTCATCCTGCACGTCTCGCAGTACGTACAGCGGGACGCGGAACGCCGGGTGACGATACGCACGCAGCAGGAACTGTTCACAGCGGTGTCGGCGCACCCTCGGCTGACCGAGTTGGAGGACAGCAAGTTTCATGATCGGCTCCGGCTCGCCCACGAGGCGAGTCGCTTCGCGCCGACCCAGCTCAACAGCATGGTCCTGGGCATCGGGCAGGAGATGATCACCATCGTCGCCTTCGGCGTGACGCTGGTGCGCTGGTCTCCCCTGGTGAGCGCGTTGGTCATGCTGGCGGTGCTGCCCACTCTCGTGGCCCAGATCCGGTTGGCGCGGATGCGCGGGGCGATGATGGAACGCACCGTACCGATGTTCCGCCGGCAGACGTTCTACGCGGCACTGCTGCTGGACATGCGCGCCGCGAAGGAGATCCGGCTGTTCGGGCTCGGCCAGTTCTTCCAGGGCCGCCTGCTGCGCGAGTTGCGCGCGGCACAGGGACAGGAACGTCACCAGGACCGACTGGCCCTGTGGGTCGACAGCGCCCTCGCGACGCTGACCGGCATCGTCTCGCTGGTCGCTCTGGCCGTCTTCGTCGCACGGGTGGTCGACGGACACGGCACCGTCGGCGACCTCGTGCTCGTGATCGCGGCACTGACCGCGTTGCAGATGTCCGCGTCGAGCCTGGTCCGACAGATCGCGATGCTCGGCGAGACGTTGATCGTGTTCGGCCACTACGTCGACATCACCGCGGTGATCCGCGAGGCCCGACGTGCCGTTCCGCTGCCCGCCCTGCCGCCACTGACGCGAGGTCTGGAGTTCGACGACGTCTGGTTCCGGTACGCCCCCGAGCACGACTGGGTCCTGCGCGGTCTCACGTTGCGGATCCCCTGCGGCTCGTCCCTCGCCCTGGTGGGCGACAACGGCGCCGGGAAGTCGACAGTGGTCAAGCTCCTCTGCGGCTTCCACGTCCCGAACAAGGGCGTCATCCGGTGGGATGGCGTCGACATCACCACCATCGACCCGGCTTCGCTCCGCGCCCGTCTCGGGGCGACATTCCAGGACTTCATGACCTACGAGTTCTCCGCCCACGACAACATCGCTGTCGGCGACATCAGCGCGCTGGACGACCGGGCCCGCGTACGGGCAGCAGCCGCCACGGCGGACATGGACGCCACCCTGGTTGCGCTTCCGAACGGGTACGACACCATGCTGACGCGAACCTTCAGCGACGGGGATCTGCCCGGGGTGGGGGTTGTGCTGTCCGGGGGGCAGTGGCAGCGGCTGGCGCTGGCCAGAGCCCTGCTCAGGGAGGGCGCGGACGTGTTGATCCTCGACGAACCGTCGTCAGGTCTCGACGTGGCGACCGAGCACGAGATCAACCAGCGGCTGATGTCGCTGCGCCGCACACACACCAGCCTGCTCATCTCGCACCGGCTCAACACCGTCCGCGAGGCGGACAGCATCGCCGTGCTGGCCGCCGGCCGCATCCTCGAACAGGGCAGCCACGACGAGCTGATGGCATCGGGAGGGCGCTATGCCGAGTTGTTCCACCTCCAGGCATCCGGTTACGACGACGCGATCACCACTCGGACCTCGATGTGAACGCTAACACCCTGCTCAGAGTGTCACTGCTGGGTCCGATCGAGGCAACCGTCGGCGGGCAGCCGATGGCCGTCGGCGGCCTGGGCAGGCGAGCACTGCTGGCGGCGCTCGCCTTCAACCTGGGCTCGGTGGTCGCCGTCAACCGTCTCATCGAGGTGATCTGGGACGACCACCCGCCGGCGACGGCGACGACGAAGCTGCAGGGCCACGTCTGCGCCCTGCGGCGAAGCCTGGTGCGGCTCGGCGGGCCGGACGCCGTGAACATCCTGCAGACTCGCCCACCGGGTTACCTGCTGTGCGCCCGCCTCGCGTCGACAGACCTCGCCCGTTTCGACGACCTGACGCAACGGGGTGCCGGCGCTCGGCTCCCCGAAGGTGCCGAACGCCGGGTCGCCGCCCTCTCCGCGGCACTGCGGCTGTGGCGGGGGGACGCCTGCGTCGATGCCCGGTCCGCTGGGGTGGCGGTCGTGGCGGCATCACTGGACGAGCGACGGTGGCGGGCCATGGAGGACCTCGCCGAGGCGCAACTCGTCCTCGGCGACAACAACTCCGTCATCGACGCGATGGAGCCGCTCGTACGCCGGTGGCCGTACCGGGAACGGGCCTGGGAGCACCTCATCGAGGCACACATGAGGCGTGGTGACGTCGCGTCCGCCCTGGCCGCCCACGACCAGTTGTGCGAGATCCTCGCCGGGGACCTCGGCGTCGCGCCCGGTCAACGAATCGGCCGGTTGGTCAGCATCATCCGCGCGAGCGGCCAGCGGTAGCGCCGTCGCCCACCTGCCACCGACGACCACCACACGAGGCGGCGGCTTGGCCGCCGACGTCGTGCGTCGGGCGGCCGTGACCAGTGCTGATGCCGACCCGGAGTCGCTCGCCGGGGCATTAGCGCACCGTTAGCGAATCGTAAGTGGTCGATGACATCGTGACCTCTGTCGACAAACCGTCGTACCGACGGAGAAGGAGAGAGGTCGTATGATTATCAACAAGCTGGCGGACAAGCTACTGGCCACGCTGCTGCCAAAGGCCACGGCGTCCGCGTGCAACGTCTGCTCTCTCGCCTATGTCGGGTGTGGAGGGCCGTTCTGCTACTACTACTACAACAAGGTGGTCGCGGGGCAGGTCCGCTGTTACGCCAACACGGCGAGAGACTGCAACGCGTCCTACGTGAGCTACTCCACGGGCTGCTGCTGATCGTCGATTCGCGGCCGTCGGTCGGATGTCACCATCCGGCCGACGGCCTCATGCTGGAGGACCAACGATGCGGGGCACGGTGCGTCGATGCTGGGGATAGCCGCGTCGCAATGGCGGGTACGACTACGCCGGTCACTGGCCCTGCTCTCGATGATCGCCGTCGCGGTAGCCGGGTTCACAGTGCTCACCGGGGCCGCTGTGACCTCCCGGCTGGATGCGGTGGGCGCGGTCAGCGCCAACTACCGCCCGGTCTACGACCTCCTGGTACGCCCCCAGGATGCGGTGCTGCCGCTGGAGCAGGAGCGCAATCTGGTCCAGTCCGGCCAGTTGGCGGGCATGCGTGGCGGCATCACCCACGATCAGTGGCGCGAGATCCAGGCGGTGCGCGGGGTGTCGGTGGCGGCACCGGTCGCGATGATCGGGTACGTGATGCGCACAGTGCCCGTGACTGTCGACCTGTCGGAACACCTTGACCCGACCGCCGAGCGTCAGGTGTTGCGGGTCCAGCCGACCTGGGCGACGGACGCGGGGCTGAGCCAGATCCCGGACGGGCCGGCGTTCCTCTACGCGACGCGAAACCGGCTGGACGTGGTGCCGAACAGCGAGCTGAAGAGCGGCGGGGGCCTGCCACCGCCGGAGGAGGTCGACGCCGACGGCCACCGGGTGAAGATCTGCCCAGCGGCTCCGGCCATCACCGCTGAGGACTGGCTCGCGCCGACCGACCTCCGAGCCCGATCGTCGTTGACGTGCGTCGGCGGCATGGGCTCGACGGATCGCGAGGGAAAGGCGACGCGGCCGACAGTCACGTTGGCGTGGACGGTGCCGTTCCTGATGGCTGCGGTCGACCCGGAGTCGGAGGCCACGCTGGCCGGGTTGGACCAGGCCGTCACCTCGGGCCGATACTTCACCTCGGCCGAAGCGCCGGCCTCGCGGCGGCTGGACGGAATGCCGTACCCCTACTCGGTGCTCCCGATCCTCGTCGCGGACCGACCCCAGGTCGACAGGACGCTCAACGTCACAGTGCAGCGCCTGAACTCCGACGTGCCCGAGCTGGTCCGGAGATCCGCCGACGACCAGCGGCTCCGCGCCGCTCTGGTCAACGAGTCCGGCACGCCGGTCGCCACACGGGCGATGTCGTTCGAAGAGCCGTACCAGAACCTGCTCGACCGGATGCTCCGCCCCGACGACCTCGGTGTCGAATACGACCTGGCAACGTCGAACACCAGGTGGCTCGACCAGTTCTGGACCGTCGGACCGCCGAAGAGGGTACGGGCCGGGGACGGTCTGCGGGCCCAGCCAGATCCCTACGACCTGAAGATCTGGGGTCAGGGCGCCGACGACGGTGGGTCGTCCCGGCACGTGCCGATGGAGTTCGCCGACACCAGCGTGCGCAGCGAGGTGGCCGTCCATCGGAACCTGGCGCACGGTTACCAGGAGCAACCGGGGGACGTGAGCATGCCCGACGCCGCGCTGGGCGCGGTGGGCACCTTCGACCCCGCCAAGGTTTCGCTGGGCAGCGCGCTGTCAGCGGTGCCCATGGACACGTACTTCAACCCGGGCGCCGAGGGTGCCGACGAAGCGTCACGGCAGGCACTGGGCGGCCGACGACTGACCCCGAATTCGAACGTCACCGGCCTGCTCAGCCAACCTCCGCTGATGCTCACCACCATGGCGGCCCTGCCCGCCATCTTCGACCCCGGCGCGTACAGCACCGAGCCCAGCTACCCGGAGTACCAGCTCAACACCACCGCGCCGATCAGCGTGGTGCGAGTTCGGCTGGCCGGGGACGTCGGCATCGACCCGGTCTCCCGGGAGCGGGTACGGGTGATCGCCGAGGAGATCGCGCAACGCACCGGCCTCCAGGTCGACATCACCCTGGGGTCGTCACCCACCGCGATGACTGTGCACTACCCGGCGGGCAACTACGGCCGGCCCGACCTCGCCGTGGCCGAGCCCTGGGTCCAGAAGGGCGTCGCGTCCGTGCTGGTCCGCGCGGCCGACCGCAAGAGCGTACTGCTGTCCCTCCTGGTGCTCGCGGTGTGCGCGCTGGCAGTGCTCAACGCCAACACCGCCGCCATCCGCGCCAGACGCACCGAGTTCGGCATCCTCACCTGCCTCGGCTGGGGCCGCCGGCACCTCCTCCAACTGATGTTCATCGAGATCGTCGGCATCGGCCTCGCCGCAGGCATCGCCGGCACCGGGCTGGCGCTCGGGATCGCGTTCGGTCTCGGGCTGAACATCGCGTGGAGCCACACACTGCTCGCCGTACCCGCGGCGGTGGCCCTGGCCCTGCTCGCCGGCGGCTGGCCGGCCTGGCGGGCCGCCCGGCCGGATCCCGGCGAGATCATCAGGCCCGCCGTCTCGGGTTTCGCCCTCCGCCGGCAGGCGCCGCGCCGGCTGGGCACTCTCGCGCTGGCCAACCTTGCCCGCACCCCCGGTCGGACCGCGCTCGGCGCGCTGAGTCTGACGATCGGGGTGGCCGCGCTGACCATGTTGTTGGCGATCACGTTCGCGTTCCGTGGTGCGATCACCGGCACCCTGCTCGGTGATGCCGTCACCCTCCAGGCCCGCACCGTCGATCACATCGCCGTGGCGGTCACGATCGTGCTGGGCATCGTGTCGGTCGCTGACGTGCTCTATCTCAACATCTCCGAGCGCGCCGCCGAGTTCGCCCTGTTCGCAGCCGTCGGCTGGACCGACGCCATGCTGAACCGGCTGGTCATCATCGAGGCCATCGGCATGGGTGCCATCGGCGGCACGCTCGGCGCCGCTGCCGGCCTGGGCGCGGCGGCGGCCTTCGCCGGGGGCGTCACCGCTGCGATCCTCTGGTGTTCCGCAGCCGCCCTGGTGTTCGGCGTCGCCGTCTCCGCCCTGTCCGTGGTGGTGCCGATCGCCGTGCTCCGCCGACTGCCCACCGCCCACCTGCTCGCCGAGGGGTGAGCGGCAAAGGAGTAGGTCCGATGGAACAGACGTCAGCTGCGACGTCGAGCACCGTCACCATGCCGCTGGTGTGTCTCACCCGGGTACGGAAGTCCTTTCCGCTGCCCGACGGCGCACCGCTGGTCGCTGTGAACGACGTCAGCCTGGCGATCGACGCCGGCACCGCGATCGCGTTGACCGGGCCGAGCGGCTCGGGCAAGTCGACGCTCCTGCACCTCATCGGTGCCATCGAACGAAGTGACGGTGGCACCATCGAGGTCGGCGGCCAGGAGGTGAGCGGCTTGGCCGGCCGGGGGTTGGCCGCCTACCGGCGACGGGTCGGCTTCGTGTTCCAACGGTTCCACCTGCTGCCCACGCTCACCGCACTGGACAACGTCGTGGCACCCCTGATTCCGTTCCGCACCGACTTCGACAAGGTCGCTCGTGCCCATGAACTGCTGGCGATGGTGGGGCTCGCCGACCGGGCCGCCGCCCTGCCGTCGCGGCTCTCCGGGGGGCAGCAGCAACGGGTCGCCATCGCTCGCGCGCTGATCAACCAACCTGCCCTGTTGCTGGCCGACGAACCCACCGGCAATCTCGACAGTCAGACCGGCACCGCGATCGTCGACCTGTTGCTGAGGCTGCGCGACGAGCAGGGCACGACTCTCATCATGGCGACCCATGACGCCGCTATCGCCGCGCGTTGCGACCGAGCCGTCCAGATGCGGGACGGGTGCCTGACGTCGTAGCTGACGGATCACCAGTGGTGGAGCACATTCACCACCAGTGCGGCCACCACGGTGACGAAGAATACGGCCCATCCCACCAGCTGACGGGAGCCGACGCGCAGATGGGCGATGAGCGCGCCGATGAAATACAGCACCAGCCCAGCGGCCGCGAGGGTGCCCAGCAGCGGTACGGCGAAGCCGGCCAGCAACCCCAACGAGCCTGCCGCCAGCGCCACGCCCAACCGCGGCACCCACGACCGTGGCACGCGCTTCATGTCCGCCTGTGCCTTCGGATAGTCGTGGCCGATCAGGTAGGTGACGGCGGCGAAGCCGGTGAAGACCGACGCGAGAATGGTGACAGCGACATAGGCAGCGAACATTGTTCCTCCGTCGTGGTTGCTCGCCCCCTGGACGATCTGGCGCTGCGGAATGTGACGGCTGGATGCGCCGCGATCAGCTCGTTTGTCGCAGCGCGCCGAACCGTACGCCGGTGGCCTGTTCGGACAGTTCCCACAGACGGCGGCCGTGCTCGGGGTCGGTCGCGGCGGTGGAGAGCTTCGCCGGCGCGGGGTGACCGCGCAGTTCACCCGGCCCACCCGGGGCGACGAGTTGGCCCGGCTGCGCCCCCGGGTCGGTGGCGGCGAACAGCTGCGACCAGACGCCGCGACGGATGGCCGCCGGAATGGCACTGCTGGCACTCGACACCGTGCTCCAGCGGTGGCAGCCGGGCGACGACGAGCAGCACCTGGCCGAGCTGATGGACCAGGCGTTCGCCGTCGTGGCACCGGCCCTCGACGCGCCCGCCGCGTCACCCGCCGCCGGCTGAGCGCGAGTCAGCGCGGTTTCAGCGCCCTTTCCGGGCGCTCAATACGTTCGCGGCATGACAGTCAAACGTTCCACGCGCACCAGGCGCGGGACCGCCGTGCTGGCGATGATCGCGGTCACGGCGGCAAGCGTGCTCTTCGGCGAACCCGCGTCGGCCGATCCCGTCCCCGTCCCCGTCCCTCAGGCAGCGCTCACCGACCGGGCCTTCGGCCAGGTCGCCGAACTCCATCTCCAGGGCGCCGCTCGGATCACCACCGTCGTGCTGTCGGCCGAGTTCGTCCAGTGGCACCGGCTGCACCCCAACGCCACAGCCGCACAGGCGCAGGCCCAGCTCACCACACGCCACCAGGTGCTCGACGAGTCGCTGACCACGTTCGACCTCCTGCTTCCCGAACAGGACCTGCTGCTCAAGTCCGTCGACATCCTGCTCGGCGCGCCCGGCGGCGACACCCGGACCTCGCCGGAGATCACCGGCCTGGTCGGGGCCGTGATCGGCAAGACTGTCGAACCGTGGGACACCCGCGAGGAACTGGCCTCCGGCGCGCTGCGGACCGCCCAGTGGCTGCGCGGCCGCGATGACGCTCTCGCCGCGGTGTGGTCCGCGACCCGGCAGGCGGGGGCCGCCAGCGCGCCCGTCGCCACCGCCTGGAACGCCGTCCTCGGTGAGCCGGTCGGGGTGGACATCACCAGCACCTACGAGGAGCTCCAGCAGGATCCCGGACTTTCGCATGTCGACCTCGACGCGATCCTGGCGCTGCGGGACGATTCGACGGCGTACGTAGCGGCCGCCAAGCAGCAGCTGGCCTCCCTGCACGCGGAGCTGCTCGGCCTGAGCCTGGAGATCCGCCTCGAGATCGGCGAGAACAACCAGAAGTGTCCGCCGGAGGGGCCGCCGAGCGCCGCGTGCACCGCGGCGGCCAAGAAGGCCGCCGAGGACCGGGACAAGGCTCGACAGCAGACGATCTCCGACATCAAGGCCGGGGTGGGCATGGTCTCCACCATCATCGGGTTCGCCGACCCCGCCGCCGGCAAGAAGTCCAAGGTGATCGGGGAGGCGGTCCTCACCACGATCAGCGCGATCTCCAAGTACGCGGCGGCGATCACCGGCCGCGGCCTCGCGGGCTCGATCTTCAGCACCGCGACGTTGGCGATGACCGGCAACGTCTTCGGTGCGGTGATGTCGATCGTCGGGCTCTTCGGCAGCAGCGGACCGTCGCTGGACGCACAGATCCTGGCCCAGGTGAAGGCCCTCCGCGACGAGGTGCGGGCCCTCGGCGACGAGATGCGGGCCAGCTTCGCGCGGGTCGAGGCCCAGATCAACACGGTGTACGCGAACATGATGGCCCAGTTCGACAAGTTGAACGCCGCGATCGCCGGCAACACCGCGCAGATCACCCTCGTCCAGCAGCAGGTCGCCCAGCTCGGTCTGCGCCTGGAGGACATCGCGGCCACAGTGCTGGCCGCGATCGGCGACGCCACACTGCACGACGCCCGCGCCGACATCAACAAGTACATCGGCTACCTGGAGAACTTCGGTCAACCGATCCCGACGTACGGCGAGTTCGTCGGCCCGGAAAACGAGTTCCACCTGACCTCGACACAGCTGGCCAGCGGCGCCGCGTTCGTGGTGCCCCGGACCGACGCCGACAACCCGGCGGTCGACCCGACCACGGTGCTGAACAGCTTCGGCGAGGCCCGATCGATCAACTACCTGGCCCGGGTCGCCAACGGACGTGACCCGTCGATGGTCGAACCGTCGACGCCGGTCGGCAACCCGACGGTGTGGAACCTCGGCGCGCAGGCGTACGCCATGTTGATGCTGCAGAACCCGACGTACGCCGCCCAGGTCAGCACCGGCCGCGCGGCGCAGATCGAGGCGGAGGGCACCCGGATCGCCGACCTCGCGGCCAGCTTCGCTCAGCCGGTCAACGGCAACGCCAACGTCCTGATCACCGGGCTGGTCAACGACTACGTCGCCGCCACCAACGAGCTGTCGACAGCGCTGGCCGCCTTCCGGACCAACGACGTCCAGGTCCGCTACGAGCCGGACGCCAACGGCGTACAGGTGAAGACGCCCAAGAGCTACGACCTGTTCTGGGACACCGACAAGCCGCTCGCCGCGGCGCCGGCGAAGGCCGACGAGGCGACGGTGCCCGCGTGCGAGGGCAGCAGGCAGATCGACCGACCGAGCAACGTTCGCCACGAGCTGACGTCGAACATGGTGCGGGCAGTCCAGTACGCGTACACACCGCGCCACGACGAGCCGCCCGCCGGGGTACGGGAGTTGCCCGAGGTCGGCTACTGCTACACGCCGAGCTGGGTCTACACGCGTACGACGGGCTACGGCAGCGGGGTGATCCGCCACTACGGCAAGCTGCGGTTGCAGATCCACAGCCGATTCCGGCTGAACTCGAACACGGCCTGGCAGAACTCGCGCACCGCCGACTACACCTGGCCGAACGAGCAGGTCTACCAGGTCGACTGCGAGTTCTTCAACTGTGACAGCGAGACCACGCCCGAGCAGGGACTGACCCAGAAGTGGCCGTCCGGACGGTACGCCTTCGAGGGCGGCGCGACGGCCGTGAACAACGCGGCGCTGGACGCCACGCTGACGCCGACCCTGCGCGGTTTCCTCCAGGCACGGCAGAAGTCCATGTACGACCGGCTACGGGACCAGAGCACCCAGGTCAGCGGGCCGGTGCCCACCGCCCTGAAGAAGCTGAACACGGCGGCGCGGCTGCTCCAGGCGTACACCCGGTTGGGTCTGCCCAACGCCCTCGACTCGGACGACGTGTTGTCCGCGAACCTGTTCGGGCAGTACCAGATCCCGGTGAACATGCCGACGGACGCCAAGATCGGTAACGCCTATGCCAGGGCGAGCGGGAACTACGCCCTCTGCGGGCCCACGCCGTGCTCGCCCGACTCCAGCCGCCCGCTGCGCGACCAGGTCAGCCTCAAGGTGCCCTGCGAGCCCGCTGTCGACTCGTCCCACCTGCCCGGTGACCCACTGGGCGACTGTCTGATCACCAGCGCGCGGTCCCGCGCCAACACGCTGATGCAGCGGTACGAGGTCTGGGCGGACCAGATGACCGCCGGCCTGCACCGCGAGCGGGTGCCGTGGATGAACGACACCCTTCTGGGCTTGCGCATCACCACACGCCTGACCCACGCCAACTGATCCACTCGCGTTGCCGGCGTCTGCGGACGCCGGCAACGCTTGGTGTCAGGTTCAGTTAGCGTTCGGGCCATGGGATCCGTGGACGTGGTCTTGGCGGTCATCGCCGCCGCAGCCAACCTGGCCTTCGCCACTGTGCTGTTCCACAAGAGCCGTGGCGGCACGACGGCGCCCCGGATCTTCGGCCGCCCTCAGCCCCAGCCGCGCCTGCGGGCAATGATGCACGTATGCCTGGGGCTGGGGACGGGCGTCGGCTGGCTCGCCAAGGACAC
The DNA here is from genome assembly GCF_022230935.1 of Micromonospora hortensis. Taxonomy (NCBI): domain Bacteria; kingdom Bacillati; phylum Actinomycetota; class Actinomycetes; order Micromonosporales; family Micromonosporaceae; genus Micromonospora; species Micromonospora hortensis. Next base: position 188,148 of record NZ_JAKKFE010000017.1, read on the forward strand.
CTTCCCGCCCCACTCCACCGGCGACACGGTGCTGTTCAACGTGGCGAGGGTCCTGCTGTTGGCTGCGGTGGTCTCGGCCCTGCTGAGCGCCTTCCGGCACTCGCGACCCATCGGTGACAGGGCCGCTCGCTAGCTCTGGCACTGGCCGTCCGGGTGCCGATCCGGCACGCCGCGACCAGCAAGCTTGCTCGAGTCGTGCACCCTGCCGAGCGGGCAACGGCCGCTGCGGCTGGCCGAACTCGCCTTCGCCACCATCGCTCCAGGAGGCACCTGTTCGAGCGGGTCACTGGCATGATCGGGGTCCGAGGGCACATCGGTACGGTCCACGGATGACAGTCGTCCGCTCTGTCCTGCTGTTCGTCGTCGCCGCCCTGTTCGAGATCGGCGGGGCCTGGCTGATCTGGCAGGGCTGGCGCGAGCACCGCGGCCTGTGGTGGATCGCCGCCGGAGTCATCGCCCTCGGCGCGTACGGATTCGTCGCCACCTTCCAACCCGACCCGAACTTCGGGCGCATCCTCGCCGCCTACGGCGGCGTGTTCGTCGCCGGATCCCTCGCCTGGGGCGTGATCGTCGACAAGTTCCGGCCCGACCGGTGGGACGTCATCGGCGCCGGCATCTGCCTGATCGGCGTCGCCCTGATCATGTACGCGCCGCGTGACGCAGGCGGCTAAGTCCGCCCATCCCCCGCTCCGCCGACCTCAGCCTCGTTCCGCCGCACGACCGTCCCGCACAGTCCCCGTCCACGGCGCCTGAGGTGCACCGGAGGTGTTCGGAGTGTTCGGACCTGTTCGGACCTGTCCGCGCGTCTGTCATGTATCGACGGATCGCGCCCATCATCGGTCGTGACGACCACACCGGTCGTTTCTCGACGGTAGGAGATTGCCGATGATCCGCAAGAATTCACGCTGGTTCGGTGCCACGCTGATGGCGATGGCGCTCACGGTCACCGGGCTCGTGGCCACCCCGAGCACCGCTTCGGCGGGGTACCCCGTGATCGTGTATTCGGCCGACCCGTACTCCGCCGGCACCGGCTTCGCCATCTACACCAACTCCGGAATTGATTCGGCGTTCAGAGCCTGCGACGAGGGCGCAGCCGACGGTCGCCGTACCATTGGCCGCATCTGGTGGGAGCCGGTAAACGCCAAGGTCACGGTCCACGCGGCGAACGGCAGTGGCACCTGCTCCGAGCCTTACTACGTCCGACTGCTGCCGGGCACGAGGGTCTATGTCGAAGCCTGCGAACGCAAAGGCGCTGGCGGCTCCGACGAGAAGTGTCGAACGACCTGGGACATTGTGGCGTGACGGAGGACGGCCGGCTGGCGTTCGCCTTTGCCGGCCGGCCGTCAGGCCGGTCGCGCCGACGTGTCGCCGGGCAGGACGGCGGTGCGCAACGCGGGGGTCGGTTCCGGTGTCCGGCTGAAGACTGACGTCAACGCTGATGCCAAGCCCGACCCGCCGTAGCGTGGCGGGGTGGCAGCACCCCGCATGGCACCGCCGTCAGGGATGAGCCGCCGGCTGACGTTCCTTTTCGCGTTGGCGGCGGGAGTGGCAGTCGGCAACCTGTACTGGGCCCAGCCACTGCTCGGCTTCATCGCGGGCGATCTACGCGTCACGACCGCGACGGCCGGCTGGCTGGTCACCGCGACGCAGCTCGGGTACGCCGTCGGCGTACTGCTGCTGGTACCGCTCGGTGACGTCCTGGACCGCCGCCGGTTCGTCCCGATCATGCTGCTGACCTCGGCCGCCGCACTGCTGATGTGTGCGCTGGCGCCGTCGATCGGCGTACTCCTCCTCGCACTCGGCGTGCTCGGCGTGACGACGATCTCCGGGCAGATCCTCACCCCGCTCGCCGGAGACCTTGCCGGCGACGCCCAGCGGGGTCGGATCGTCGGCGTCGTCGGATCGGGGACCCTCACCGGCATCCTGGCCTCCCGCACGATCAGCGGCCTCGTCGCCGACGCCGCCGGGTGGCGGACGATCTTCGCCCTCGCCGCGGTTCTCGCCATCCTGCTCGCGATCGTGCTCTACCGCGCGATCCCCCCGCTGGCGCCGCGGACGCGCATGCCCTACGCGCAACTCATCGCCTCGGTCGGCGCGGTCGTCGTACGCGAGCGGGCGGTCAGGTGGACGCTGGTCCTGGCCGCCACCGGATTCGCCGCGTTCTCGCTGTTCTGGACGGCGCTGACGTTCCTCCTCAGCGGCCCGCCGTTCCGGTACCCGGTGGCGGTGATCGGGTTGTTCGGGTTGGCCGGCCTCGCCGGCGTCCTCTCCGGCCTGCGCGGCGGACGGCTGCACGATCGCGGTTGGTCGGTCCCGGCCACCGGCGCGGCCTGGGTACTGGCCCTCACCGCGTTCGTCGTCGCGGCGTTCGCCGTACGGTCCGTCGTCCTCGTCATCATCGTGATCGTCATGCTCGACGTCGCCCTCCAGACGCAGGCCCTGCTCAACCGGGCGCGCCTTTTCGCCCTCTCTCACGAGGCCCGGAGCCGGCTCAACACCGCGCTGGCCACCTGCAACTTCGTCGGCGCCGCCATCGGCTCCGCCGCCGCGACCGCGCTCTGGACCGCGGGCGGCTGGACAGCGGTCACCATCGCGGGAGCGGCGCTCTGCTGCTTCGCGCTCATCGTGTGGGCGCTCGGACGTCGTGGTCCACTCGTGCTCCGCACCGCCCCGCTGGACGACGCAATTCAGGGGGTATGACCAATTGGTCATGCCCCCTGAATATTGCTGGTGCGCCGCCAGGGACTCGAACCCCGAACCCGCGGATTAAGAGTCCGCTGCTCTGCCAGTTGAGCTAGCGGCGCTCGCTGACAACGGGACGAGACGTTAGCAGCAGGCCGGACGGTTCCCCAAGGCGGCCACCGAGCGCGGCGTCACCGGGTCGGACGTGCTCACCGACGTGCAGGCAAACCCGGGTCAGGCTTAGAGTTGTGGTCTAACCGGGTTCCACAGTGACGAGGCCGGCTTGACGGCAGCGCAGACGCCAACGCCGTGGATGCTGCGGTCGGCCAGGTCCGGTTGATCAAGCGGGTTTGCTCGTTACCGCTACCTGCCGCGCTGACCGGCGTCAACGGCGCCGAACGGCCGGCTCGGCCGCGAGCCCGCGGTGGATCCGAGGAACCTCGCGCCGCGGCAGGGGGAAGTAGCCAGGTGAGCACCCATTCGATGTTGTTGTTCGTGCTCGCCGCTGTCGCGGTCATCGTCGTCGTGCGGTGGGTGGCGGCCCGCACCGGTCTGCCGGCCGCGGCGCTTCTACCGCTCATCGGCATCGCGTACGCGCTGCTCCCCGGCCCCAACGTCGGCCTGGATCCCGAGCTTGTGCTCATGATCGTGCTGCCGCCGTTGCTCTACAGCGCCGCACTGGACTCCTCGCTGTTGGACATCCGCCGGAACCTCCGCATCGTGGTCAGCCTGTCCGTGCTGCTGGTGCTCCTCACCGGGATACTGGTCGGTATCGGGTTTCACCTGTTCGTCGCCGGGGCGACGCTCGCCGCCGGGATCGCTGTTGGCGCCGCCATCGCGCCGCCCGACCCGGTGGCTGCCCTGGCGGTGGGCCGCCGAGTGAACCTGCCACCGAAGATGGTCACGATCATCCAGGGCGAGGGGCTGCTCAACGACGCCACCGCGCTGACGATGCTCAGCGTCGCGGTGGCCGCCGCGGTGGGTGGTGAGTTCTCGTTCCCGTCCGCGATTGGTCAGTTCGTGTTGGCGGCGGTCGGCGGGGTCGCCGTGGGAGCGGCAGTGGCCTGGCTGGTACGTCTGGCCCGACCGTTCACCGCGGACCCGCTGTTGTCGAATGCCATCTCGCTCGCGACACCGTTCGTGGCCTACCTGTTGGGCGAGGAACTGCACGTCTCCGGGGTGCTCGCCGTGGTGATCGCCGGGCTGATCGTTGGCCACAAGACGCCTCAGCTCACCTCGGGCGCCGCCCGGCTGCAGACCAGCGCGGTGTGGCGGTTGGTCGACTTCCTCCTCGAAGGCTTCGTCTTCCTGCTCATCGGTCAGCAGCTTCCCGAGGTCGTCAAGGGCCTACGTCAGTACGACACGTCGACCATCGTCATCGCCGTCGCGGTATCCGTGGGCGTGGTGCTCCTACTGCGTCCCGCGTGGCTGGTGATGACCCAGTCCCTCCCCCGGTCGCTGCACACCCGGCTGGGCGGCATTTCCGAGCAGGACGACCCCGACGAACCCGGGAGCGCCCGGCAGATCGAGCGTGCCGACCGCAACGCCCGCCGACTCACCTCCCGCGAGGTGGTGGCACTGAGCTGGTCCGGCACCCGTGGGGTGATCAGTCTGGCCGCGATCTTCACCCTGCCGCTGACCACTAACAGCGGCGCGCCCTTTCCCGACCGTGACCTCCTGCTGTTCTGCACCTTCGTGGTCGTCCTGGTGACACTCGTCGGGCAGGGCCTGACGTTCGCGCCGCTCGTGCGGATGCTGGGCCTGCGCGCCAACGAAACCGACCAGGCCCGCGTACGCAACGAGGCCCGCTCGGCGGCGGTCGAGGCCGCCCTGGCTCGCCTCGACGAGGTTGCCGCGGTGGAGCCGGACAGCGCGGTGGCCGTCAACACCACTCGTACGCAGCTGCTGGCCCGACTGGCGCGCTACCGCGGACGGCTGGACCTTCTGGAGCAGAGCGGATCATCCGAGCTGCCCACCTCGCCGGCGTACGAGGCGGCGCTTCGTATCCGGCGGACAGCCATCGACGCGCAGCGCGAGGAACTCGTGCGCTGGCGCGACTCCGGCCGACTGCCGGACGAGGAGCTCCGTGTTCTGGAACGTGAACTCGATCACGAGGAGCTGTTGCTGCCGAGGCGGTCCTCCAGCTGACCTGCCACGCCTGTGTCGAGCCACCGGCGTCGTACCCCGTCGCACTGGCGTACGCGAAAAAGGCCCTGACCGGCAGACATCTGCCAGGTCAGGACCTTCATCGTTGGTGCGCCGCCAGGGACTCGAACCCCGAACCCGCGGATTAAGAGTCCGCTGCTCTGCCAGTTGAGCTAGCGGCGCTCATCGGCAACGGAGAGAACATTAGCACCCCTCCAACACGGGCTCCAATTTGGTTCCCCGGGTCCCCCCTTCGGTCGAGCTTTGCCGGCAAAAAGCCCCAAACCGACCACCGCCGCCAAGATCGGGGCGTGGGTTGCGGCGGTGATGCGGCACGATGTCCGCCAGGTACGCGAGAACAGAGGTGGGCATGGCACGGTTCACGCGAGCCGGGGCGGTGGTGGGCGCCCTGACTCTGGCGGCGTCGCTGGCACTGACCGGATGCGGCGGCGGCGAGAAGAAGCCGGAATTCGTTGGCGGGGCGTCCTCGGACGTGAGCGCCACCCCTGGCTCAGCCGCACCTTCGACACCGAGCACACCGAGTGGGCCGGCGCTCACGCTGAGCCCGGCGAACGGCACCAAGAATCGGCCGGTGAGCACGGAGATCAGCGCCAAGCTCCCGGACGGCGGGAAGGTGTCCGCTGTCACCCTGACGGCGGACGGCGGCGGCTCGATCGAGGGCAAACTGCGTAGCGATGGTTCGTCCTGGGTGCCGTCAGCTCCGCTGAAGTGGGGTACGCGCTACACGGCCACTGTGACGGCGAGCGCGTCGGACGGCACGAGCAGCCAGGGCACCAGCAGCTTCACCACGATGGCCAAGCCGAAGTCGACAATCGGTTCGGGCCTGTACCTCTTCGACGACAAGAGTTACGGGGTGGCCATGCCGGTGGTCACCGAGTTCCACCCGGGCATCCCGAAGAAGGACCGGGCTGCGGTGCAGAAGCGGATGTTCGTCCGGACCGACCCGCCTCAGCCGGGCGCGTGGCACTGGGTCAGCAATGGCACGCAGGCCTACTACCGGGCCCCGGAGTACTGGAAGCCGGGCACCACCATCACCGTGCGGATCGCGCTGGCGGGGGTGCCGCTGAGCAACGGCAAGTACGGCGACATCGACCGCAAGGCCACCGCCAAGATCGGCCGGTCGTTCGAGATGAAGGTCGACAACGCCAACAAGAAGATGACGGTGTACGAGAACGGCGCGCCGGTACGCACCATTCCGGTGAGCCTGGGCAAGAAGAGCACACCGTCGTCGAGCGGCACGATGGTGGTGATGGAGAAGAAGGAAGCCACTGTCTTCGACACCCGCGACGACCCGGATCCGGCCAACCGCTACGTGACCGACATCCAGTTCGCCCAACGGCTGACCTGGGGTGGCGAGTACATCCATGCCGCGCCCTGGTCGGAGCACGTGCAGGGGCGGCAGAACGTCTCGCACGGCTGCGTGAACGTGTCGATGGCGAACGCCAGGTGGTTGTTCGGCAAGACCCGGATCGGTGACCCGATCACGATCAAGGGCACCGAGCGCAGGATCGCCGCCGGTAACGGTTGGACGGCGTGGAGCCTGAGCTGGTCGGAGTTCGTCAAGGGCAGCGCGTTGCCGGTGCCCAGTGGTGGGGCCGGTCCGGCGGTCTGAGCCGTCGGCCTCGTTGCGCCGGCTCGGCCGTTGGCCGGGCCGGCGTACCCTTGCACTCCCGCCGCTCGATGACAGCGCGGCGACCCCCGCGCTCCCGACACGGAGACGAACCAGGCTCACGAAACGCCGGATAGTAGCAGGATTCGGGCACTATTGATGGCGTGTTTCGGTTCACCCTCGGCAACCGGGGCCGGCTCTGGCGCGTCAGTAAGAGACGATGGGGCAGCGACCACAACTGTGAGGGAATTCATGCGAGCTAGCCAGGACCAGCTGATCAGGCCCGGTGGGCGACGCCGCGTGTTCGCGGCGGGGCTTCTCGCCGTGGCGCTGGCCTTCACCTCGGCCTGCACCGACGGCGACGGCGGCAAGCCGTCCTCGTGGCACGGCGGCGGCGAGAACCCGGCGCCGAAGGCCGCCGCGACGATCAGCGAGCCGGCGGCCGACGCCAAGGACGTGCCGGCGTCCACCGGCGTCACCTTCACCACGAAGGACGCCGTGGAGACCGCTGTCGAGCTGAAGGACGCCGCCGGCAAGGTGGTCGAGGGCGCCCTCGCCAAGGACGGCAAGTCGTGGCTGCCGACCGGCGCGCTGGCCTACGGCACGAGCTACACGGCCACCGTTACCGCCAAGGGCGACGACGGACGCCCGGCCACCGCGACGAGCACCTTCACCACGATGGCCAAGCCCGGCAACCAGGTACGCGTGAGCAGCTTCCTCGGCGACAACCAGGTGGTCGGTGTGGGCATGCCGCTGATCGTGAAGTTCAGCCGGGGCATCCCGGAGGACTACCGCGACGACGTGCAGCGCCGGATGACTGTCACCTCGACGCCGGCGCAGGCGGGGATCTGGCACTGGGTCAGCCCCACCGAGATCCGGTTCCGGCCGAAGGAGTTCTGGAAGACCGGCAGCAAGGTCTCCTACCGGGTCCAGGCGGGTGGCCTGCCGATGGGTGAGGGTTGGTACGGCCGCGCCGACCTCTCGGTGGACGTCAAGATCGGCGCGGCGGTGGTCATGACTGTGGACAACAAGACCAAGCGGATGACGGTGACCCGCAACGGCTCTGTGATCAAGACCATCCCGGTGAGCCTGGGCAAGAAGAGCACCCCGTCGTCCAGCGGCACCATGGTCGTCATCGAGAAGTTGCGCAAGACGGTCTTCGACACGTTCGAGGAGCTGGGCCCGGAGGAGGGTTACCGCACCAAGATTGACTTCGCGCAGCGCCTCACCTGGGGCGGGGAGTTCATCCACGCGGCACCCTGGTCCGAGGGACAGCAGGGCACCACTAACGTGTCGCACGGCTGCGTGAACGTGTCGATGGCCAACGGCGACTGGCTCTTCAAGAACACCCAGATCGGCGACCCGATCACGGTGAAGGGCACCGAGCGCAAGCTGCAGAACGGAAACGGCTGGACCGACTGGAACATGAGCTGGGACGAGTACGTCAAGGGCAGCGCCCTCCCGTACGAGCCTCCGGCCGACCCGGACGCCACGCCGACCCCGGACGGGACGGGCGCCCCGTCCCCCACGCCGACCTCCTGAGCCAGCCGACGAAAGCCCCCTCCTCGGAGGGGGCTTTCGCGTAGGCCCTGTCTCGCCCCGACAACGACTCAGGCCCTCTCCGAGGAGGGGGCCTGAGTGGTGAAACCAGTGGGGTGACTGAGGGGAATTGAACCCCCGACAACCGGGACCACAACCCGGTGCTCTGCCAACTGAGCTACAGCCACCATGCCGCCGTCGCCCGGTCGATCGCTCCGGGCGGGGTGCGGACCAATAATAGCCACACCACGACGCACCTCGTCCAGCGGGTTCCCTGCTCCCCGAGAGGAGCTGCCGTGGTCAGAGTTCGGCGGCGATGGCCTTGGCGGTCTCGACATCCGGGCCGGGCAGCGGAACGAAGACGGTGCGCCGGTAGTACTCCAGCTCCCGGATGCTCTCCCGGATGTCGGCCAGCGCCCGGTGCGCCAGACCCTTCTGCGGCTGACCGAAGTAAACCCGGGGGTACCAGCGACGACAGAGTTCCTTGATCGACGACACGTCGATCATCCGGTAGTGCAGGTGGGCGTCGAGGCGGGGCATGTCCCGGGCGATGAAGCCCCGGTCGGTGGCGATCGAGTTGCCGCAGAGCGGCGCCGTACGCGGATCCTTGACGAAGGTGCGGACGTAGTCCAGGACCAGGTCTTCGGCCTCGGCGAGGGTGACCGCCGAACGGCGGACCTCCTCGGTGAGGCCGGACTTGGCGTGCATGGTCTGCACGATCTCCGGCATCCCCTCCAGCGCCGCCTCGTCGGCGTGGATCACCACGTCGACACCGTCACCCAGCACGTTGAGGTCGGGATCGGTGACCAGTGCCGCAACCTCGATCAGTTTGTCCCTGCCGAGGTCCAACCCAGTCATCTCACAGTCGATCCAGACGAGGAGATCAGCCACCGGGACAGCCTACGCGCAGCCCACGCCCCGCGGCTGCGCGCTCTCGGCCGACCGGACCGCTAGGGTTTCGGGGTGCCAGCAGAACCCGTCGCACCGCCCGCCGTCACCGAAGACGATCCCGGCGGCCGTACGGTCCGTCGTCTGGTCACGGTGGTGGCCCTCGGCGCTGTGCTGCCAGCGCTCTACCTGCCCGGCCTCGTGCACGATTTCTTCGATCTCAAGATCTACATGTCCGCGATGGACTGGTGGCGCGTCGGCCACCCGCTCTACGACTACGTCCAGCCCGACCGGGTGCAGGGCGAGTTGTACTTCACCTACCCACCGTTCAGCGCGCTGCTGCTGTGGCCGTTCGGTCTGTTGCGGCTCGGCGCCACCGTGGCGATCTTCACGGCGCTCACCGTGCTGGCCGTGGTGCTGACCACCCGGTGGCTGGTGACTCCGGTGATCGCCCGACACGACCTGCCCCGAACGTTCACACTGATCGCCGCCGTACTGCTGGTGCTGGCGGTGGAGAGCATCCGCGAGACGATCACCTTCGGCCAGATCAACATGCTGCTGGTCGTGCTGATCCTGGCCGATCTACTGTTCGCGGTGCCGCAGGCGCGGCGCTGGGCCGGGGTGGGCGTGGGGCTGGCGACGGCGCTCAAGCTCTTTCCCGGCATCTTCATCGTGTACCTGCTGGCCACCCGACGGTGGCGGGCGGCGGCGGTGGCGAGCGCGACAGCGGCGGCGGCGACCCTGCTCGCGGCGGCGATCGCCCCTCGTGACTCGTGGCGGTTCTGGACGCACGAGCTGTGGACCACCGAGCGGGTGGGACGCACCGACATCGTCGGCAACCAGTCGCTGTTCGGCCTGCTCAGCCGCTTCACCGAGCCGGAGAAGCCGGACCGGCTGCTCTGGCTGCTGCTGGTGGCCGCGGTCGCCGGCTACGGGCTGTGGCGGGCCGCCCGTGCGGCGCGGGCCGGCGACGCGGTGGCCGGCCTGACGTTGACCGGGCTGGTCGGTTCCCTGGCGAGCCCGATCACCTGGACCCACCACATCTACTGGTTCGTGCCGGCGGTGGTGCTGCTCGCCGACGCGGCGTTGAGCGCGGACCGCCCGGAGGAGGCACGCCGGCGTCGGTGGCTGGCCGGGCTCGCGCTGGCCATCACCGCCGTGACCATCTACGGCGTGGTGACGTTCCAGGCCTGGGGCGCGGGACCGGTCCGCACTCACGACCCGGTGGACTTCGTCGTGCAGAACACCTATGTGCTGCTCAGCCTGCTGCTGCTGGTGGCGTTGCCGGTGCGCTCCGGGCTCGGTGCGGAAAATCGCACCAATTGGACAGACCTCCCGAGTAGCCATGTTCGGCGCTAATCTGTCCTCATCTACCTCAAGCGTCGCTCGGGTAGCACCGATCCCCCGGTGAGGGTGGCCCTCCGCGTCGGCAGCGCGGAGGGCCGCTCGCCGTCTCACCCACCACCACCGGCCGGGCAGTCACCCGACCGGGCCACCACGGGCCGGATCGCCGCCCGGTGCGGCCGCCACCGGCCGGGCCGTCGGCTCGTCCACGTCGGCCGGCGGCCAGGCGAGACTCAGCGTCACCTCCGGTGGGCGGGGCAGCCGGACCGGTTCGTCCAGGTCGGCGAGGGTGGCCGCGCGGGCCGCGCCGATCGCCGACCGCGCGGGTTCCGGGGCTCCGGAGCCGACCGGGGCGAGTTGTCGTGCCGGCAACGGCGGGGTCGGATCGGGTTGGCGAGGGCCCAGGCCACTCAGCGAGGTGACCCCGAGCCGGCCGGCGAGCACCGGCACCTGATCCGGCTCGACCACGAAGATCACCTCGCGTGGCCGTAGTGGCCGTAGCAGGAGCAGCGCCGCGCACACCACCAGCAGTACGCCGACGGTCAGCAGACCCCAGGTGGCCGGGCCGGTCCACCCGACCCGCAACTCGGCGTGCAGGTCCAGGGCCAGGTCGTCCTCGCCGTCGGGGCGCATCACCACCAGGCTCACGGGTTCGCCGGCGAGGTCGTCCGCGCTCCACTCCAGCGAGCCGATCCCCTCTCGTACCCAGAAGGGCCGGCCCAGCGGCGTGACCAGCCCGTCGGCCGGCGCGACGCCCGGGGTGTCGGCGGCCGGTCCGGCCGGATCGAGCCGGACCGGCAGCGGACCACGGGCCAGCGCCACGCGACGGACCGTGGCGTGCGGCACCGCCTCCAGCCAGCCACGCACCTCGGCCGTGGGTGCCAGTCCGACGAAGGCCGGCCCACCCGTGGTCCGGGCGTCCAGGCGCAGCCGGGTCTGCGCGGTACGCGCGAAGGGCGCGTCCTGCCGCAGCAACCGGTCGAGGTCGGTGACGACGATCGCGTGACCGGGCGTGCGGACCGTTTCGAAGCGGGCGGCGAAGGACCCGCCGGGGTCGGCGTGTCGGGTCACCAGCCACAGCCCGCCACCGGCGAACAGCGCCGGAATTCCCACTACCAACAGCAGCACTCCGGCGATCACCCGCACGAACCGCATCCGCACCGTCCCCCTCCGTAGCCAAATACCCGGCCGACCTTACCGACGTACACCGCCTGATCAGGGGATATCCACGGCACGGTCGGCATCGGCTCCGGAAAGCACGCTGGCCCGCCGGAAGATCCGGCGGGCCAGCGGGTGGAACAGGATCAGGCCTTGGCGATCGGCTCCCGACGGGTACGCGTGAACGCCAGCCCACCCAGCACCAGACCGGCCAGACCGGCAACGAGACCGGCCACGCCGAGGCCGACCGCGAGCCCGTTGCCGTCGTCGTCGTCATCGTCGTCGGGCGAGGCGACGGCTGCGGCCGGCGAGGCCGAACCCGACGGCGCCGCGGCGGCGGCGGCCAGGGTGAGCACCGGGGCCGGGTGCTCCGGCTCCTCGGCACCCGGCGCCGGGTCGTCGATCCACCGCGAGATGGTGCCGTCCGAGTAGGTCTGCAGGGTCTTGAACACCATCGAGTCGACCTGCGGCAGAGGCCCCATCGAGACGGGGAACTCCTGGAACTGACCCGGCTTCACACCCGCGTCGCCGGAGGCCGTCCAGGTGATCTTGGAGACCGCTTCGGTGAGTTGACTGCCGTGCACCTCGATCGGCGGGTCCACCTTGCGCTTCTCCGTGGTGACCGTCCAGCCCGGCACCGGCATCGTCGACACCGAGCCGACCGGGGCGTTCTCCGGCAGGACCACCTCGAGCTTGGTGGTCGACGCGGTGTCGCTCTCGTTGGGCACCCGGAACGCCACCCGGGCGTAGCCGCCCTGGGTCGCCTCCTTCGGGTTCACCGTGACGTGTGCGGACGCCGGTCCGGCGAAGCCGAGCACAGCGGTGGCGGCGGCGGTGAACGCCAGGGCGGCAGCGGCGGTTGCGGTACGCCGGAATCGGGTCATGGGTTTCGCGAGCCTTTCTAACGGATGGGCACGGTGGCGGTCACCGTGGCCTGGTCGATGTCGGTCGTTCGGGCGGTGATCTTCAATTGCCACTCGCCGGGGGTCGGCAGGCTGATGTCGCCGTAGGCGTGACTGTCCGTCAACCGCAGCAACGGCACCTCGATCGGCTCGATCCCGGCCGAGGGCAGCGCGACTGTCGCCTTCCACTCCGCGACCAGCAGTGGCTGGTTGGCCTTGTCGTACGCGTAGAGGTGCACCGAGTTGTTGCCCCGCTCGGCCGGGCTCACCTCGACCTCGACGGACAGGAGCGGGCTGGAGAGCCTGGTGCTGAAAAGGCCGTCCTCGGCCCCGGCGGATGGGGCGGCTCCGGCGGTGCGCGCCGGCGTGGTCTGCACGAGCGTGGCGGACACGGCCAGCACCACGACGGTGACGGCCAACTCCACCAGGACCGCCCGGCGCACCGGTGCCGGGCGTTGCGCCGCGACACGGCTGCGCACCAACTTGCGGGAGTACGCGGCAACGGCGATGACGAGCGCGAACAACCCGATCTTGGCGAGCAGCAAGCGCCCGTACGTGGTGTCGAAGAGTGCCTGCGGGGTGGCCACCTCGATCAGCGCCTGGACGGTGCCGGCCAGCAGCAACGCCGAGACGGCGAGCGCCGCCCAGCGTGACCAGATCGGCAGGATCGCGCCCAACTCCCGCTCGTCGGCCTGGCGCAGCAGGAAGACGGCGAGCATGAGCAGACCGCCCAGCCAGACCGCCATGCTGCCCAGGTGGACGGCGTCGACCACCACCGAGACCGCCGGGGCCGGGGACGCCGCCGGGTGCCCGGCCAGCGGCCAGGTCAGCAGGGCGGCGACGCCGAGCACGGCCAGGATGATCGCGTCCGCGCGGCCGGCGGGCCGGGCCAGTAGCGGGCGGAGCAGGAAGACGGACGCCGCCAGCAGGCCGAGTCGAACCAGGTGGGCGGCGCCGAAGGCGCTGCCGAACACACTGCCGAACCCCTCGCCGGTGACGTCGAAGAGACCACCACCGGCCGTGTAGGGCACCTGCAACCACAGGTCGGCGAGTGTGGCGACGGCCACCAGACCGAGGCCGGTCCAGGCCAGCCGGGTCGGCCCCCGCCGGGAGAGCCGTCGTGGCCAGAGCGCGGCGAGCACCAACGCCGGCCCCACCAGCAGCACCAGGCCGGCGTAGCCGAGGAAGCGGGCCACCTTCACCGCCGTCTCCACCACCGGGTTGGCGCGGCTGTCAGTGCCCGAGTCGACGGGTGGGGTCGAGGGTGCGCCGACCGAGTAGGTGTACGCCCCGGAGACCGGATGGCTGTCGGCGGAGATCACCCGGAAGCTGACCAGGTAGGTGCCGCGGGCACCGGCCGGGTCCACCGGGATGGTCACCACACCGCCGCTGAACGACGGTTCACCCCGGTCGGCCCGGGAACCGTCCGGCGCGATGATCCGGATCTTGCCGGGCACCTTACGGACCGACTCGCTGAACGTGAGGACCACCTCGGACGGCCCGCTCGGCACGATGGAGGCGGCAGCCGGGCTGCTGCTCTCCAACACCGCGTGGGCGCTGGCGGAGGTGGCCGGCGCGATCAACAAGGCGACGACGGTGACCAGGAGGCCGGCGGCTGCGGCCAGCCTGGCGGCCCAGCGGCGGGGGGCGACAGTCATGCCGGCCATGGTCGCCGATGGGTGTCCCATTCGGCGACCCGAGGGGGGTGGTCGCTTCTGTGGTCGCACGTCATGAACTGGTAGTCGGCCCGGGTCGGGGAAAAGTTCCCGACGTGTCGCAGACCATCCAAGGGCCGAACGACACTGACGCGCCGCCGACTGCCGCGTAACCTGGTGTGTCGTGATCCCTGTCCCGCGTGACTCCGGTGCCGCCGGTCCGGCAGAGCCGGTCGACGAGGTCGCCCGGGACCCGGCAACCGAGTCGGCGCTGACCGCCCGCGACGGTGACCCCACCGCCCAGGCCGCGTTCGTCCGGCTGACCCAGGCCGAGGTCTGGCGGTTCGCCGCCGCCCTGGTCGACCCGGACAGCGCCGACGACCTGACCCAGGAAACCTACCTGCGGGCGTTCCGGGCACTCCCCGCCTTCGAGGGTCGCTCCAGCGTCCGCACCTGGCTGCTCGGCATCGCCCGCCGGGCCTGCGCCGACCACCTGCGCACTGTCATCAGGCGTCGGCGACTCGACGAGCGCCTGGCGGCGAACGCGTACACCGACCGGCCGCACCCGGACCCGGCCGGCCAGTTCGGCGCCGCCGACCTCGTTCGTCGCCTCGGCCCCGAGCGACGCTCAGCGTTCGTGCTCACCCAACTGCTCGGCCTGTCGTACGCCGAGGCCGCGGCCGTCGAAGGGGTGCCGGTGGGCACCATCCGGTCCCGGGTCGCCCGGGCCCGAGACGACCTGGTCGAGGCGGTCGGCGACGCCCTGACCGGCTGAACCCGGAACTTCCGGCGCGGACGGGACGACAAATGAGCGTGACAGCACCTTCCACCCGCTTCGGCCGTTGGCCAGTGGTCCGCCCGTGGCTCGGCATCGCGGCCCGACTCGGCCTCGCCGCCGTGTGGCTGGTCGCCGGCGCGTCGAAGGTCAGCGATCTCGCCGCCTCCGGGCGGGCGGTCAACGCGTACCAGGTGATGCCGTACGACGTGGCGACAGTGATCGGCGCGGCCCTGCCCTTCGTCGAGCTGGCGTTGGGCGTGCTGCTGCTGCTCGGGCTGGCCACCCGGCTCATCGCCGGGGTGTCCGCAGCGCTGCTGGTGGTCTTCATCGTGGGGATCGCCTCGGCGTGGGCGCGTGGGCTGGCCATCGACTGCGGCTGCTTCGGCAGCGGCGGGCAGTTGGCCGCGGGGCAGGCACCCAGTTACCTCCCGGAGATCCTCCGGGACCTGGGATTCTTGGTTCTGGCCGGATTTCTGCTGATCTGGCCGCGTACGCCGGTATCGGTGGACGGGTGGTTGTCCGGCGAACCCGTTGTGGAGGACGAGGATGAGTAGTCGTAAGGGGCAGCGGGACGCCGCCCGGGTGGTTCGCGAGCAGTTGGCCCGCGAGCGGCGCCGCCGCCGCACGATCTGGGTCTCCGCCGCCGCGGTCCTCGTCCTGGTCATCGCCGGGGGCATCGGCTGGGCCGTCTGGTCCAGCCAGCGCTCCGACAGCTTCACCACCCCGCCCGGCGCCAACGCGGCCGGCACCGGCATCGTCACCGGCGGCGGGCCCGTCACCGTCGACGTCTACGAGGACTTCCTCTGCCCGGCCTGCAAACAGTTCGAGCAGACCAGCGGATCGACGCTCGAACAGTTGGTGGCCGAGAACAAGGCGAAGGTGGTCTACCACCCGGTCGCGTACCTCAACCGTTTCTCCACCACCGACTACTCCACCCGCTCCTCGGCGGCCTCCGGCTGCGCCGCCGCGGGCGGCAAGTACCACGAGTACGCAAAGGCGCTCTTCGCCCAGCAGCCGCCGGAGGGCAGCGCCGGGCTCACCGACGACAAACTCATCGACATCGGCACCAGCGTGGGCCTCGACCGGGGCGCCTTCGGAAGCTGCGTGAAGGACAAGACGTACCGGACCTGGACCGAACACGTCACCGAGGACGCCAGCCAGAGCAACGTCACCGGCACGCCGACCGTCAAGGTCAACGGTCAACCCGTCGAGAACCCCACCCCGGACGCTCTCACCGCAGCCGTGGCGGCGGCCGGCAAGTGATCCGTACCCTGCTGGGCCGCGCCGGACTGGTCGCCGCCGCAGCCAGCCTGGTGACGCTGATCAGCGCGGCGCCCGCCGCCGCGCACGGCGCGGACGCACCGGACGGCACCGACTACCGCACCCGGACCACAGGGGTCGCACCAGCGCGGCCAGGGCTTGAGGTACGCGTCATCGAGGCGGGCGCCCGACTGGAGCTGACCAACCGCACCGGCCGCACCATCGAGGTCATCGGCTACTCCGGTGAGCCGTACCTGCGCGTCGGCCCGGACGGGGTCTTCGAGAACAGCCACTCCCCCGCCACTTACCTGAACCGCACCATCTCCGGGAACACCGCGCTCCCGGCCGAGGCGGACCC
>NZ_JAKKFE010000018.1:0-97093 GCF_022230935.1 Micromonospora hortensis
GAGGATGAAAAACGCTCATTGTCCAGGACAACCTGAACGGCGTCGGTGCCGTGAAGGGGTACGCCTGCGCCGAGGCTGCCGGTGACATCCTGGTCGAGCTTGACGACGACGACCTGCTCAGCAGCGACTGCCTGCAAGAGATCGTCGACGCCTTCGACGCCAACCCGGAGGTGGGGTTCGTCTACAGCGACACCGCGCAGATCCAGGAGGATGGCGGCCGCTCTGAGGACCGTTTCGCGAGTTCGTTCGGCTGGCGGCACTACGACGACAAGGTGGACGGCCGCGAGGTGCTGGTCTGCCGGGCGTTGCCGCCGACGCCACACAACGTGAGCTACATCTGGTACGCACCGAACCACGTACGGGCATTCCGTCGGGACATCTACGAGAAGGTCGGCGGGTACGACGAGTCGCTCGACGTTGCGGACGATGCCGACCTCATGGCTCGGATGTACCAGGTGAGCGAGTTCCATCACATTCAGAAGTGCCTGTACCTCCAACGCATGCATGCCAAGAACACGCAGCGCATCCCAGATGTCAACGCTCGCATCCAGCAGCGCACGGTGGAGATCTACGACCGGAACATTCAACACAACGTGCTGGCCTGGTCACGTCGGCAGGGACTTCTGGCCCTCGACCTGGGCTCCGCGCACAACAAGCCGGAAGGGTATCTCGGGCTGGATTACCACGACGGGTCGGGTGTGGACATTGTCTGCGACATCAGAAAAGGTGTCGACCTGCCGGACAACAGCGTCGGAGTCATTCGGGCGGTGGACTTCCTGGAACACATCCCGGACAAGATCGCGCTGTTCAACGAGCTGTACCGACTGCTCGCACCGAACGGGATGCTGTTGTCGCTGACCCCCAGCACCGACGGTCGAGGCGCCTACCAGGACCCAACACACGTGGCGTTCTACAACGAGAACTCCTTCTGGTACTTCACGGACGCCAAATATTCTCGGTTCGTACCTGAAATCGAATGCCGATTCCAAGCGTCGCGGCTGGTCACGTACTTCCCGAGTGAATGGCACAAGGCCCACAACATCCCGTACGTCTCCGCGAATCTCATAGCGATCAAGGATGACGCCCAGCGCAACGGCGGCCTGTTGAACATCTGACATCGGGCGGACAATGACGGACGGCGTCCGCCGCCCAGGCGATCCCGGTCGGCTCCTCGGGTACCGCCGTTGCCCCCGAGCGACAGGGTCGGGCACCGACGCGGTCTTCCACTACGTACTGTCTTCTTGTGGTCGACACTGATGAGGCGGTCCAGATCGCGATGCGATTCCTGGCCGGCCGCCTCGCCGAGCGTCAAGATCTGCGCGAACCGCCGAGCGTGCAGGATGCGACCATCGAGCAGGTGACGACAGCGACCGGTGTGCGGCTTTGCCACGTCGTGAGTTTTGGGTGGCCGCTGCGGGTGGCTGTCGATCAGGAAACGGGCGACGCCGACATGCTGCGGTAGGACCGATCTGGTGCGACCGCTGCTATGTGCGGAGGAAGTGTGTGAGGTCGCCGGCAAAGTGGGTCAGCTCCTCCCCTGCTTCGAGGACGAAGACCGCTCTGGCGGACCAGGCCGTGTCGTCCCAGTCGGGGCCGGCAGCTCGAAGAGTCACCCCCAGTGACACGTGGCCTCGACCGTCATGCCGAGCGTCGATCACGAGCTGGCGTTCCATCGATGTCCAGGTACGGGTGCCGCTCCAACCCTCCCAGTCGGCCGCGAGCCTCTCCACGAACCCGGGCAGCGTCGAGTCCGCAGGCTCGTACAGCCCATCGATCTTGGCAATCGTCGATGCTGTCATGCCCAGCTCGTGCAACTCCGTCGCGATCGTGTAGACGTAGCCGTCGCCGTACGGATCTTGCGGAGGATGAACAAGCCAGCGCTGGTCGTCAGACCTCTGAAGGACGAACGGTTCGCTCATAGTGACTCGCAGTATGCCCATGTCGGCGGTGGCCCGGTCTCCCGGCTGAGCCAGGGACATCTTGTCTGCAAGCCCTGTGCGTCGCGTCCGCACCCGTCCAGCAACGGCTGCGCTCTCGGAATAGAAAAGGCCCAGGTCATGATCGGCGATCAAGCCGGTGACCTGGGCCTTTCAGTGGAGCCGCCTGACGGAATCGAACCGTCGACCTACGCATTACGAGTGCGTCGCTCTAGCCGACTGAGCTAAGGCGGCAACGATCAGCAAGTGTACGGCACCCCGGCGGCACCGACCGAACGGGATACCCCCGTCGCGCCCGCCAGCACCAACCGGACATCGGCCGCCATCTGGACGCTTACCGGACAGCGGACGATCGGAGCCGGGACTACGCTGCGGCGGGTGAGCGACGAACGCGACCACCCCGAACGTCAGGACGAGACGACCGAACGCCCTGACCGCGCGCCGGCCGGTGAACGCGCCGCCCATCGGCCGCGCAGCACCGACCCGTTGGAGTTGGGCTTCACGCCGCGCAAGCCGGTGCCATGGCTGGCGCCGTTTCTGTTGATCAGCACCGGCATCCGGACGCTGCTGGCGGTGCTCTTCGGGGCGTACCTCGACAAGCGCGAGTTGCAGAACGCGTTCGGCGACGGCGTCTTCCGCCAGGTTGGGCCGGACGGCGGGCTGTGGCTCGACTACGTGGCCGACCTCGGTGACGGCTTCAACGCCACCTACTCGGTGGCGTACCTGCTGGCGCAGCCCGAGCTGACCGTCGACGGGCACCGCCTGCCCCGGGCGCAGACACTGGTGATGGGCGGGGACCAGGTGTACCCGTCGGCGGCCTACGCCGCGTACGAGGACCGGTGCAAGGGCCCCTACCAGGCCGCCCTGCCGGTGGCGCCGGCCGAGAAGCCGACGCTCTTCGCGGTGCCGGGAAACCACGACTGGTACGACGGCCTCACCGCGTTCCTGCGGTTGTTCGTCCGCTCCCGGGACCGCAACTTCGCGGGCTGGGGCACCGGGCAGTCCCGGTCGTACTTCGCTGTGGAGTTGCCGGCGGGCTGGTGGTTGCTCGGCGTGGACGACCAGTCCGGCTCGTACCTGGACGACCCGCAGCTGGCCTACTTCGACGAGGTGGCCCGGCGGCTCGGGCCGGAGTCCAAGGTGATCATCGCCGCGCCGGCGCCGACCTGGGTCAAGGCTGCCGACAACCCCACGGCGTACGACTCGATCGACTACTTCATCCGCACGATCATCGACCCGACCGGGGCGCGGGTGCGACTGTTGCTCTCCGGCGACCTGCACCACTATGCCCGCTACTCCGGGCCGGACCGGGAGCTGATCACCTGCGGTGGCGGCGGCGCGTACCTCTACCCCACGCACAAGCTGCCGGAGCGCATCGAGGTGCCACCGCGGGACACGCTCGCCCGCAAGGCCAGCTCCGCCCAGCCGTACGACCTGGTGGCCCGCTACCCGGACGCCGCGCGGTCGCGCCGCTACGGCTGGGGCATCTTCCCCCGGTTGCCGTTCCGCAATCCCGGCTTCACCACGCTTCTCGGCACCCTGCACACCCTGCTGATGCTGGCCATGGCCGGTGCGACGGCGAACTGGGCCGACAGCACCAACCAGCGGTTGTTCAGCGTCCCGCTGGTGGTGATGGTGCTCGTGACGGTGATCGCGGCGGCCCTGTTCGCCAAGCCGCCGAGCGCGAGCGGCAAACGTCACGCCCGGCACTGGATCCTCGGAGTGGGCCACGGCGTGGCGCAGGTGGCGCTGGCGGCGGCCGGCACGTGGGTCTGGTTGGCGCTGCCGTTCTACGACTGGCCGTGGCCGCTGCCGGCGGTCGCCGCGGCGGTGCTCTACGGCCCGGTGATCGGTCTGGTCGCCAGTCAACTGGTCGCGGCGTACCTGCTGGTGGCGGGCTCTTTCGGAGTGAACGTCAATGAACTCTTCGCCGGCCAGGGCATCGAGGATTCGAAGTCGTTCCTGCGACTGCGCATCGACCCGGACGGCACGTTGACCATATACCCGCTCGGGGTGGATCGGGTCTCCCGCGACTGGCGGGTGAACCCCGACCAGTCCCCCACCCACAGTTGGCTGATTCCCAAGTCCCCCCTAACCCCCCACCTAACCGAACCTCCCACAGTCCTGCACTAAACCCCCACCCCACCCACCCACCCCACCCGAGTTGATCAAGAGGTTTGCGTCATGACGGACCCGATTCCTGACGCAAACTTCTTGATCAACTGGGCTAAGCGGCGGGCGGGAGCCGGGGGGCCGGGGGGCCGGGCCGGGGCGGGGCGGGAGGGGCGCGGGGTTAGGGGGTGTATTGCTGGTCGTGGGCTTGGCGGGAGCCGCAGACGTCGGCGCGGGAGCACATTGAGCGCGAGCCGTCGGCGTCCAGGCGTACCGTCACCGCGTCTCTCGGGACGCTGTGGCCGACGACCCGGCCGTCGCCCTCGGGGGTGGAGACCCGACTGCCGACCGCTGGGGCGGTTTCCTGAAAGCGCTGGTACAGCGGGTGCTCGTACTTGAGGCAGCACATCAGGCGACCGCACGCGCCGGAGATGCGCAGCGGGTTGAGCGGAAGGTCCTGGTCCTTCGCCATCCGGATGGTCACCGGCTCGAAGTCGGTGAGGAACGTGGCGCAGCACAGGTCCCGACCGCAGGAGCCGATGCCGCCCTGCACCCGCGCGGAGTCCCGTGCGGAGAGCTGGCGCAGTTCCACCCGACAGTGCAGGGTCGCGCCCAGGTCGCGGACCAGGGAACGGAAATCCACCCGGTGCGGGGCGGTGAAGTAGACGGTGCTGCGCTCACCGCCGCTCTCGGCGGAGCCGAGCACATGGTCGACCGCCACCACCTTCATCGGAAGGCCGTGCGAGCGGATCAGCCGTTTCGCGGCGACCTTGGCCTCGGCCTTGCGCCGACGCAACGCCTCGTCCCGGCGGAGGTCGTCGTCGCCGGCCAGCCCGACCAGGCGGGGGAAGCCGTCGGTCTCCTCGGTCACCCACTGCGCGGCCCATACGCACTCCGCCACCTCGGGCCCGTCATCCGTGGGAACCAGCACCCGGTCGCCCACCTGCGGACGCAACTCGCCCGGGTCGAGGTAGTAGAGCCGCCCGTACCGGTTGAAGCTGACCGCGCAGAGCATGCCCATCCCCCCACCCTACGACGGGTCACGCCGTGAAGCGCAGCGGCTGGCTACGCCCCGCCGCCATTCATGACCGTCGACTCGACCTATTGCCGAACGTCCCGTCGTGCCGTTGCTGCTCGCCCGGACGGTTGAATCCGGGGCCGGGCAGGAGACAAGACGTGCCTCGGCGGCGTTGAGTGGAGGCAGACCTGCGGGGGGTGCAGGGGGAAGACCACGGCGTCGCCGTGGGCGCCGGCTTCAGGCCAGGCGCCCGTGAGCGACGCCGTGGCCTGTCCGCGGCAACGCGGCAACGCGGCAACGGCCGGCGGATCAAGATCCGAGGCAACACCGCCACGGCCGGGGGGTCGGGCTCGGTTACCAGCCGACCCGGGTGGGCTGGTCGTAGCGGGGTCGTCCGTCCGTTGGCGGACGCCACGCGGTCTCGGCCAGGCTCGGTGCCCACTGACGCAGCAGCGTCTCCGCACCGTCGTACGCGACGCAGAGCACCGCAAGCACCCGTGCGGCGATCTCGGCGGCGTCGGCCACACCGGGCCCGACCGGCCCGGGGCGCGTCGACGCACCGGTGGCGGTGGCGGCGACCACGGCTACCGCTTCGGCCGAGCGGAGCACGTCGGCCAGCGTGCGAGCCAGCGCGAGACGGCTGCCCTCCACCCAGTCGGCGAGGGCGTCGGCGTAACCGGCTGTGGATTCGAGTCGCCCGACCAGGCTGTCCGGCCCCTCGTCGAGGTGGCGTAGCAGCGCCGCCCGCTGTTGCCCGTACGCCGTGGCGGCCGGGCCGGACCAGAGCACCGGGTCGCTGAGCGCGGCGGAGACGTCGTCGTACCCCCGGACGAGCCGGCGCACCGCGTGGCCGGCGCTGGCGAGCGGCACCGGGTGCAGGTCGAGGAAGCCGCGAACCGCGTCGCCCGGCAGCACCTGCATGCGGCGCAGCAGCGGCCAGACCCGGTGCCCCTCGGGGACGCCGGCCGCGATCAGTCTGTCCACCCGGCGAAGCAGGTCGAGGCCGGGCTCGGCGAGCCGGTCCAGCGCGTCCATCACGGTTCCCCGGTGAGCCGGCGGCGGGCCGCCCGGTCGACCTCGGCGTAGCGGTCGGCAGCCTCCCGCACGGCCGCTGCGGCGGCGGCCAGTCGACCGGCCGCGGCACGGGCCTCCCGGGCCCGGTCGTCGGTGGCGGTGGTCCACTGCCGGTGCAGCGCCCGACCGATCTCGCCCGGGCGGCCCGGTGCGTCGGCACCGAACGCGGCCTGGGCCGGATCGCTGGCGGTGACGGTGTGCGAAACGACTGTGAGCGTGGCGCTCGCCTCGTCCAGTCGGGCGGAGAGCGCGCGCAGTGTGTCCATCTCAGGCCCCCGCGAGCGGTCGGTAGGCGGCGAACGTCTCGTTGTGCAGCTTTTCCCGCGCCCATTCGGCGGCGTCGGCCGCCGCGGTGACCGCCGCCTGCACGGAACCGGCCACGTCGCGCGGGCTGCGGGTGTGCAGCGGCCCGAGGAACCGGACGTCGGTGATCCGTCCACCGGCGGTGACCACCACCTCGACCAGGCCGTCCGGCGAGCGGACGGTCACTTCGACGGTCGACACCGCCTGGTCGAACTCGGTCTGGAGGGACTCGATCCGGCGGTAGCGTCGCACCGCCTCCTCGATCCAGGCTTCGTCGATCTCCCCCCGCGGCATCGGCCGACTCCTCCCGGGTGATCCATCACTCAGTGTGGTGCCACCGTCACCACGGCACAGGGACCGTACCGCACCGCAATCGGGCCTGTCGATGCCTGTGGACAACGGCCGCGGAGTGCGGGTCAGCCCTTCCAGAGGGCGAGCATCATCGCCTCGACCGCGATCCGCGGCTTGACGTTCGCCTCGATCGCCGCACGGCAGGCGAGCACGGCCTCCAACCGGCGCAGCGACCCCTCGGCGTCCCATTTCTGCGCGCCGGCGCCGGCCAGGGCGGCCGTGTCGGTGTGCACCGGGGCGACGGGTGCGCTCAGCGCCATGGTGAGCGCGTCCCGGTAGAAGCCCGCGAGGTCGACCAGCGCCCGGTCCAGTGCGTCCCGTTGGGCCCGGGTGGCCCGGGACTTCTGCCGCTTCTCCAGCTCCTTGAGCTGCCCGGCAGCGCCTCGCATGGCGCCGGCCGCGCCCCGGCCGGTGCCGCCCGCGCCGAGCGCGGTCTCCAGTGCCGCCCGCTCTGTCGTGTCGGCCTCGGTGACCGACGCCTCGGCCTCCGCCTCGGCCGCCTCGATCAGCGCGGACGCCGCGTCGAACGCCGCGCCGACACCGGTCAGCCGGCGGGGCACAGCGAGCACCGCCTCGCGTCGTTTGCGGGCCTCCGGGTCGCGGGCCAGCCGGCGGGCCCGACCCACGTGACCCTGCGCGGCCGCCGCCGCCCACTGCGCCACGTCGGGGGCGATGCCGTCCCGACGAACCAGCACCGCGGCCACATCGGCGGCCGGCGGCTGCCGCAGGGGTACGACACGACAGCGCGACCGGATGGTCACCGAGATGTCGTCCGGGTGGGTGGACGGGGCGCAGAGCAGGAAGACCGTGCGCGGCGGAGGTTCCTCGATCGCCTTGAGCAGCGCGTTGCCGGCGGCCTCGGTGAGCCGGTCGGCGTCCTCGATGACGACCACCTGCCAGCGCCCGCCGGACGGGGTGCTGGCCGCGCGGAGCACCAGCGCGCGCATCTCGCCGACGCCGATGGAGAGCCCTTCCGGCACCACCATCCGCACGTCGGCGTGGGTGCCGCCCATCGTGGTGCGGCAGCCGGGGCACTCACCGCAGCCGGTGCCGTGCACGCACTGGAGTGCGGCGGCGAACGCCCGTGCGGCGACCGAGCGGCCGGAGCCGGGTGGCCCGGTGAAGATCCACGCGTGCGTCATCCCGGTGGAAGGGTCCACCCCGCCGGTCACGGCGGCGTCGGCCGCTGACTCGTCACCGCTGGCCGGGCCGGCGGTGACCAACGCGGCCGCGCCAGCACGCAGCACGGCGGCTGCCGCGGCGGCGGCGCGCCGTAGCTCGACCACCGCCTCGTCCTGACCGACCAGGTCGGCGAAGACGTCCGGCATCAGGTCTTGTGCTCCATCGTCACCAGCTCCGCGTCGGATAACTCAGGCTGCACCGACGTGTCCGGGCCCTGCGCCGGCCGCGGGTGCACGATGCCGCCCGGCTTGCCGAGCATCTCCTCGACCCGCCGGACCACCTTCCTGGTGATCTCGTCGGTCGGCCGGGACGCGTCGAGCACCAGGTAGCGCTTCGGGTCGGCGGCGGCGAGGTCGAGGAACGCGTACCGGACACGTTCGTGGAAGGCGATCGACTCGGCCTCCAGCCGGTCGGTGCCGGTGTTGCGCGAGGCCACCCGGGACAGGCCGGTGCGCGGTTCGACGTCCAGCAGCACCACCAGGTCGGGCTTGAGCCCACCGGTGGCCCAGGAGGAGAGCCAGGAGACCTCGTCGACAGGCAGAGTCCGGCCGGCGCCCTGGTACGCCAGGGACGAGTCGACGTACCGGTCACTGATCACCACGCCGCCCCGAACCAGCGCGGGCCGGACGACCGTGGCCACGTGGTGCGCCCGGTCGGCGGCGTAGAGCAGCGCCTCGGCCCGGGGGGAGGGCGCGTCGTCGCCGGATGTGTCCAGCACCAGCGACCGGATGCGCCGGCCGACGCCGGTGGCCCCCGGCTCGCGGGTGACCACCACCTCCCGGCCGTGACCGCGCAGCCGCTCGGAGAGCGCGCTGAGCTGGGTGGACTTCCCCGCGCCCTCGCCGCCCTCGAAGACCACGAAGAGCCCGGCGGAGACGAACGGCTCGGCGGGCATCAGCGGACGGCCCCGGATGGAGCCCCACAGGTCGGCGAGGACCGGGACACCCTTCTTGTCGTCCATCTGGCCGAACGCGCTGATGCCGGCGAAGATGCCGGCGGCACCGGCGGCGAGCAACAGCAGTCGGGTGGAGGAGACGGAGATGCCGAGGTCGGCGATCGTCAGTTTGCGGGAGCCGCCGACACCGACCAACACGCTGCTCAGCCCGATGGCCAGGATCAGCACCAGCCGGGTGCCGATCTGCACGACAGCGAAGACCCGGCCGCGCACCTCGTCGGCCACCTCGCCGCCCAGCAGCGTGGTGCCGGCCAGGAAGGCCATTCCGGCACCGGCGCCGACCAGCACCGCGCCGACGATAGCCATGGACAGGTGGATGGCGAAGGCGAGGGTCATCACCGCGGCGCTGGCCAGCACGATGCTCATGCCGAACCAGCGACGCCGGGACATCTCCTTGACGACCATCGGGCCGAGCCCGATGCCGAGCGCCAGGCCGACGAAGATCGCACCGAAGAGCAGCGAGAACGCCGCGTCGCCGGCGCCCAGCGAGTTGGCGAAGAACTTGGCGGTGCCGACCACGATGCCGCCGCCGGCGAACGCGCCGAAGATGCCCAGCACCAGGCCGCGGACGAGCGGGGTCTGGCCGATGTATTTCCAACCCTCGGAGAACTGCCGGAACATGCTCTGCTCGGCACGCTCGGCCTCACCGCGTTGCGCCTCGCTGATCTCCTTGATCCCGAATGCCACCACCAGTGCGGTGGCGAGCCGGGAGAAGGAGTTGATCCAGAGCGCGAGCTGGGCCGGCTCGGCCCAGGAGGGCAGGTCGCCGCCGACGGCACCACGGACGCCACGGTCGAGCACGGCAAGGCTGATGGCGGCGGCGACCGGGGTGAGGCCGTAGGTGGTGATCAGGGTGAGCTGGTTGGCCGCTTCCAGCCGGGCCCGCGGAATCAGGTTCGGGACCGCGGCCTCCTTGGCCGGGATCCAGAGCAGGGTGAGCGACTCGATCAGGAAGGTGGCGATCAGCGCCCAGCCGACCACCAGGCCGCCCGCGGCGCCACTGAGGGCGTAGAGCGGAATGGAGGCGAAGAGCACGAAGCGCAGCAGGTCGCAGATGACCATCGTCCAGCGCCGGTCGAACCGGTCGGCGAAGACGCCGGCCACCGGGCCGAGCACCAGCGCGGGCAGCAGCCGGATCGCGGTGACCCCGCCGAACGCCGCGCCCTGTGCGGTGCTGCCCTGCACCTGCGAGGCGGCGAAGAGGGCGGTGGCCAGCAGGCCGAGCCAGTCACCGAAGGAGGCCGCGCCGAGCACGATCCACAGCCGGCGGAACGGCCGGATGCGCAGCACGGACCGGATTGCGGCATAACCGGACGGATCAACCTGACCGCCGTTGGGCTGCTGGGCGGCGTTGTCCGACTGGTCACCCGAGCGCGACACGCCGGGCGACTCGCCGCTGTTCTGGCTTTCGATGGCCGTACCTCCACGTGCCGGCCCATCGCTGGGCACCTCCGGTGCAACACTCTAGACCCGGTGGGGGCCACCCCCCCGGGCGACATTCTCCTGCTCGCTGAGCCTAGGCCGCCGGAGGTACCGACCGCAGCCCGGACGTACGCGAGGGTATTTCGCATTCTCCGTCGGACAGTTAGCGTGCACACGTGGCCATCGAAAGCGACAAACTTCGCGAGCGCCTGGATCGGGCGACTGCCCACCTCGACCCCCCGTACGCGGTGGTCGACCTCACCGCCTTCGACGCCAACACGGTCGCCTTGGCCGATCGCGCCGCGGGAAAACCGGTCCGCCTGGCCAGCAAGTCGGTCCGCAGCCGGGAGTTGATCAGTCGAGCCCTCGCTCGGCCCGGCTGGCAGGGCGTGATGGCGTTCACAGTGCCCGAGGCGATCTGGCTGGTCCGCGCCGGCGTCAGCGACGACGTGCTGGTCGCGTACCCGAGCGCGGACCGGGCCGCCCTCGCCGAACTGGGCGCCGACCCGACGCTCGCCGCCGCGATCACCCTGATGATCGACAGCACCGGCCAACTCGACCTCATCGACGCCATCACGGCACCGGGGCAGCGCGCCGAGCTGCGGCTCTGCCTGGATCTGGACGCCTCCTGGCGACCGCTACGCGGTCGGGTGCACGTCGGCGTCCGCCGCTCACCGGTGCACAGCGCGCGGGCGGCCGGCGCGCTCGCCGCAGCCGTCGCCGGTCGACCCGGCTTCCGGCTGGTCGGGCTGATGTCGTACGAGGCGCAGATCGCCGGCCTGGGTGACGCGCCGCCGGGCAAGACGCTGCTGGCCGGCGCGATCAGGCTGGCCCAGCGTGGGTCGTACCGCGAGTTGCTGGCCCGCCGCGGCGCGGCGGTCGCCGCGGTACGCGAGCACGCCGACCTGGAGTTCGTCAACGGCGGCGGCACCGGCAGCGTGGCCGCGACCAGCGCCGATCCCGCGGTAACCGAGATCACCGCGGGATCGGGCCTGTACGGGCCGACGCTGTTCGACGCGTACCGCGCCTGGCGGCCCACCCCAGCGGCGTTCTTCGCCTGCGCGGTGGTCCGCCGACCGACGCCGGAACTGGCGACGGTGCTCGGCGGTGGCTGGATCGCCTCCGGCCCGGCCGCCGACAGTCGACTGCCCCGGCCGTGGCTACCGGCGGGGCTGAAGCTGGTCGGCACCGAGGGCGCCGGCGAGGTGCAGACTCCACTGTCCGGAGCGGCGGCGGCCGGGCTGAACGTCGGCGACCGGGTGTGGTTCCGGCACGCCAAGGCAGGTGAGCTGTGTGAACGGGTCAACGAGCTGCACCTGATCGAGGGCGACGCGGTGGTGGCGAGAGTCCCCACCTACCGGGGTGAGGGGCAGGCCTTCCTCTGAGACCGGACAGCCGCCCTCACCGCCGGCCGAGGACCGCGCGCCACACCGACTCAGGCGGGTTGGGCCGCCTCAGCCTGCTTGCCGACGGCGGGTCGGCCATTGTCCGGGCCGTCCACCTGGCGGTGCAGGTACTCCCGGATCAACGCCTTCGCCTCCAACAGCACCCGCTCGTCGCCTTCGGACTTCCGGCGGAACGCGAGCTTGATCAGCGCGTCCGCCGCCTCGACAGCGATCTCCAGCACGAAGCGCAGCTTGGGCACGTCGGTGAGCCCGAAACGTTCGGTGAGCACCCGGGCCAACTGGTCGGCGATCACGCCGTTGTTGTCCCGCTGCTCGTCGAGCAGGTGCAGGTCGACCACGTCGCCGAAGTGCAGGGTACGGAAGCCCGGGACGGTGCGGTGCATCGTGATGTACTCGTCGATGCCCGCGTCGACGCCGTCCCACCAGTGGGTCATCTCGTCGGAGGCGAACCGCTCGTCGAGGCGCTGGAGATAGGACTCCATGGTCCGCAGGGTCAACGCCTGCACGATCGCTCGCTTGTCCGGGAAGAACTGGTAGACCGACCCGATCGCCACCTCGGCCCGCTCGGCGAGCAGGGTGGTGGTCAGCCCCTCGTACCCCACCTCGTCGACGAGTTCGGCGCAGGCATCCAACATGCGCTGTACCCGCGCGACACTTCGACCTTGCACCGGTACGCGGCGCAGCGGCCCGGTCGTGGCGGCTGGTGTGGACACTCTGCGCCACCCCCCTTCGACGGATGAACATATCTCCACGTCACGAGTCCGTGACTACCGGTACAACGAGCGGATCGCAATTGCGGTATTTACCAGCTAGAACGTTCCTGATATGAAGTCAGTTCATATTCATGAATGAGGAGCGCGCATGGTCCGCACCGCACCGCTCGGGGCTGGATGGTCCAACTGGGCCGGGAACCAGCGTGGCAGCGCCAGCGCGATCCTGCGCCCCGGCTCGCCGGAAGACGTCGCAGAAGCCGTCAGATCCGCCGCCGCCGACGGCGGTCGGATCCGGGTGACGGGCAGCGGCCACTCATTCACCGCCGTCGCGCTCGCCGACGACCGCCGGATGGATCTGTCCGACCTGGACACGATGGTCAGCGTGGACGTCGCACACCGACTTGTCACGGTGCCGGCGGGCATGACCCTGCACGCGCTCAACGGCCTGCTCGCCCGGCACGGCCTCGCGCTGCCCAACCTCGGCGACATCGACGCGCAGACCGTCGCCGGGGCGATCTCCACCGGCACCCACGGCACCGGAGCCGGTTACGGGTGCCTCTCCACCTTCGTGGAGGCGATCACACTGGTCACCGGCACCGGCGAAGTGCTGCGCTGCTCCGCCGACGAGCATCCCGACGTCCTCGCCGCAGCCCGGGTGTCACTCGGCGCGCTCGGCGTCCTAGTCGAGGTGACCCTGCGCTGCGTGGACGCCTTCGTCCTGCGTGCCCACGAACGACCGGCCGAGCTGGCCAACGTGCTCGGCGAACTGCCCGACCTGATCGGCCGGCACGACCACGTCGAGTTCTACTGGTTCCCGTACACCTCCCGGGTCCAGGTCAAGGCCAACGACCGGGTACCCGCCAACGACCGGCCGCTGTCGCGCTGGCGCGGCTGGGTGGACGACGACTTCCTGTCCAACCGGGTCTTCGCCGGCGCCTGCCGACTCGGCCGGGCCGTGCCCGCGCTGGCCCCGGGGATCAGCGCGGTCTCCGCCCGCGCCCTCACCGAACGTCAGTACACCGGCCGCTCCGACCGGGTCTTCTGCACGCCGCGCCGGGTCCGCTTCGTGGAGATGGAGTACGGCCTGCCCCGCGAGGCGTTGCCCGAGGCGCTCGCCGCGCTCCAGCGGATCGTGGACGGCCTGCCGTTCAAGGTGCTCTTCCCGGTGGAGGTGCGATTCACCGCCGGCGACGACATCTGGCTGTCGCACGGCTACGGCCGGGACAACGCCTACATCGCCGTGCACCAGTACGTCGGCATGCCGTACGAGCCGTACTTCCGGGCCTTCGAGCAGGTAGCCGCCGGGCTGGGCGGTCGCCCGCACTGGGGCAAGCTGCACTACCGCGACGCCGCCTCGCTGGCCACTGCGTACCCCCGCTTCGCGGACTTCCAGGCCGTCCGCGACCGGCTCGACCCTGATCGCGTCTTCACCAACGCCCACCTGAACCACGTCCTCGGGGTCTGACGACTCCCATCGGTACGCGCGGTGACCAGCGCTAGCGCGCCAGGTCGTCCAGGTCCACCGCGTCGGCCATCGCCTCCGCGCCCCTGTCGTTCAGGTGCATGCCGTCGCCGCTGTCCAGCGACGAGTGGATGTGGTCGGGGGCGTGCGGGTCCGCGACAGCGCTCGCCACATCGACGACGGCGTCGAAGGCGTCAGTCGTACGGATCCAGTCGTTCACCTCGCGTCGGGTGGCGAGGCCCGCCGGCGTGCTGATCTCCGGGCCGGCGCCCGCGAACGGGCCGATGGTGGCGACGACGATCCGCAGACCGGCGCCGTGAGCGCGATCGGCCAGCGCTCGGAAGCCCTCGACGAGGGCGTCGGCGGTGACCGGCGGCTCGCCCAACATGGCCGGAAGGCCGAGGTCGTTGATACCGAAGTGGACCAGGACGTGGGTCAGGGCGGGGATGGAGAGAACGTCACTGTCGAAGCGCGCCAGACCGTGTTCGCCGACGCCGTCGCGCAGGAGACGGTTCCCGGCGATGCCCTGGTTGACCACCCACCCGCGCTTCAGACGCCGGTTGAGGACGTCGACCGAGCGACGATTCGCGCTCGTCGTGGTGCCGACCCCTTCGAACCAGGAGTCGCCGAAGGCCACGGCTACGGCGGTGTCCCGGGGGGCGAGCACGTCGACGCCCGCCAGGTAGAACCTCGCCTCGACCTGCTCAGCCCCCACCAGTGCGGGAGAGGTGACGTGATTGCCGTCGGCTATCCGGGCGACTTCGGCCGGCTTGTGCGAGTGGGTGGCCAGACCGGTCCGCTCCGGAAGGTAGAGGCTCAGCACCAGGTCCGTGCCGGCCGCGACGGGGATGTCCACCGGGTCGGTGACCGCCTCCTCGCCCGCCGGGATGACGTGGCGCTCCGCGCCGTCGACGGTGAGGGCGACCCACTGACCGCCGACGGCGACAGTGGCAGCCCCGATGGTCAACGGAGTGCGGCCGTAGCGGTTCGTCAGCCGTACCCGGAATGCCTCCCCGCCGCCGGCCAGGTGCAGCACCTGACGAACGGTCTGGTCGGCGAAGCCACGGGGTTCGCTGAACTGGAGCCGCTCGTACGGACTGAGCACTCCGGTACGGAAACCGGCGGTCCAGATCATGGCTGGTCCAGGTCGGTAGTGGTGCCCTCCTCCATGCTGATCACCGAATCGATCAGGGAGAAGAACGTCTGGATGCCGGGCAGGTTGGCGCCTCGACGGCGGGATTCGGCGTAGTCCTCGGACGAACTCCAGAAGACGATGTCCAGCCACTCGTCGGCCGTCAGCCGGATCAGTCGCGCGTCGAGGAAGCCGCCACGATCGGCCTGGAAGTCGCGCAGCATCGCCGGCCGCGCGGCCAGCAGGGCGTCAGCGCGCTCGGCGGGGACGCGAAAGCGGGTGATTTCGACTGTGGTCATCGTGCCTCGATCCGTTCGGGTGGGGAGCCGTTGACGCCCAGCATCAGTCGGAGCTGGCCCAGGAGGACATCGCGGAAGTCAGCGGGTGCCGGCGTGGGGTGGCTCTGGACCCGGGAGATGATCAGACCGGCCAGCGCCGCGAGCAGGAGGTCCGTCACGGCCTCGGCGTCCTGGGCCAGCGTGAACGCACCCCGGGCAGCGCCCTCCCGGACGGCGGCCAGGAAGGGCGCCCGGTACCGCTCCTGCACTGTGGCGCTGTAGTCACGCAGCTCGTCGTCACGCATGGCGGAGCGCCAGAACTCCACAAGCACCTGCCGGGTCTGCTCCGAATTGTGCAGACTCCGGTCGACAAGCGCGACGAGTCGTCGCCACGGATCATCCTCGGCGGCGGAGACGGCCCTCAGGGCCTCGACCTCCCGGTCGGTGAACACCTGCATGGCCTCGATGATCATGTCTTCGCGGGAGCCGAAGTAGGTCTGGAGGGTGCTGATCGCGACCCCGCCGGCAGCGGACACGTCGGTGAAGCGGGTGTTCTCGTATCCGCGGGCGGCCAGCACGCCGGCCACGGCGTCGAGAACGGCGTCCCGCCTGTCTCCGCCAGCACGCCTCTTCCTGATCGGCATGACCATACGGTACGACCGTACCGGCGAAACAGTGAAGGACTGAGCCACTCGCGTGACCCGAAACACCGCAAAATAGATCTTGGACAGTTTCCGAACGGAAACTGTCCAAGATTCTGAAGCACGGTTCAGACGGCGCGGAGGGCTACTCCGTGCTGGTCGCTGCCTTGCGTGGGGCGGCCTTCTTCGCCGGAGCCTTCTTCGCCGCCGTCGCCTTGGCCGTCGTGGTCTTCTTCGCGGCAGTGGACTTGCTGGCGGCGGCCGTCTTCTTGGTGGCCGTGGCCTTCTTCGCGGGCGCCTTCTTCGCCGCCGCCTTCTTCTTCGGCGCCGGGCCCTTCGCCCGCTTCTCGGCCAGCATCTCGGACGCTTCCTCGATGGTCAGCGCCTCGGGAGTCTGCCCGCGCCGCAGCGACGCGTTGAACTCACCGTCGGTGACATACGGGCCGAACCGGCCGTCCTTGATCACCATCGGCTTCTCGGTGGCCGGGTCCACGCCCATCTCGCGCAACGGCGGGGCTGCGGCTCGCCGTCCACGCGCCTTCGGCGCGGCCAGCAGAGCCAGCGCCTCGTCCAGACCGACAGTGAACATCTGGTCCTCGGACTCCAGCGACCGGAACTCCTCGCCCCGCTTGACGTACGGGCCGTAGCGACCGTTGTTCGCGAAGACCTCGACGCCGTCCGGCGCGACACCGATCAGCCGGGGAAGGCTGAGCAGCTTGAGCGCCTCCTCGAGGGTCAGCGAGTCCGGGGTCTGCGTACGCAGCAGCGACGACTTCCGCTCGCCGCTGGACACGTACGGGCCGAACCGGCCGGACTTGAGCACGATCGGCTCGCCGGTGCCGGGGTCGTCGCCGAGCTTGCGCTCGCCGCTGCCGCCCAGGAACAGCTCGTGCACCTTCTCCGGGGTCAGCTCGTCCGGGGCCAGGCCCTCGGGGATCGGCGCCCGGTCACCCTGGGAGCCGCCCTCCTCGCCCTCGGCAGCCGGTGCCGGCTGCTCACCGCCGGGCAGTTCACGTTGCAGGTACGGCCCGTAGCGGCCGACCCGCACCACGACCTCGCGGCCGTCGTCGTCGGTGAAGAGCGGGATGGAGTTGACGCTGCGGGCGTCGATGTCGCTGAGGTTCTCGGTGACCAGCTTCTTGAGCCCACCGGAACGGGCGATGTCCTGGTCGCCAGCACCGTTGGAGCTGCCGAAGTAGAACGCCGTGAGGAAGTCGACCGCCGCGTGGTCACCGCCGGCGATCTCGTCCAGCTCGTTCTCCATGGTGGCCGTGAAGTCGTAGTCGATGAGGCGGGGGTAGTGCCGCTCCATCAGCCCGATCACCGCGAAGGCCAGGAAGGTCGGGATCATCGCCTGGCCGCGCTTGGTGACGTACCCCCGGTCCTGGATCGTCTGCATGATCGACGCGTAGGTGGACGGGCGGCCGATGCCCAGCTCTTCCAGGGCCTTGACCAGCGACGCTTCGGTGTAGCGCGACGGCGGCTGGGTGTGGTGGCCCTGCGCGGCCAGTTCGTCGGCGGTCAGCGGCTGGTCCTTGACCAGGGTGGGCAGCCGGCGCTCGGCGTCCTCGGCCTCGGCGTTCTCGTCGTCGCTGGACTCGACGTAGGCGCGCAGGAAGCCCGGGTCGGTGATGGTCTTGCCGGTCGCGCCGAAGTCGGCTTCCTCCTGGGAGGTGGAGACCGCCCGGATGCGCACCGACACGCTGGAGCCGACCGCGTCGGTCATCTGCGAGGCGATGGTGCGCCGCCAGATCAGCTCGTAGAGCTTGAACTCCTCGGCGGACAGCTCCTTGGCCACCTCGCCCGGGGTACGGAAGTTGTCCCCCGCCGGGCGAATCGCCTCGTGCGCCTCCTGCGCGTTCTTCACCTTGCCGGTGTAGCGGCGCGGCTCCGGCGGAACGCTGCGCTCGCCGTACAGCTCGACGATCTGTCGACGCGCCGCCGAGATGGCGGTCTCCGACAGGTTGACCGAGTCGGTACGCATATAGGTGATGTAGCCGTTCTCGTACAGGCGCTGCGCGGTGCGCATCGTCTGCTGCGAGGACAGGCGCAGCTTGCGGGCCGCCTCCTGCTGGAGGGTCGAGGTGATGAACGGCGCGTACGGGCGACGGCGGTAGGGCTTCTCCTCGACCCGGGTGACGGTGAACGGCCGCCCCTCCAAGCGGGCCGCGAGACCACGGGCGCCGCTCTCGTCGAGGTGGACGACGCCGGCGCCAGGCTTCACCCGGCCGGTGGTCGGCTCGAAGTCCTTACCGGTGGCGATCCGGTCACCGTTGAGCGCGATGAGGGTCGCGTTGAACGCACGCGGGCCCTCGCCGCCGTTGGCCACCGCGAGGGTGGCCAGGATGTCCCAGTATTCGGCGGTGCGGAAGGCCATCCGCTGCCGCTCCCGCTCGACCACGATGCGGGTCGCCACGGACTGCACCCGGCCTGCCGAGAGCCGCGGCATGACCTTCTTCCACAGCACCGGGGAGACCTCGTAGCCGTACAGGCGGTCGAGGATCCGGCGCGCCTCCTGGGCGTCGACCAGGTCGCGGTCGATCTCCCGGGGGTTGGCCACCGCCGCCTGGATCGCCGGCTTGGTGATCTCGTGGAAGACCATCCGCTTGACCGGGACCTTGGGCTTGAGCGTCTCGACCAGGTGCCAGGCGATCGCCTCGCCCTCGCGGTCCTCATCCGTCGCCAGGAAGATCTCGTCGACTTCCTTGGCCAGCTTCACCAGCTTGCTGATCTGCTGCCTACGGTCGGCGGAGACGACGTAGAGCGCCTGAAAGCCGTTGTCGACGTCCACCCCGAGCCGGGCCCAGGGTTCCTTCTTGTACTTGGCCGGCACGTCGGCGGCGTTACGCGGCAGGTCGCGGACGTGACCGAAGCTGGCCTCCACGACGTACCCCGGGCCAAGGTAGCCCGAGATCGTCTTGGCCTTCGCCGGTGACTCGACGATGACCAGACGGGTGGTTCCAGCGTTGCTCGGCACGTCTCTCCCCGACCTCACTCCTGCTCGTGGTCTGCCGGCGCCCGGACAGCGACCGCTTTCGACCCCGCCGTCGCACCGGCGGTCCGGATGTCCAACGTAACGCGCCGCCCGCGTTTCGGGTTTCGCGGGCCGCAAACCGCTTCAAGGCGGCTGTCGACGCCACCCTGCCGCGCTCGGCACTGCCGGACGGCGCCACCGTACACCGTGGGTAGGGCTCGAAGCGGGTCACTGTGACGATGGCGGGCCCACGACCGAGGCCCGAGCCGCCCGTTTTCCGCCTGGATCGACCCGCCCGCTGTCCGGCACCGGACACCCGGCCGGCCCACCCCAGGGCCGCCGCCCAACCCCGCCGATCACGGACTTGTGGTGGGCGTTTTAAGCCAGAACAAGCAGTACGTCCCCCACCACAGCTCCGTGATCGACCCGGTGAAGGTGGGGTGGATCAGGTTGGCCAGGCGTCGACCGGCGCCGCGTTCGGCGGCCCGCCGACCAGCTCGGCGAGGCGGGCCAACCGGCGGCGGCCGATTATTCGGTACGCCGGGCCGCCCTCAGCCGGGCCGAGCAGCGTCCCCGCCATCCCCGCCGAGGCGAGCGCCACGCCGATCGGCTCCCAACACTCGTGGTCGTCGGCGCCCAGCCGCAACAGGAAGCAGTCCGGAGGCTCCGGCGTCCCGGCGGCGGCGAGCCACAGCCGCAACCGCCGACCGGTCAGGTGGAAGGCGGCCGGCGGGCGTTTCGTCGTACCGTGCAGCCAGGCGGCCGCGAGCGGCTTCAAGACCCGGGTGTACGACGTACGAACGGCGTGTCGCGCGCCCTCGGTCGGCTCCCAGCTCGCCGCCAGCCCACGCGACGCCAACTCGGCGACCAGCACGTGCACCCGCCAGGCGGCGTCCACCTGCACCGAGAGCCGGGCCGTGCCGCCCATCCGAACCACCTCACCGGGCCCGGCGAGCAGCCCGGCCAGGTCGGCGACTGCCGGTTCGGCCGCGTCCGCGCCGAAGAAGACAAGTTGCCGGCCAGCGTCGTCAGTCTGGGGTGGGCCGTTCTGGACTGAGCCGTCCTGCTGCGGGCGGTTCTGCGGCGCGCCGCCGCGGCGTCGCCCGGGAGTGGGCGTGTCGGACTCGGGCGCGGGGAACAGCGCCGGGGGCGGCTGTGCCTTCCCGGTGTCACCGAGCCCGCTCAGCGACACTCCGGCACCTCGTCGAATGCCTGTTTCAACTCCTCGGAGTTGAGCTTGCTGGTGTCCAACGCGCTGGCGTCGTACTCCGTGTTGAGGGTCTCCACGGCGGCCCGCACGCCGTCGTAGAAGGCCGTCGGCTCACCCGTGCCCAAGCCGTCGATGGTGTCCCGGGCACGACCGTACGCGTCCCGCATCTTCCCCAGGGAGCTGCGGAAACCGGCGGAGATGGCCTCGCCGTTCTCCGCCTCCGGGATACCCGCCTTCTCCACCTTGCGGCGCGCGGCCTCGCTGGCCTGCTCCGCCCCATCGAAGAGCCGCACCAGGTTCTCCTTGGCCTGCGCCGGCGTGGTCTGCGCTGTCATCTGCTCGTCAGTGCTGCTGGTCAGCTTGTTGATCTCGGAACGCCACGGGGTGAGGGCACCGCAGACCGAGGCCGCCCAGGCCCGTGGGCTGGGACCCCCGCCGCAGCCGGCCAGAACGACGATCGTGGCCAGGACCACCGTGAGCTTTCCGGCGGCAGACGCCCGGCACGTACGCATGCGTTGCAGCGTACGGCCTTTGGCCAGGTGTGGCATCGGGCCGTTGGTGGATCAGGCGTTCACCGTCTCCGGGCGGTGATCGGTGCTGCCCGCGCCGGTGTTGCCATCGGCGTCCGAGTCGGACATCGCGATGCCCTTGCGCTTGCTGAACACCACCGACGCCACGATGATCAGCGTCGCGACCAGCGCGATGCCGACCCGCAGGCCGACGTTGCGTTCGTCGCCGACGCTCCAGGCCACCACGGCGGGCGCGATCAGCAGCGAGACCAGGTTCATCACCTTGATCAGCGGGTTGATCGCCGGGCCGGCGGTGTCCTTGAACGGGTCACCGACGGTGTCGCCGATGACAGTGGCGGCGTGCGCCTCGGAGCCCTTGCCCCCGTACGCGCCGTCCTCGACCAGCTTCTTGGCGTTGTCCCAGGCCCCACCGGAGTTGGACAGGAACACCGCCATCAGGGTGCCGGCACCGATCGCACCGGCCAGGTACGCCGCGAGCGCGCCGGGCCCGAGGCCGAAGCCGACAGCGATCGGCGCCAGGATGGCGAGCAGGCCGGGGGTCATCAGCTCGCGCTGCGCGTCCCGGGTGCAGATGTCGACGACCTTGCCGTACTCCGGGCGCTGGGTGCCGTCCATGATGCCGGGCAGCTCACGGAACTGCCGGCGGACCTCCATCACCACGGCACCGGCCGAGCGGGACACCGCGTTGATGGCCAGCCCGGAGAAGAGGAAGACCACAGCCGCGCCGATGATCAGGCCGACCAGGTTGCGCGGGTTCGCCACGTTCAGCGCGTTGAGGATCTCGTTGCCGACGTCGCCCACGCCAGCCGTCGCGTACGCGCTGCTGAGCGTGTCGGTGTACGAGCCGAACAGCGCGGTCGCGGCGAGGACCGCAGTGGCGATCGCGATGCCCTTGGTGATCGCCTTGGTGGTGTTGCCGACCGCGTCCAGCTCGGTCAGCGTGCGAGCGCCGTGCTCGTCGATGTCGCCGGACATCTCGGCGATGCCCTGGGCGTTGTCGGAGATCGGCCCGAAGGTGTCCATCGCGACGATCACGCCGACGGTGGTGAGCAGGCCGGTGCCGGCCAGTGCCACAGCGAACAGCGACAGCGTGATGGAGCTGCCGCCAAGGAGGAAG
The DNA here is from genome assembly GCF_022230935.1 of Micromonospora hortensis. NCBI lineage: Bacteria > Bacillati > Actinomycetota > Actinomycetes > Micromonosporales > Micromonosporaceae > Micromonospora > Micromonospora hortensis. The sequence continues at coordinate 21,818 of NZ_JAKKFE010000018.1, forward strand.
GCGCCGAAGACGCCGGCGCCGATCAGCAGCGCCGAGTAGACAGCCGACTCCAGGCCGATGCTGATGCCGGCCAGGATCACTGTCGCCGCACCGGTCTGCGAGCTCTTGCCGATGTCCTGCACCGGTCGCCGTTTGGTCTCGGTGAAGTAGCCGGTCAGCGCCTGGATCGCGGCGGCCAGCACGATGCCGATCACTACCGCGCCGATGGCCACCAGCCGCGGGTTGCCGGTGGCGTCGGTGAGGCCACTGTCGAACTCGCCGAAGGTCGCCGGCAGGTACGCGTAGGCGGCGATCGCCACCAGCACCGCGGAGAGCACCGCCGACAGGTAGAAGGCCCTGTTGATAGCGGTCAGGGCGTTACGGTCGGACGCGCGCAGCCGGGTGATGAAGACGCCGACGATCGCGATCAGCACACCGATGGTGGAGATGATCAGCGGGAAGACCAGGCCCTCCTCGCCGAACGCGGCGCGGCCGAGGATCAGCGCGGCGACAAGCGTCACCGCGTACGACTCGAACAGGTCGGCGGCCATGCCGGCGCAGTCACCGACGTTGTCGCCCACGTTGTCGGCGATGGTGGCGGCGTTGCGCGGGTCATCCTCGGGGATGCCCTGCTCGACCTTGCCGACCAGGTCGGCGCCGACGTCGGCGGCCTTGGTGAAGATGCCGCCGCCGACGCGCATGAACATCGCGAGCAGCGCGGCGCCGAAGCCGAAGCCCTCCAGCACCGTGGGCGCGTCACCCCGGTAGACGAGGACGACCATCGCCGCACCGAAGAGGCCGAGGCCGACGGTGAAGAAGCCGACGACGCCGCCGGTCTGGAAGGCGATCTTCATGGCCGCCTCGCGGCCGCCTACTCGCTCCCGTGCGGCGGCGGCCACGCGCAGGTTGGCGCGGGTGGCCAGCCACATGCCGGCGCCGCCGATGAACGCGCTGAACAGGGCGCCCACCACGAAGAAGAGCGAGCGGCCGATCTTCACAGCCAGCTCACTGCCATCGGTGTCGTGCACCGGAAGCAGGAAGAGCAGCACGACGGCGACGACGACGAAGATCGCAAGGGTGCGGAATTGCCGGAGCAGGTAGGCCGAGGCGCCCTCCTGGACCGCCCCCGATATCTCCTGCATTTTCTCGGTGCCCTTACCAGCGGCCAGCACCGTTTTTGTCAGGGCGGCAGCGAAACCGAGTGCCACCAGCGCGACAACCGCGGCGATGACGACGTAGGTGACATTGCTTCCGGTAAGGGAAAGCCCGCCGCCGTCGGCGGCCAAGGTCTCGGACATCTGTGTCCTCCTGTTACCGAACATCGCGCCGGTGAGTGGAGACGCACTGACCGACGCCTGGATGCGGACTCGCAAGCGCGCGCCAACCCACCAGCGGACCAGCGATGAACACCCATACCCGCTGGCTGCGGGATAGGTCACTTGCTGACAACCCGGGTACTGTAGCCCTCCGCAGTGTTGGAGGTCACACCCAGGTGGCACCGTGTCGCGATGATCTTCGTCGCTGTGTTATGAAACGAAATCTGATATAGGGCCCCATCCATGCAAAGAAGGCCGCATCCCCAGCAGGGGACGCGGCCTACGCAGCGGAACCAATCAGCGGCCGACCGGCCACACCATCCGTACCTCGGTGCCGATGCCCTCGTCGACAGGGCGCACCTGGAGGTCCTCGACGAAACCGGCGAGCAGCGCGAAGCCGACGCCGGTGGTCAGCGCCTCATCGGTCAGCGCCTCGTTGGCCAGCTCGTCCGGTGGCAGCGCGGTCAGACCGATACCCGCCTCGATCGGCGCCCGGTCCACCACCCGCACGGCGTACGAGCCACCGTCGGACATCTCCACCAGCACCGGGTCGGCCAGGCCGTACTGCCGGTGCAGGGCCACCGCCCGCGTGCACGCCTCACCGATGGCCAGGCGCACCTCGTCCAGCAGGTCCTCACGCACCCCGGCCCGCCGGGCGACGGCGACGCCGACCAGCCGGGCGGTACGCACGTGCACCGGAGCGGGCGAGAAGGAGAGCTTGACTGTCGCCATCACGCGCCGGCGCCCGCCGAGTCGGCGCTGATCGCCGCGTCGACCGTCGGGTGCAGCGGAAACACCTGGTCCAGCGCGGTGATCCGGAAGATCTTGAGCAGCGGTTCCTTGTCGCAGACCAGCGCGAACGAACCGCTCGCCGAGCGGAGCCGCTTGAGCGCGCCGACCAGCACGCCCAGCCCGGTGGAGTCGAGGAAGTCCACCCGACCGAGGTCGACCACCACGTGACGGGCGCCACCATCGATCAGTTCGAGGAGTCGTTCACGGAGTCGGGGCGCGGTGTAGACGTCCACCTCACCACCGACCTCGAGCACCGTGTGCTCGCCCACGGTGCGGGTCGCCAGTGACAGCTCCATCGGTCCTCCTCGCCAGAGCCGTAAACTCTCGTGGGCATCTAACCACTACCGCCGGGGCGGCCTGCGGACGCCAGCGGAGGCTTCCCCTTACCCCGGTGTCCGACTTTTCATCTCCGAACACCAGTGCGAGAGTGCAGGGCGTGACCTCCAACGACTTCAGCTCCGCGCGCGGCACCCCGCGCCACGACCTGGAGTCGTCGTCCGCGGCCACCGTATCCGCTGGTCCCGGCCCCGGGCCAGCGCCGGCCGACCTGCTGCGCCGGCTACGCGCCCGGGGCGCCGCCGACCCGGTCACCCACGTCGAGCGGGTGCCGGCCCGCGCCGGTGTGCCCGCGCCGTGGCCGTCGTGGGCACCGGCGGAGTTGCGCACGGCGTTCACCGGGCGCGGCGTGGTCGCGCCCTGGCAGCACCAGGCCGAGGCGGCCAACCTGGCGTACGAGGGCCAGCACGTGGTCGTCGCCACCGGCACCGCGTCCGGCAAGTCACTGGCGTACCAGCTGCCCGCCCTCGCCACACTGCTGGCCGACCCCCGGGCCACAGTGCTCTACCTGGCGCCGACCAAGGCGCTCGCCGCGGACCAGTTGCGCGCCGTCGCCGCGCTGGAGCTGGAGGGAGTACGCCCCGCCTGCTACGACGGGGACACTCCGCGCACCGAGCGGGAGTGGATCCGCCGGCACTCCCGGTTCGTGCTGACCAACCCGGACATGCTGCACCACGGCATCCTGCCCGGGCACGCCCAGTGGTCCGGTTTCCTGCGCCGACTCGCGTACGTGGTGATCGACGAGTGCCACACCTACCGGGGCGTCTTCGGCTCGCACGTCGCGCACGTGCTGCGTCGGCTGCGTCGGCAGTGCGCCCGGTTCGGGGCCACCCCGGTGTTCGTGCTCGCCTCGGCCACCTCCGGCGACCCGGCCACCGCGGCCGGACGGCTGACCGGCCTGCCGGTGACAGCGGTCACCGAGGACGCCTCTCCCCGCGGCGGGGTGACCTTCGCACTCTGGGAACCGCCGCTGCTGCCACCCGACTCGTCGGCCACTTCCCCGGTGCCGCCGCAGGCCACCGGCGAGCACGACGAGCTTCACCAGGTCCGTCGGTCGGCGCTGCGCGAGACCGCCGACCTGCTCGCCGACACGGTCGCCGAGGGGGTACGCACCCTCGCGTTCGTCCGCTCCCGCAAGGGCGCCGAGGTGGTGGCCGCCAACGCGCGTCGAGCGCTGGACGACGCCGTGCCCGGCCTCGGCGACCGGGTGGCCGCCTACCGGGGCGGTTACCTGCGGGAGGAGCGACGCGAGTTGGAACGGGCCCTGCTGCACGGCGATCTACTCGGCCTGGCCTCCACCAACGCGCTGGAGCTGGGCGTGGACCTGGTCGGGCTCGACGCGGTGCTGATCTGCGGCTACCCGGGCACCCGGGCGTCGCTGTGGCAGCAGGCGGGCCGCGCCGGACGTTCCGGGCAGGAGGCCCTCGCGGTGCTGGTGGCACGGGACGACCCCCTGGACACCTACCTGGTGCACCACCCGGAGGCGATCTTCGGCGCGCCGGTGGAGGCGACGGTGCTCGACCCGGCCAACCCGTACGTGCTGGCACCGCAGCTGGCCTGCGCCGCGGTGGAGGCGCCGCTCACCCCGGCCGACCTGGTGCTCTTCGGCGAGGGGGCGAAGGAGGCGGTCGATCAGCTGGTCGCGGCGGGGGCGCTGCGACAGCGGCCCACCGGTTGGTACTGGCGGCACCGGGAGCGACCCGAGGTGGACCTGCGCGGCGAGGGCGGCGCCCCGGTCGCCGTGGTGGAGTCGTCGACCGGCCGGCTGCTCGGCACCGTCGACGGCGGCTCGTCGCACTTCCTGCTGCACTCCGGCGCGGTCTATCTGCACCAGGGCGTCTCGTACGTGGTCGACCAACTCGACCTGGCCGACGGCTGCGCGCTGGTGCGCGCCGAGGAGCCGGACTGGTCCACCCACGCCCGCGACGTCACCGACCTGTCAGTGGTGTCGGTGCGCTCCTACGTGGACGCCGGCCCGGTCGGCATGTTCCTCGGCGAGGTGGACGTGACCAGCCAGGTGGTGTCGTACCAGCGGCGGCGGATCGCCACCGGCGAGGTGATCGACACCCGGCCGCTCGACCTGCCCGCCCGGGAGCTGCGCACTGTGGCGGTCTGGTTCACCCTGTCGCCGCAGTCGTTGGCCCTCGCGGGGGTCCAGCCGGCCGACGTGCCGGGCGCGCTGCACGCCGCCGAACACGCAGCGATCGGCCTGCTGCCGCTGATGGCCACCTGCGACCGGTGGGACATCGGTGGGCTCTCCACCGCCATGCACCCGGACACCGAGGCGCCGACCGTCTTCGTCTACGACGGGCATCCGGGTGGCGCCGGCTTCGCCGAGCGGGCGTACGGAACGGCGGCGGCGTGGCTGCGGGCCACCCGGGACGCGATCGCGGAGTGCGGCTGCGAGGCCGGCTGCCCGTCCTGCGTGCAGTCACCGAAATGCGGCAACGGCAACAATCCCCTCTCCAAACCGGACGCGATCCGGGTGCTCGACGTGGTGTTGACGAACCTGCCCGACTGACCGGCTTGCATGAATCGGCATGGCACGGGGCACAATGATGTGGGAGCGCTTCCATCGATGCCAATGTTGCTGATCGCCCCCCGTGCCCGAGGAGAAGCTGTGGCCGACACCATCGCCGAGACCGTCGACCTGCTCTACACCATCGACCAGGACAATCTCACCCTCGACCAGCAGATCGCGCTGGGGTCGGCACTGGCCGCCCTGGCCCAGGCGGAACGGCTGGAACAGATCAACGAGCGGCTGCGCGGCATCCACCAGGTGCTGAACACCTGGGCGCTGCGAGCCGCGACCTCCGTCGACAGTCGCTGAGGCTTCCGGAGTGATCCTGCTAGGGCACCAGTGATCACTCCGCGCTGGGTAGTCGTCCGGCGACCTCGACGGCTACCCAGCAGCAACTGATCTTGGGCAGCGGGGAGGGCGGTGCTTGTCGGGCTGTGCGAGACTCCGGCGCACCAACCCCCAGAGGAGTACTCATGCAGCTCGACAACTTGCAGGGCCAGCACCAGTTCCACATCCGCCAGCGGCTGCGCATGATGGTCAACCAGTACGAGGTCCGGGCGGTCTCCCCCGACGGCACCGAGGGTGAGCTGTTGGCGTTCGCGCAGCAGAAGCGGCTCGCCTTCAAGGAGCAGGTGACCATCTACACGGATGACTCCAAGCAGCAGCCTCTGCTCGGCTTCAAGGCCCGCCAGCGCATCGACCTCGGTGCCACGTACGACGTCACCGACGCCGCGGGCAACGCGATCGGCCTGTTCCGTAAGGACTTCGCCCAGTCGCTGCTGCGGTCCACCTGGCACGTCGAGCAGGGCGGCCTGCCGCAGGTGACGGGCCAGGAGCGGAGCATGCCGGTGGCACTGCTGCGTCGATTCGTCGACTCGCTGTCCTGGCTGCCGTACCACTTCGACTTCACCGCAAACGGCCAGCCGGTCTTCACGGTGGTCAAGAAGTGGGGCCTGCGCGACAAGTACGTCGTCGAGGTACAGAACCCGCAGATCGACCGCCGCCTGGTCATCGCGATGGCCGTCGCCCTCGACGCGCTCCAGGCCCGCTGACACACCCGGCCCGGACCAGGGCGGCGCGGCGACCCACCACGGTCGCCGTCGCGGCCACCCAATCCGCGGCTGCCGGCCGGGACCTGGACCTCGAACAGTCCCGGCCGGCAAGCCGTCGGCCGTGATCCCCGGCAGGCCGGCAGTCGGCCGCGATCCCCGGCCGGTAGGCCGTCGGGCCGTCGGGCCAGCAGGCCGTCGCGCCGGTAGGCCGTCGGGCCGGTAGGTCGTCGGGCCGGCAGGCCGTCGGGCCGGTAGGCCGTCGGGCGGCGCTCTCGGGCGGCGTTCCGTTGGTGACTCGGAGCCCTGACGGGTCCGGTCCCCCTTTGGAGCTGATGTCGTAAACGCATCACCCTTGATGTCGTAACCGATTCAGCTCCATAGCACCCAACCAATCCCACCAGGGCCCCTGGCACCTTCGACCAGGCGGTGGCCCGTACCTGCGCCTGGTGCCGCAACGCGAGTCAATTCCGGAACGCCACAGGCCGCGCCCTCCACAGGCCGCGCCCTGCGCACGCCGCGCCCTGCGCACGCCGCGCCCGACCACAGGGCACGCCTGGGCTGCCCGCACCCCGCCGGAGGCGGCGCTGAGCAGTGACGCCGCCGCGGGGGTCAGCCCCGCACCGGGCCGGCGCGGGCGCTCGCCGCGGCTACCCGGGTCAGGCCGGGTAGTGGCGTGAAGGCCACCTCGACCGTCACCTGCACGTCCAACCCGTCGAGGTGGCAGCCGACCAGCCGGCCATCATTGCGACCGGCGAGGTCGGCGGCGGACGCGCAGGCCACCGCGTCGCCGTCGAGCGCTCGGGCTGCCCCGGCCAGCGCGCCGAGGTCGGCTGCTACCGCCGCCCGCTGACTCGCCATTCCGGCGGCGACGATGGCGGCGCCGAACGTCCCGAACACCACGAAGACGAGCCCCATCGCCAGCAGCAGGACCGTCGCGCCACCTCGCTGCCGGTCCAACCGGCCAGCGACGATCCCTCCGGCAGCCGGTTGTCGGCCGGAGCGGGGTGACGGATCTCTTCGCACTACCAACTCCCCTCGTGTGCGCCCGGTTCGACGGCGGCGACGGCGGTGGCGACCACTGTGATTCGTGGTAGCCGGGCGCCCAGTGTCCGGACGGGTGCCCGTACCGTCGCCTGCACCCGGTCGCCGTCGACGGACACCGACACCGCCGCCCCCGGCGGCGCCGTCCGGCCACCCTCCGCGCTGCCGTCCGCGCCCCGGGCTGCGGCGAGCGCCGCCTCCCGGGCCGCGTGCAGGCAACCCGCCTGCACGCTGACGGCGTTGACAGCGGTCAGGCCGGCCAGCAGGAGCAGAAGCAGCGCCGGCAGGCCGGCCGCCAGTTCGGCGGTGAAAGAACCCCGGTCCCCGCCAACGGTCCGCGCGAGGACGCGAGGTCCCCGCCCGCCGCGTGCCGCCAGCCCGGGGACGCTCGACCCTGAATCGCGGCCGACCCGCCGGCGCTCGATCACTTCAGTGCCCGGTCGATGACGGCGGTCAGCGCCGACTGGACGTTGCCGGAGGTCAGCACCTTCAACAGGATCCCGGCGAAGGCGACCGCGGCGAGAGTGCCCACGGCGTACTCGGCCGTGTTCATTCCGGCATCGCCGCGCAGGCGAGCGATGAGTTTGCGCATGACTGTTTCCCTTCTCGATGGGTCAGAGCACATCGCCGAGGACGGCGACGATCACCGGCACGAGTCCGGCGAGAATGAACGCCGGCAGGAAGCACAGCCCCAGCGGCAGAACGATGAGGACACCCGCCCGGCGGGCCGATGCCTCAGCAGCGGTGGCCCGGTCGGCGCGCAGGTCGTCGGCGAGCCGGGTCAGCGCACCGGCCAGGGCGGCACCACTGTTGGCCGAACGCAGCGCCGCCGCGGTCAGGCGCTCCGCGCCTGGCACGCCGTTCAGCGCGGACCATGCCTCCGCTGGGCCACCACCAAGCAGCAGCGTGCGGCCAACACGGGCCAGCCGGTCGGCGAGCGGCCCGTCCAGTGCCTCGGCGACGGCCAGCACCGAGCGATCCACCGGCGCGCCCGCCCGCATCGCCGCGGCCAGCAGGTCGGCGGCGAGCGGTAGGTCGGCGGCCTCCTGTTGCCGCCGCTTGCGCACAGCGGGCGACTCGATCCGCCGCAACAGGACATCGAGCAGGAACGCGGCCGGAAGAGCGCCGAGCAGCCCGAGCCAGCCCTCGACGACGATGGCCACCGCGAGCCCAGCCAACACCGCCACGAGCCGGATCACGTCCGGCCGCCGCCGCCTGGTCGAGCTGGGCTGGATCACTGAGCTGGGCTGGCTCGCCGCGCTGGTTTGGCTTGTTGAGCTGGGCCGGCCGGCTGGGCTGCGCTGGCCGGCCCAGCTGCGTTGGCTCCCCGAGCTGCGTTGGCTCCCCGAGCTGCGTTGGCCGGCGGCGCTGCGTCGGCCGGCTGAGTCGGGCTGGCCGGCTGGGCCGCGGGGCGTCATCCGGCCCGCCGCGGTGTCGCGCCCAGCCGTTCCGCCCAGAGGAGGCCCACGACCTGAAGTGCAACCGCGACAACCCCGCTAGCACCGCCGACAGGGCTGTGCAGGAGCACCGCCATGGGGTCGACGCCGATGCCGTACCCCAACCCGATCCCGCCAATCGGCAGGGCCGCCAGTAGCCAGGCCGTGGCCCGCGCACCGGCCGCCTGAGCCGCCGCAGCGGCCAGACCACGGTCGGTTGCCCGAGCGTCCGCCTCGATCCGTTCCAGAAGCTCCGCCAGCGGCGCACCGGTCCGGTCGGCCAAGCGCACCGCCGCCGAGGTCAGCTGACGTAGGCGGCTCGCCCCGTCACTCTCGACGGCCGTGACGTCGAGCGCGTGTGGGACGGGCAGGCCGGCCCGCAGGTCCGCCGCGAGGCCACAGAGCTGGTCCAGGCCACGTCGACGGTCCCGCTCGGTGCTCCGGTTCACTCGCCAACGCAAGGCGGCGCGCACGGCCAACGTGCCGTAGCCGGCCATCGCGACCGCGGCCACCGGACCGCCGACCACGGCGCCCACACCGCCACCGAGCAGGCCGACCACAGGCAGCACGCGGGTCGCCGATCGCGAGATGCGCACCGACGGAGGCGTACCCGGTTTTCTGTCAATCGGGCCGACGCGCCCGTGGGCGCGACAATCGACGATCGCGCATTCGTCGGCCGTTGCCCCGGCGGACGTGTCGCCCCGACAGCCGGCGGCCAGGTCGCCGCGCCCATCGGTGGTTACCTGGCCGGAGCCATCGTTCCGGCCGGAAGTGTCCACGCCACTGACACCGATCGTGGTCGTGGCCGCCGATGCCCCCGGCCGCTGTTCGGCGTCGAGCATGGTGGGGGCCGCTTCCGGGCGGGCGGTGCCGGTCGGGCGTCGGGGATCCCGACGGGCCGGCGGGCGCGTGGGGCCTTCCGGACGAGTGAACCCGTCTGCCGCTCCCGGCCACCTCGGGCTGCGACTGACGTCCCGGTCGGGCCAGCCGAGTGCCGTCCGTCTTCCGTCGGCGCCCGCAGTAGTCGTCGACTCGAACGCGATGCCGACCTGATGACCCTTGGTCGGGGCGACGCCAGTGCCGTCGACCGGCCCGTCCGGCGTGCGACCGAGTTCCCTGATCCACTGCACCAGGGCCTCATCCGGATCGGCACCGCCGGCCCTCCGTCCCGGTGCCAGCACGCGACGTCGACGGGCCCGGATGCTCCGCATGGGCCACGCCACCAGGGCAGCGGCGACCAGGAGCAGCGCCGCCGCCAGCATCGTCTCGCCGGTCATGCCGGACCCGCCGATCCGGGCCACGGCTCGCTGAGGATGGGCGGCACCGCCACCCCACGCTCCCGCAGCAGCGCCCCGAGGGCACGGGCGGCGAGCCCGAGCCCACTGCCGCGTACCCAGGCGGGCACCACTGTCACCAGCCGTTCGGGCCCCTCGGGCAGCAACAGGCAGACCGACTCCAGGACGCGACCCCGGTCGCTGCGTCGCACCTGGAACAGCACCTGCAACGCGGCGGCCACCTGGGCGTGCAGCGCGGCGCGCGGCAGCCCACCCAACATGCCCAGGGCCTCCAACCGGGCCGGCACGTCCGACGGTGTGTTGGCGTGCAACGTGCCGGCACCCCCGTCGTGGCCGGTGTTGAGCGCGGCCAGCAGGTCGACCACCTCACCGCCCCGGCACTCCCCGACCACCAGCCGGTCCGGACGCATCCGCAACGCCTGCCGGACCAGGTCAGCCAGGCTGACCACGCCCGTCCCCTCCACATTGGCGGTACGCGCCTGGAGCCCCACCACGTGCGGATGCCCCGGACGCAGCTCGGCGGCGTCCTCCACCAGCACGATCCGTTCGGTCGCCGGCACCATCCCCAGCAGGGTGTTGAGCAGTGTCGTCTTGCCCGACCCGGTGCCCCCGGTCACCAGGTACGCCAGCCGGGCCGCCACGACTGCGGCGAGCAGTGGCGCCAGCGGTCGCGGCACGGTCCCCTGGCGCACCAACTCGTCGAGGGTGAAAGGCCGGTGTCGGAAGGTCCGCAGCGACAGGTAGGGACCTTCGGTCGCCACCGGCGGCAGCACGGCGTGCAGCCGGGTGCCGTCGGGAAGCCGCGCGTCCGCGTACGGGGAGCCGTCGTCGAGCCGCCGCCCCGCGCTGGCGATCAGCCGCTGCGCCAACCGGCGGACGTCCTCCACCGAGCCCACCGGGACGGCGACCTGCTGCAGCCCCGACCCGCGGTCGACCCAGACCCGGGCACCGTTGACGAGGACGTCGGTGACCTCCGGGTCAGCGAGCAGCGGCGCCAACGGCCCAGCGCCGACGAGGTCGTCGCGCACCCGGTCGGCGATCCGCAGCATGGCGGTGTCGCCGAGCACTGCGGCGGCGGGCTCGGCCCGTACCGCGGAGACGATGGCCGCCGCTGTGACCGGGGTGGTGGCGGCGGCGATCCGCTGCCGTACCCGGGCGGCGAGGGTGCCGTCCTCCGGCCCGGCGGTCATGCCGCACCCGCAGCCGGCACGCCGGTGAGGTCGGTGACGATCCGTTGGCAGAGCGCGGCCAGTGGGCCCTTGCCCCCGGCGGCCGGCGCCTCGCCGCGTTCCAGCCCACGGCAGAGCCCCGGCTCGGGGCGCAGCGTGCCGGCCAACGGGAGGCCCAGCGCGCGTGCCACCTCGGACGCCCGCAACCGCCCCGGCGCGGGCCCGCGCACCACCACCGAGAGCGCAGCGCAGTGCGGGGCGGCCGCCGCCACCACCCGAGTGGCCGCAGCGGTGGCGCGCAACTCGGCCGGCACGACGACGAACGCCTGGTCGGCGGCTTGCAGCGCCACCACTGCCGCGTCGTCCAACTGCCGGGGCAGGTCGATCACCACGAAGTCCCGCCCACGCCGGGCCGCGTCGACGGTCGCCGCCATCGCCGTCGCCGGCAACGTCAGCATCTCGCCGCGGTCCCAGGAGAGCACCACGAGATCACCCCGGCTGGGCAGGGCCTGCACCAGCGCCGGGGCGTCCACCCGCCCGTCGGCGCTGGTGAGCGACGGCCAGCGCAGGCCTTCCAACTGCTCCCAGCCCAGCACGAGGTCGAGGCCACCACCGAGCGGGTCAGCGTCGATCAGGAGGGTGCGCAGCCGGGCCCGCGCGGCGGTCACCGCAAGACCACCGGCGAGCACACTCGCGCCCGCACCGCCCCGACCCCCGAGGACCGCGACGACTCGGGCGCCGACGCCGGCCGGACGATCCGGATCATGCTCGGCGAACCGATCCACCAGCCATGGCTCCGCGGCGGGCAGCGTGGCGACGTGCTCGGCCCCGATCAGCTCGGCGATCTGCCAGCCGGGGTCGAGCTGACCAGCACGGCCGAGCAGCACCAGCCGGGGCCGCTGCGGCAATCGGGCACGCAGGCAGGCCTGCGCCTGATCGGCGCCGAGCAGCACCAGCGGCGCGGGAAGCCACCGGGTACGGGCAGCCGCTGGGTCCCGGGCCAACTCCACCTCGGTCCCGCCAACGGCGGCGAGCCGGAGCACATCATCGAGCAGATCGTCGTCGCCGGTGACGACCAGCGGGAGCCGGCGGATCGGCGGAACCGTGGTACGGGGTGGCATCGCGGCCTCCAGCGGTCGGGCTCGGGTATGCCGCCGACAGTGCTCGGAATCCGCCCCGCAGGCCGCCCGGATGTCGTCGCCTGTGGACAACCTGGTGGGCTGTGGAAAACGCCCGCCGAGACAGCTGATCTGCTACGGGCACGGGCAAATCCGCAGCTGGCGCCGCTGAGCCCAAAACAGCGGGGCCGCTCCCGAAAGGAGCGGCCCCGCGAGTCGGTGGTCAGCCGGGCTGATTTGTCCAGGCCGCATCGAGGATCACCTGGTACGAGCTGATCCGCACTGGCGACAGCGTCAACAGCTCAGCGGCGAGCAATTCACCCGTCTTCGGATCGAAGATCAGAAGGCATTGCTGGTCGTGTTCGCGGTCGTCGAAGGTGACGGCGACTCCTTTGCGGCCGGCACGGTCCGTGACCTGCCCCCGCCAGCGGAAGCCGGGCACGTCGGCGAGGACCCGCAGGACCGCCGCTCGGGTCGCACGCGGCACGACGTACTGCCCGTAGAGCGTGCCGACCCACTTACTCGCCGCCCCCGCGCCGTACTCGACCTTCAGCCGCTCCCGGAGCTCCGACGGGTCGGCCGACAGCGGCCTGAGCTCCTCGGGCGACAGCGGCCTGACGCTCGGTGCGGGGGTGCCGGTGGCTGCTGGCCGCGCAGCGCTCTCGCGCTGCCAGTAGTCCCGGGACTCCTGGTCCGGGTACTGCGGCTCCAGTTGGATCCTGATCTGGTTACCGGTCCCGTCGAGGGCCTGCCAGATCTTCGTCTCGCTGGCATAGGCCACGTGGTGGCGGCCGTCGGCAGACGTCTCCACCGGAGAGCCCCACACCTTGGTGTGGTGATACATGTAGCGCCCGCTCTGGTGGTCGTACGCCGCGTCTTTGATCTTGTTGGCCAGCATGCGTAGCTGCGGGCCGGCGGCCGGCGGATCCGCGTCGAACTGGTACGCGACCGGCACCAGCACCAACCCCGCTGCCGCCGGCGGCTCGGCCGGAGTGTCCGGTGCCCCCTCGCCGAACGGCTCGAGCACCGCCACGGCACCGACCGCGACCGCCAACGTCCCGGCCGCCAGGACCAGCCGGCGGGTCGGGCGTACGCGACGATGCTCGCCGACCGTTTCGGTAGCGCTGGCGCGTTCGATCAGCTCGCGCGCCGAGACCAGCGGTGACCCGACGGCGGCGTTCCGGGCCGGGTCGGCCGGGCCCAGAAGAGTACGGGTGCGCTCTGCTCCGAACATCACAGATCCTCTCGAATTGTCACCAACACCGGTCGACGCCGGGTTGGCGCGGGCCGGTCCGACATTGCTTCGGCAAGACGACGGCGAGCGCGATGCAGGCGCACTGCGGCGGTCGCCCCGGCGCAGCCGAGAACCTTTGCCGCCTCGGAGACCGTCAGCTCCTCCCAGCCGACCAACCGGAGGATTTCCTGGTCGAGGTCGTTGAGGGTGGCCAGAGCCGCCCGGACGTCGGCCACCCCGACTGTCGTGTCGGCACCCGACGATCCGGCCAGTCGCTCGAGGTCGACATCGGTGATCGAGAGGAGGTCCGGGGCGGCACGCCGCGACCGCCACTGGTTCGCCAGCAGGCGCCGGGCCACCCCGTACAGCCAGGGCAGGCTGTGCTCCGGCACCTCGGCCCGGCGACGCCAGGCGACGACGAAGACCTCCTGGGCAAGCTCCGCCGAGGCATCCCGGTCAGCAAGCCGGCGCAGGCCGTACCGGACTATGTGCTCGTACTCGGCGGCGTAGAGGCTGGTGAACCAGCCCTCGTCCCGCTTCTTCGGTGGACCCACCCGAACCCCCATTGCCTCGGCGACTCTCACAGTGGCTTGTGTCGCTGAGGGACCCGGGATTACCGCGCGGCCGAGGGCGGGTGCTGCCCACCGGGAAACGAACGCTGCGGTCAGTCGTCGATTGCCTGGTACACGGTGGTCCAGAAGTCGTGCCACATCGGCAGCCGCTGGTCGCCCGCGTGCGCCCGCTGCATGAAGACGATCGTCGTCAGGTCCTCGGCGGGATCGTTGTACCAGGCAGTGCCGTAGAAGCCGGGCCATCCGTAACTGCCGACCGAGGGCCCGAGGTGTGTACGCCGGGTCCGGACCGACATTCCGAAACCCCAACCGATGGCGTCGAAGTACCCGGGCCAGAACCCGGAGATTGCCCTCTGGGTCGGAGTCAGGTGGTCGCTCGTCATCAGCGTCACCGCCGGCCGCGACAGCACCCGCTCGCCGCCGTGGGTGCCGCCCGCAAGCAGAGCCGACGCGAAGGCGAGGTAGTCCTGGGCGGTCGACACCAGCCCACCGCCACCGGACTCGAACAGCCGCGGTCGACTGAACCGCCCGTCGGGGGCGTCCTCGACAACCGGCTCGCCGGTCGCGGCGTTGTCCTGCTCGTACGCCGTCGCGAACCGGCCGAGGCTCTCGCTACCCACGCTGAAGGCGGTGTCGGCCATTCCCAGCGGCTTGCACACCCGCTCACGCACGGCATCGCCGAAGGACATGCCGGTCGCTCGGGAGATGAGAACACCTGTCACGTTGGCGGCGGTGTCGTACATCCAGCGCTCACCTGGCTGGTGCACGAGCGGGAGGTCACCGAGCTGGCGGATCCACTCGTCCGGCGACTGATATTCGAGTGCGTTCAGCGCGTCGGCGATCGGGACCGTTCCCGGCTCGGCGGGGACCATGCCGGTGCCAAGGGTGCCGTCCAGGACGTCCCGCAGCGTGATCGGGCGTTCCGCCGGGACGGTGTCGTCCAGTGGGCCGTCGGGATCGGCGAGCACTGTCATGTTCGCCAGCTCCGGGAGGAGATCGTCGACCGGGTCGTCGAGGCGGAGGGTGCAGTCCTCGACGAGGGTCATCGCACACGCGGCGACGATCGGCTTCGACATCGAGCCCAGGCGACAGATCGTGTCGATCGCCATCGGGGTCTGCGACCCGGGGCCCTCGAACGCGAGATGACCCGTCGCCTCGATGTGCACCTCACCGTGCCGGGCGAGGACGACCACCATGCCCGGGACGAAGCCGGACTCGACGTGGCGCTCAAGCAACCCTTGCAGCCGGGCCAGCCGTTTCGACGAAAAGCCGCCAGCAGCCACGTGTTACCTCCTCAGCTCGTCCCGATTGGCAAATTACACGGCACTCGGCGGTCGCATGGCCCACGACAAGGCTGGGACGACACTCGGTCCGAGCAGTAGCGGTCATCGATCGACCGGGCCTCTGTCGCGCGAACGGGCCTGGCGACAGACCCCGCTGCCGTGACGCGCTCTCACGGGAAAGGGACGACCCCCGTCGGGGGGAGACGGGGGTCGTCGGAGGTTCGGCTCCGGGGGGGTCGAGCCGAACCACTCAGCGGTCACGGGGGGTGCAACCGCTGAGGGTCTGCCTGTTTCGAGGATGTGAAAGCTCGTCGTACGGACAAGTCTGCCTGAGCGCGCCCGTCACGTCGAGTGGTGCTGCCTCCACTCACTGCGAAAATCTCCTCGCAGAGTGTGAGCGTGATCACGCGGAGCGGAGAGCCCGCAGGTCTGAGGGGTGGCATGACCCCGGGCACCCGCCGACGATAGACCATCCGGCTAGACTTTCGCGCCGTGGGCCGAAGTGCCGCTTTCTTCGATCTGGACAAGACCGTCATCGCCAAGTCGAGCGCCCTGGCGTTCGGTCGTCCGTTCTACCGGGATGGGCTGATCACCCGGCGTGACGTGGTCAAGTCGGCGTACGCGCAGCTGATGTTCCGGCTGGGCGGCACCGACGAGCAGACCATGGCCCGAACACGGGACTACCTGGCTGCGCTCTGCAAGGGCTGGCAGGTGGAGCAGGTCCGCCAGATCGTCGCGGAGACGCTGCACGAGCTGATCAACCCCTACGTGTACGCCGAAGCCGCCGCCCTGATCGAGGAGCACCAGGCGGCTGGGCGGGACGTGGTGCTGGTGTCGGCGTCCGGCGAGGAGATGGTCCGGCCGATCGGCGAGCTGCTCGGGGTGACCGACGTGATCGCCACTCGGATGACGGTGCGGGACGGCCGGTACAGCGGCGAGGTCGAGTTCTACGCGGCTGGCCCGAGCAAGGTCGAGGCGGTCAGCGAGTTGGCCGCCGCTCGGGACTACGACCTGGCTGATTCGTACGCCTACTCCGACTCGTACAGCGATCGTCCGTTGCTGGAGTGCGTGGGCCACCCGAGTGTGGTCAACCCGGACCGGCAGCTACGCAAGCTGGCCTCGGAGAACGCGTGGCCGGTGCTGGAGTTCCGGCACCCGATTCCGCTGGGCCGGCGGCTGCGGGAACGTCCTGCGGTCCCGGTGGCCGCGGCGGCCCTGGGGGTCGGGGTGGGCGTGGCGATCGGCATCGCCTGGTACGGCCGGCACCGTCGTACCCGAGCCGCCACCACTGCCTGATCCCACCCAGCCGACCGCTCAGGCGGCGGCGAGGATCTCGTCTCCGATGGCGGTGAGCTGGTCGGTGCCGACCTCGACGGCGGCCATGTAGTGGCGTAGCCAGGAGCGCAGCCCGTCCGGGGTACCGGTGGCGAAGGCGCCGGCCGCGCCGACGTACTCGGGCTCCCGCTCGCGGTGCCCCACGTCGACGGGGAGCAGGCCACGCGGGTCGAGGCCACTGGCGAGCAGCACCAGCCGGGCGGCCCCACGGGCCACCACGCCGGACGGCCCGGCGAACGGGCGCAGGTTCAGCAACTCCCCGTGTACGACAGCGGCGAGCACCAGCGGGGAGACCTTCGTGCCGCCGGCGACGAGGCCGGCCAGCCCGTCCAGCCGGGTGGCGACCACGGGGTCGGCGACCGGGCGGCCCAGCTCGGCCTCCGACACCAGGTCCCGGGCGGCGAGCACGTGCAGTTTCGCGAGGGCCTGGCGGGGCGCCTTCGGCCACAGCTCACTCAGGCCCGGCAGCGCTCCGGCGACCCGCAGCGCCCCCTGGAGCACCGGGTCGGTGACGGTGCCGGCCCGGACCGCCTCACGCTCGTGCCCGGCTCCCTCGAGGGCCGCGCTGGCCACCGCGGAGCGGAGGCTGACCTCGGCGGCTACCTGTCCACCGTGCCGGCGCAGCGCCCGGTGCCCGAGCGCCTGGTCGAACCGCGCGCGGGCCTGCTCGACGGCGGCGGTGATGTCGGCGAGCGCGAGCAGCGGGGCGAGCGGGTCGGTGGTCACCCCGCCACGCTAACGACCCGGCCTGGCGTGGCGGGCCGCACCCGCCCGCAACGCGACCCGGACCACCCGACCCGGGGGGCGAACCGGCGGGGACGGGCCGTCGGGCGCGCGGCGGGGGCCACTCGGCGCGAGGCGGTGGGCAGCCGTGGCCGGTCGCGGGCCCCGCGACTACCCTCGTGCCATCGAGACCCAGGTCACCCCGAGGATGAGGAGTCACGGCATGAGCGAGGCATTGGCCAATCTGCTGAACGAGACGCGCCAGTTCCCCCCGCCGGCCGAACTCGCCGCGCACGCCAACGTCACCATCGACGCGTACGCCGAGGCGGAGGCCGACCGGCTGGCCTTCTGGGCGAAGCAGGCCGATCGGCTGGCCTGGTCGAAGAAGTGGGATGAGGTGCTCGACTGGTCGAACCCGCCGTTCGCGAAGTGGTTCGTGGGTGGGCAGCTCAACGTCGCGTACAACTGCCTGGACCGGCACGTCGAGGCGGGCCGGGGCGACAAGGTGGCGATCCACTGGGAGGGCGAGCCGGGCGACACCCGCACCATCACGTACGCGGACCTGCACGAGCTGACCTGCCGGGCGGCGAACGCGCTCACCAACCTGGGGGTGACCGCCGGCGACCGGGTGGCGATCTACCTGCCGATGATCCCGGAGGCAGCGGTGGCCATGCTGGCCTGCGCCCGGATCGGCGCCGCGCACAGTGTGGTCTTCGGTG
Source organism: Micromonospora hortensis (assembly GCF_022230935.1). Taxonomy (NCBI): domain Bacteria; kingdom Bacillati; phylum Actinomycetota; class Actinomycetes; order Micromonosporales; family Micromonosporaceae; genus Micromonospora; species Micromonospora hortensis. Next base: position 39,739 of record NZ_JAKKFE010000018.1, read on the forward strand.
GCTTCTCGGCCGACTCGTTGAGCAACCGGATCCAGGACGCCAGCGCCAAGGTGGTGATCACCGCGGATGGTGGTTACCGGCGGGGCAAGCCGTCGGCGTTGAAGCCCACTGTGGACGAGGCGGTGGCGAACTCCCCGTCGGTGGAGCACGTGCTCGTGGTTCGCCGTACCGGCGAGGATGTGGCGTGGTCCGACAAGGACCACTGGTGGCACGAGACGGTGGAGACCGCGTCGGCCGAGCACACCGCGCAGCCGTTCGACGCCGAGCACCCGCTGTTCATCCTCTACACCAGTGGCACCACGGCCCGCCCGAAGGGCATCCTGCACACCACCGGCGGCTACCTCACCCAGGCGTCGTACACGACGCACGCGGTGTTCGACCTGAAGCCGGAGACTGACGTCTACTGGTGCACCGCCGACATCGGCTGGGTCACCGGGCACTCCTACATCGTGTACGGCCCGCTCTCCAACGGCGCCACCCAGGTGATGTACGAGGGCACCCCGGACACGCCGCACAAGGGCCGGTTCTGGGAGATCATCGACAAGTACCGGGTGAGCATCCTCTACACCGCTCCCACCCTGATCCGGACGATGATGAAGTGGGGCGACGACATCCCGGCGGACTTCGACCTGTCGTCGCTGCGCCTGCTGGGCAGCGTCGGCGAGCCGATCAACCCGGAGGCCTGGATGTGGTACCGGCAGCACATCGGCCGGGGCGAGCTGCCGGTGGTGGACACCTGGTGGCAGACCGAGACGGGCGCGATCATGATCTCGCCGTTGCCGGGGGTGACGGCGGCCAAGCCGGGTTCGGCGATGGCGCCGCTGCCGGGCATCGTGGCCGACGTGGTGGACGACCAGGGCCAGTCGGTGCCGAACGGTGGTGGCGGCTACCTGGTGCTGCGCGAGCCGTGGCCGTCGATGCTGCGCACCATCTGGGGTGACGACGACCGGTTCATCGACACGTACTGGTCGCGTTTCCCGGGCATGTACTTCGCCGGCGACGGTGCGAAGAAGGACGACGACGGGCACATCTGGCTGCTCGGCCGGGTGGACGACGTGATGCTGGTGTCCGGGCACAACATCTCGACGACCGAGGTGGAGTCGGCGTTGGTGTCGCACCCGTCGGTGGCCGAGGCGGCTGTCGTCGGCGCGACCGACCCGACCACCGGTCAGGCGATCGTCGCGTTCGCCATTCCACGGGGCAGCACTGACATCGCCGGTGAGGCGGGCGAGCAGCTCATCGCCGACCTGCGCAACCACGTGTCGAAGACGCTCGGCCCGATCGCCAAGCCGCGGCAGATCATGCTGGTGCCGGAGCTGCCGAAGACCCGCTCCGGAAAGATCATGCGCCGGTTGCTGCGGGACGTGGCGGAGAACCGGTCGCTGGGCGACGTGACCACGTTGCAGGACTCCTCGGTGATGGACCTGATCTCGTCGGGGATGAGCGGTACGAAGTCCGACGAGGACTGACGGTAGGCGTACTCATCGGAGGGTGGTGGTCCGTGCGGACCGCCACCCTCCGTCGTGTCTTACGGGTACGGTTCGTGCCGCCTCGCCACTGTCACATCGGTCGGTCGGGGGAGTCGGGAGAAGCTGAACGGGCACAGGCATAGATCACCTCTGTCCTTTCGGCCGGTTGTGCTTTAGGTTCACGCAGGTTGGAAGAGTTCGACACACATCGCTTCGATGGTCGGCCACGCCAACGTCCTCCTCCCCATGCCCGAGAAACGGAGCGGCATGAACCACAAACCGCAGTCCAGGGCGCGCCGACGACTACTCGTCGCGCTGCCCGCCATCGCCCTCGCGGCCACGTCACTGACCGTGAGTGGCAGCGCGGCGGCCCAGTCGCCGTCCGGCACCCCTCTGGCGGTGATCGGGGCCGACGAGCACTACATCAACTACGCCGAGCCCGAGGTGCAGCCGGACACCACCGGCCGTGAGGTGAAGGGCAAGGGTGGCATCTACACCCCTGCCGCGGAGTCCGCCCGCGCGTTCGACCAGAAGCACGCCCGGGGCAACCCGGTGACCGCACGGCAGTTGGCCAAGGACGAGGCCAAGTCGCTGAAGACGGGCCAGAACCCCCGCAAGTTCAAGAAGGCCCCGACCACCCAGACGGCGAAGCTGCTGACGCTGCTGGTGGAGTTCAACGACAAGGCCAACGACGACTTCACCGGCGTGATGGTCCCCAAGACGGTGTTCGAGGACCGCACCTGCGTCCCCGGCACGGTCCAGAACGGCCCGAAGCACAACAAGATCCCGGACCCGGCGCGCCTGCCCCACGAGGACAACAACTCGATGTGGGTGCCGGACTTCTCGCCGCAGCACTACAACAAGATGCTCTACAGCAAGAAGGGCATCACCGAGCGGGTCCGTACGGACCTGAAGGGCCCGGACGGCAAGAAGGGCATCGACCTGTCCGGTCGCACCATGCACAACATGTACCTGGAGATGTCCAAGAACGCGTACACGGTGGACGGGCAGGCCAGCCCTTGGATCACCGTGCCGCACTCGGAGGGCTGGTACGCGGCCAACCGCTGCTTCCAGGACGAGACCGGCGCGTGGGTTCCCGGCCGTGAGCAGTCGATGAACGGCCACCCGGACAACCCGGCCGGCGCGGGCCGCCTGGCGACCGACGCGATCGACGCGCTCGTCGCGAAGGACCCGAACTTCCCGTGGGCCGACTACGACATCGAGGACCAGGCCGACCGCGACGGTGACGGCAACGTCTTCGAGCCGGACGGCGTGATCGACCACCTCGTGCTGGTGCACGCCGGTCAGGGCAAGTCCCGCGGTGGCGGCGCCGAGGGCGTGTACGCCGTGTGGGCGCACTCCTCCACGGTTGCCGGTGGTTACACCATCCCGGGCACCAACCTGAAGGCGTCGAACTACATCGTGCAGCCGGAGGACGCCGGCGTCGGCGTCTTCGCCCACGAGTTCGGCCACGACCTGGGTCTGCCGGACCTCTACGACACGTCCGGCAACGCCGACTCCGACGTGGACTTCTGGGACCTGATGGCCTCGGGCTCGCACTCGGGTGAGATCTTCCAGGCGTTGCCGACGCACATGGGCATCTGGGACAAGTGGGTGCTCGGTTGGGCCGACCCGCTGACCATCCGCCCCGGGTCGAACCCGCGCGAGGTGAAGCTCGGCCAGACGTCGCGCACCCCGATCGACTCCGAGGACGGCATCAAGGTCGACCTGCCGGACAAGGTGACGACGCTGGCGACCCCGCACAGCGGCACGAAGATGTGGCACAGCAACAACGACCAGGAGTGGGCTGACGTCAAGCTGAGCCGCTCGGTCGACGTGCCGGCGGCTGCCGACTCGAAGTTCTGGATGTGGAACAACTACATCATCGAGGAGGACTGGGACTACGGCTTCGTGGAGCTCTCCACCGACGGCGGTACGACCTGGACCGAGCAGAAGGTGTACGACGAGGGCGGCACGGTGGTCACCACGCCGGACGGCTACCCGGACCCGAACGGCCGCATGAACGACTTCGGCGGCAAGAAGTACGGCCTGACCGGCAGCACCGACGGCTGGCGGCACGACTACGTCGACCTGTCGGCGTACGCCGGCACGACGGTCCAGGTGCGGCTGCGCCTGGCCACCGACGAGGCGTTCGAGGAGCGCAACTGGTTCGTCGACGACTTCTCGGTCACCGGCGGCGGCGCCACCACCTGGAGTGACGACGTCGAGGGCGGCGACAACGGCTGGACGGCCACCGGCGGCACCTTCGTCGACACCACCGGTGGCGGCTGGAAGGTCTCCAGCGGCACCGAGGTGCACGCCCAGTACTACCTGGCGGAGTGGCGCAACTTCGACGGCTTCGACAAGGGCCTGAAGTACGCCTACGACACCATCTACTCGCACGAGGCGTGGAAGGTCGACCGGATCTCCTACAACGCCCCGGGCATGCTGGTCTGGTACCGGGACACCGCGCTCGGCGACGTCAACCACGTCACCGGGCAGATGACCTCGCTGCCCAGCTACGGCGCTAAGGGCGGGTTGCTCATCGTCGACTCGCACTTCGACCCGTTGCGGCGCACCGGTGAGGCGGCCGTGAAGGACCCGTCGGTGACGGACAACCTGCCGAGCCGCCCGCAGTCCTCGAACGCGGCCTTCACGTTGAACCGGACGTACCCGTTCACGGAGTGCCTGGAGGCGGCGGACGAGCCGTACAGCGCGTACTGCACGAAGTTCAAGGGACTGCCGCCGGTGAAGGCGTTCACCGACGCCAAGGGCTGGTACCCGGGCATCGAGATGCGCGATGGTGCTGCCTACGCCCGGGACAACGACGCGTCGGTGGTCCTGCCGTCGCGTGACAACGCGCCGTACACCACCCGGGTCACCAACCCGGACGGCAGCCCGGCGCCGGAGTTCTACGGCGTGACCCTGGGCGGTGGCGCGATCGTGCTGGGCACCGGAAACCCCGGCGACCAGGGCGTGAACTACGGCGTCTCGCTGACGATCAAGAAGGCTGCCGGGGACAACTCGTCGGCCATGATCTACGTGACCCCGGCCAAGAAGTAACGGTTTCACGGATCGCGAACTGACGGTGGGGCCGGTGGCGGAGACGCTGCCGGCCCCACTGTCGTATGTGCGCAAAGATTGATCGAAAAATGTCGTTGTATACGTTCGCGTCCGGGGCCGCGCTGGTCAGCGGGGCTGATGAACCGGCGGGGTGTGACGGTGAAAAGCATTCCCAACAAAATCTTGCAACAAATCGACGCGTTCGTCTTCCCACCCGTCCCGCCAGTAACTATGTTCACCAATGGTCCCACTAGTGGGATCGATCTCCCACCGGCCTGTACCCCCGTTGGGCCGGTTCCCTCACACCGGAGGTACCACGTGCGCAAAGTCGCAGTGGGTCTGCTCGGGCTCTCACTGACGGCGACAGGCCTGGCTTTCGGCCCGTCCGCCTCGGCGGCGCCTCAGCCCAAACTGCCGGCAGCAGCACCGGCCGCTGCCGAACCGCAGTCACTGCAGGATGAGCTCCCCGACAAGCTCGAGGAGAAGCGCCGCGCGCTGCGTCAGCAGGGTCTCAGCGACGTGCTGACCGGTCGCAGCAAGCCGATCGAGCGCAACGGAAGCACTGTTGTCAAGGTCGGCGAGGTCGGCAAGGCGGGCGGAACGGGCGCCAACGCCCGCGCGCGCGCCGGCGCCGCCGCGCAGACCAGGGATCAGTACGTCGAACTCAAGCGTGAGCGGACCGACAAGATCTTCGTGATCCTGGCCGAGTTCGGTGACGAGCGGCACCCGTCCTACCCGGACAAGGACATGAACCCGGACGTCGCCGGACCGGCGACGTTCGAGGGACCGCTGCACAACAAGATCCCCGAGCCCAACCGGGCCGTGGACAACTCCACCATCTGGCAACCGGACTTCAGCCCGGAGCACTTCCGCCAGCTCTACTTCGGCACCAACCCGGGCGACGAGTCGCTCAAGCAGTACTACGAGGCCCAGTCCTCGGGTCGCTACACCGTCGAGGGTGAGGTGACCGACTGGGTCAAGGTCAAGTACAACGAGGCCCGCTACGGTCGCTCCGACGACCCGAAGGCCGACGACGACCCGACCGGCGACCCCGCCGTCTGCGCCGACAACGTCTGCCCGAACACCTGGAACCTGATCGCCGACGCCGCCACCCAGTGGGTCGCCGACCAGAAGGCCAAGGGCCGGACGGACGCGCAGATCACCGCCGAGATGAAGTCCTTCGACCAGTGGGACCGCTTCGACTACGACGGTGACGGCGACTTCAACGAGTCGGACGGCTACATCGACCACTTCCAGATCGTCCACTCCGGCGGCGACCAGGCCGACGGTGACCCGCAGCAGGGTGAGGACGCGATCTGGAGCCACCGTTGGTCGGCGTTCAACAGCTCGCCCGTCGGCCCGCCGAACTTCCCGATCGGCGGCACCCAGATCGGCAACACCGGCGTCTGGATCCGCGACTACACGATCCAGCCGGAAAACGGCGGCCGCAGCGTCTTCTACCACGAGTACGGCCACGACCTGGGCCTGCCGGACGACTACGGCCCGGCGGACAACAGCAACGAGCACTGGACCCTGATGGCCCAGAGCCGGCTCGGCGCCAAGAACGACGCCGGCATCGGCGACCGTGGCGGCGACCTCGGGGCATGGAACAAGTTCCAGCTCGGCTGGCTCGACTACGAGGTTGTCGTGGCGGGGCAGAAGCGCACGATGGAGCTCGGCCCGCAGGAGTACAACTCGAAGAAGGCACAGGCCGTCGTGGTCGTGCTGCCGAAGCGGGAGTACACCTTCAACTACGGCGCGCCGTTCGAGGGCTCGAAGCAGTACTTCTCCGGCAACAAGGACAACCTCGACGGCACCATGACGAGGACGTTCGACCTCACCGGTAAGTCCGCGGCGGCGCTGTCGCTCAAGGGCAAGTACAGCATCGAGGAGACCTACGACTACCTCTACTTCGAGGCGTCGACCGACGGTGGTCAGACCTGGACCGATCTGGACGGCACCGTCAACGGCCAGCCGATCGGCGTCGACGGCGCCGGCCGCCCCGCCCTCGATGGCAGCAGCAACGGCGCCTGGGCGGACATCAACATTCCGCTGAACACGCTGGCCGGCAAGGTGGCGCAGGTCCGCCTGCACTACGTCACCGACGGTGGCGTGTCCGAGGGCGGCTTCTTCGGCGACGCGATCACCGTGACCGCCGACGGCCAGACCGTGCTCAGCGACGGTGCCGAGACCGACGCGGGTTGGGCGCTCGAGGATTGGGAGGTCGTCGGTGCCACGTACACCGACGAGTTCGACAACTTCTACATCGCTGGCAACCGCTCGTACGTCTCGTACGACAAGTACCTGAAGACCGGCCCGTACTTCTTCGGCTACGCGAACACCCGCCCGGACTGGGTGGACCACTACGCGTACCAGGAGGGCCTGCTCATCTCGTACTGGAACACCCGCTGGGACGACAACAACACCGCCCCGGCATCCCCGACCAACCCGGGTGGTCACCCCGGTGAGGGTCGCAACCTGTACATCGACGCGCACCCGCGCCCGATCTACAACCTGACCGGCGCTCCGTGGCGGGCCCGCGTCCAGATGTACGACGCACCGTTCAGCCTGAACAAGGCCGACTCGTTCACCCTGCACCTCAACAGCCAGCCGCAGTACATCCGTGGCCAGGCCGCTGAGCCGCTGTTCGACGACACCAAGAAGTACTTCTACGAGGAGCTGCCGAACCACGGCGTCAAGCTCCCCGCGGCCGGTGTCAAGATCAAGGTTCTGGAGCAGGACGGCACCTCGATGAAGATCCGGGTCAGCTGACCACTGATCCCGCACCAACCAGCGACGCCCCGGGCAGGTCATCTGCCCGGGGCGTCGCCCTTTGTCCGGCCCTTGTGCCGCTGGTTCCGCCCGCCGGACCCCGGTCCCGCTCCGGGACTACCCGGGGCTTTCCCCTGTTCAACGCGACCACCAGGGTCGCCCGCGGCAACCGGGTCCTAGGCTGTCTGCCATGACCGACCAGCGCGGCGGGGCCGTCGACGAGTCCTGTGTCCTCACCGAGGGGCCGTGGACGCACCGTTTCGTCGGCGCCAACGGCAGCCGGTTCCACGTGGTCGAGGGCGGCACCGGGCCGATGGTGCTCTTCCTGCACGGCTTCCCGGAGCACTGGTGGGCCTGGCACCAGATGTTGCCGGCGATCGCCGACGCCGGCTTCCGGGCGGTCGCCGTCGACCTACGCGGCTACGGGGCCAGCGACAAACCACCCCGGGGGTACGACGGCTACACCCTCGCCGCCGACATCGCCGGGCTGATCCGCGCGCTCGGTGAACGATCCGCGACGATCGTCGGCAGCGGCCTCGGCGGCATGGTGGCCTGGACGGTGGCGTCGTTCCACCCGTCCCTGGTCCGCCGGCTCGTGGTGCTGGGGGCGCCGCACCCACTGCGACTGCGCGCCGCCATCTTCGCCGACCCACGCGGGCAGTTCACCGCCTCCACACCGGCGTTGAAGTTCCAGCTACCCCGCTACGAGCACGTCCTGACCCGCGACGGCGCTGCGGCAGTCGGCGAGATCATGCGCCGCTGGGGCGGCCCACAGTGGGTGGCCGGGCCGGACTTCGAGGCGTACGCCGAGCGGTGCCGGGAGGCGATGTGCATCCCGCAGGCCGCGTTCTGCGCGCTGGAGGGTTACCGCTGGGCGTTCCGTTCGCTGCTGCGACTGCACGGCTACCGGTTCGTCCGCCTGATGCAGAAGCCACTGTCCACCCCGACCCTGCAACTGCACGGTGCCCTGGACACCGCCTCCCTGCCGCGCACCGCGTTGGGTTCCGGCCGGTACGTCGTCGCCCCGTACGAGTGGCGGCTGCTCGACGGGGTGGGGCACTTCCCACACCTGGAGGCACCGGAGCTGGTGCTCGGCGAGATCCTGCGGTGGGCGAAGACCTGACCGGTCAGACCCGCTGCTCCCGCAGGTCGGTGACCTCGGCGGCCGGCGCCCAACCCTGGTAGACGCCGAAGTCGAAGACCTCCAGTCGCATCGCCTCGGCCACCGGCCAGCGACCACCGGTGTATTCCACCCGCAACCAGGCGTCGTGCTTGCCGAGCACGATGAACGGCTGCCCCTGCCAGGTGCAGGTGGTCCGCACGTACGCCAGATCCTCGATCTCGCTCGCCGGCAGCACGCGGACGTAGCGGCCCGCGCGGACCTCCTCGAAGCCGTCGCCCGGCTCGGGCTGGTAGAGGCGGATGTCGTCGCCGTCCGGGCTGGCCTGGTATTCCCGGCCCTGCCAACGAGCCACGTAACCGTCGCGCATCACGCCTCCCCGACCCGTCGCCAGGTGACCGAGTCGGTGTCCAGCTCCGCGACCACCCGCTCGCTGCCGTCCGCGCCGATGCGCCAGAGCTGGGCGCCGTGCGGCAGCCGTGCGCTGTCCACCTTGAACTCCGCCACCACGTCGCTGCTCTCACCCGGGGCGAAGCCGTTGCCCCGGAACGGCGGACGTTCGATGACCCAGCCCTCCATGGCCCGCATCGCCGGCTCGTTCTGACCGCCGTACGGGATGCGGTAGAGACTCGGCCGGTGCGCCGGCCAGCGCAGCACGTAGATCTCCTCGGCGTCCGGGGCGAACGGCGAGCCGGGGTAGCTGAGGCCCAGCGCCTCGTGCAGCTGAGCCGGTGTGGTCAGGTGGGACAGCTCACCGGCCCGGTGCACGAACCCGGACACCCTGTCGTACCCACGATCCAGGTAGTACGCGAGCTGGCTGGGGGCGATCGCCTTCTGCATGACCGTCGGGCGGGTCGGGTCGACCGCCGCTGGGGCGTACCGGGGACGGGCGGCGGGTTCGGCCACGGCCGGCGCTTCCACCTGGTCCACTTCCAGGTCGTCCCCGAGCCCGACCTCGGCGGCCCAGTTGGCCAACGCGACGATCTGCTCGCCGGGCAACTTGGCACCCACCGGCGTGCCCGGGTTGACGGCGAACGACCAGTCCTCGTCGGGCCAGCGCCGGATCAGCTGGGCGAACTTCACCCGGACCGTGTCGACGTCCCCCTCGACATGGTCGGCGAGGCGCTCCGACGACGTGTAGACCACCACGTACGTCTCGCCGTCGAGCTGTCCGGTACGCCAGACGAAGCCGGGATCCCCGGGGCGGCTTCCCCGCACCGATTCCGGTGCCGCCGGCAGTAGCACCCGGGCCAGCAGGAGGGTGGACAGGAACGTGTCGGTGCTGCCCGAGCCTGCGGCGCTGAGCAGGTCCTCCTCGACCGTGTTGGCGGGCTCGAACTCGACCGGCGCCGGCTCGTCGGCCGGCGAGCGCGGAACGTCGCTCGGGCTCACGCTCGCGCCGCTGCCCTCGCCGTCGGCCTGGTCCGTACCGGCCGGGCCCACCGACGAGACAGCACTGTCGGCGCGGTCGTCCTGGAGCGGGGCGTCGACGCGGTCGTCGATCCGCGGGTCGCCCAGGCCACCGCCGGCTGCGCCGACCTCTGTCGGAACCACGGGGTGCGGGGCGGATGGGCTCGGGGCCGGCTGAGCGGGGCTGAACGACGGGGGCCCGGACGGGCTGGAACCGAAGGACGACGGGCCGAACAGGCCCGGGTCGGAGGACGTCGAGCCGAACGGCGGCGGGGCGGCCTCGGCGGGGCTGGGCCGCCGGGGCGCGTCGACCGGAGCGCTGCTCTCGACCGGGTCGGTGAGGTCGCGGGACTCGATGATCGTGCCCTCGATGACGATGGGCGTGAAGCCGCGGCGCGGCGCGGGCGGCCCGGAGACCGGTTCCGCGACTGACGCCGGCAGATCCTCCGTCGGCTCGAACCGGCCCGGCCGGTCCTGGGGAATCGCCTGCGTCTCCTCCGCCGATGGCCGCCCGGGCGCACCGATCAGGGGTGGCTCGCCGGTCACCCGGAACGCGCGGGTGGGCTCCTCAGCGAGTGGGTTGTGCCGGCGCGGCGGCAGCGGCTGGGTGATCTCCTCGCCGGATGGCGGCGCGTCCGTCCCGCGGGACGCGCCGAGGCCACTTCCTGGCCGTTGTATCGGCTGGGTGGCTGCCGGGTCCGCCGCCATCGGAAAGGCTCGCGTCGCGGTCTCGTCGGCCGGCGCGTCGGCCGGACGGCGGCGAGGAAAGGGCTGGCTGCCTCGCCCGAACCGGGTCGGCGGGGCAGCCCGGTCACCGGGGCGTCCCCCACTCGCGGCCGGGTCGCGGGTCGGGCTGGGGTCGAAGAAGGAGCGCCGAGGCGCGGCCTGGGGGCCGGCGTTGCCGTTGGCCGGAGCGGGGCCGTCGACGTCGCCCGGCCGGGTCGCTGCCGGCCAACCAGCGCCGGGCCCGGCCTGGTCGGTGGTGGGGCCGGCGGTCGCCAACGGGGTGAAACGGGACTGCCGGCCGGTGCGGGGCAGGGCTTCGGCGCCCGGTGTGGGCCGGGGCGGCTCGGTGGGGTGCCGCTGACCGGCGGCGGGCAGGCCCTCGTCGCCGGACCGGCGCGGCGGCTCAGCGGGAACGGGCGGCCGGGGCGCCGGGCCCGGTGCCGGCGGGGCACCCACTCGGGGGGCACCGCTCCGGCTGGGCCTGTGGGGTGTGAGCGGAGCACCATCGGGGCCGGACGAGGCCGCCCCCGTCGCAGGGCGCGATCCGGCGGCTGGCGCGGAGTCCCGAGCTGGCATGCCGGGCCGGGTGCGGGCCAACGTCTCGGCGCGTTCCAGGCGGGCGCGGGCACCCATGGCGCGGCCGGGCAGTCGCACGTCACCTCGGGACAGCTGCGACACGAACCAGGCCGGCAGGTAACCCTCGACCGGTAGACCCGGATTGACGGCGAGCCACCACTCGTGGTTGGGCCAACTGGCCGCGAGGTCCGCGAAGGGGATGCGTCGGTTGCTGCCGGCGTGATCGCCGAGGCAGGCTCGCAGGGCGGCGGCGGAGGTGAAGGCCAGGACGTGGGTCCGGCCGCCGGTGGTCCAGGTGCCCCATCCGGCGGGTGGCTGGCCGGGCTGCGTCGGCGCGGAGACCGGCAGCAGCACATCGGTGCGGGACAGGACCCTGAAGTACAGCTCCTGGTCGTTGGCGCGCAGCGCGTCGCGCATCGCCACCTCGGCCTCCGTGGCCGGCTCCCATGCGGTCACGGCCACCTCCCCTTCCGAGAACAGGCCACAGGTATCGCGTACAACCTACAAGGTGGTACCAAGATCACAATGGCTGGCCGGCGGCGGCCTGCCAGGGCCAGGAGGAGGCGATAACATCCCGTTCCGGAGCCGATACGATACGGAGGGTGTCGATGTCCGGATCGATAACGCGCCCGGTCCTCGCAGGTCTGGCCGCCAGCCTGTTGACCGTACCGGCCCTTCCGACAGTCGCCGCCACCGCCGGGCTTCGGGCGGCACCGGCCTGCGCGACACCACTCGCCCCCGTCCGGCCGGTCGCGGCCAGGCCCTGGCCACAGCAACGGTACGACCCGGCGCGGCTCGCGTTGCTGGCCACCGGCGCCGGGGTGACCGTCGCGGTGGTCGACTCCGGGGTTGACCGCGTGCACCCGCAGCTGGTTGGGCGGGTGCTGGCCGGCACGGACCTGCTCGACCCCGGCGGGGACGGCGGTCGGGACTGCGCCGGGCACGGCACCGGTGTGGCGAGCATCATCGCCGCGGCGCCCCGCTCCGACGTCGCCTTCCGCGGTCTGGCGCCGGGTGCCCGAATCCTGCCGGTGCGGGTGAGTGAGCAGCAGGTGGTGCAGGGGCGGGAGTCGGGGCGTACGGTCAGCGCCGACGAGTTCGCCCGGGCCATCCGGTGGGCCGTCGACCATGACGCCGACGTGGTGAACCTGTCCGTGGTCCTGTACGCGGACGACCCGGAGGTCCGTTCGGCCGTGCGGTACGCGGTCGACCGGGACGTGGTGCTGGTGGCCGCCGCCGGCAATCTGCACGACAGCGGGGATCCCCGACCCTTCCCCGCCGGCTACGACGGGGTGCTCGGTGTGGGCGCGATCGGGGCGGACGGCGCGCGGGCGACGTTCTCGCAGACCGGCCCGTACGTCGACCTCGTGGCCCCGGGCAGCGAGGTGCTGACCGCCGCACCCGGCGCCGGCCATCATCGGGTCGAGGGCACCAGTTACGCGGCGCCCTTCGTGGCCGCCACCGCCGCGTTGCTGCGGCAGTACCGGCCGGAGCTGACCGCAGCCCAGGTGGCGGAGCGGATCATCGCTACCGCCGATCCAGCTCCGGGCTCGGGCCGGGGCGGCGGGTACGGCGCCGGCGTGTTGAACCCCTACCGGGCGGTCACCGAGACCAGCGGCGGCCGTGCGGCCGGCGCGCGGCCGGTCGCCGCCCTCGCCGACGACCGGGCCGACCCGGCGCAGCTCGCCCACCAGGCCCGCCGGGCCGCCGCGCGGGACCGAGCCCTGCTGGTCGGCGCGGTGGCCGGCATCACGGCGGTCACAGTGGCGCTGCTCGCCCTGGTGGTGCCTCGGGGCGCCCGTCGACGCTGGCGCCCGGCCGACCCGGCCTGAGCCCGCCCGCGCGCGGCCTGAGCCCGTCGGTGCGCGGCCTGAGCCCGTCGGTGCGCGGCCCGAGCCCGCCCGCGCGCGGCCCTGACCGCCGACCGGCGGCGGGCGGGGCGCCGACCCGGACACGGTCAGCGCTCCCGACCCAATTCGCTCACTGGAACAGCCCGGTGTTCTTCTTTTCGGTGTCCAGGTAGTCGGTGGCGGAGTCGTTCACCGCCAACCTGATGTCACGCAGCATCCCCTGCAGGTCCTGCGAGGCCGAACGCCACCGCGCCTGCCGCTGCTCGTAGGCCTGCCGCGCGTCGCCCGTCCAGCTCGCCACCAGCGGGGCGGCGTCGCGTTCGAGTTGGCCGAGTTGCGCGTCGAGGGTGTTCAACGCCTTCTGAATGTCAGCGCCGGCCTGCTGCAGCGCGGCGAAGTTGACGACCAGCACACCATTGTCCATTGGATTCCCTCCCCAGCGGGATCAGAGCGGCAGTTGGATGCCGCCGCGGTTGGTGCCGGCCACCCGGCTGGCCACCTCGTCGTCGGACGCGTGGTATTGCCGACCGGCGGTGCGGATCGCACCGGCGGTCTCGCGCAGCGCGCGGTGCAGCGCCGTCTGGTCCTGTGACCACTGCTGCTTGACCTGCTCGAACGACCGGCCACCAGCGCCACGCCACGCCTGCTGCAACACCTCCAGCTCGGCCAGCAGGCCGGTCAGCATGGATTGCAACGACTGGTCCACCTGCTCGAACTTCGCGGCAGTCTGCTGCATCACCGCTGCTTCTGCCTTGGTTTGGGACATCCGGACGTCACCTCGTCTCTCGGATCGCACCTGGCCGTCGACGCGCCCACCCCGTGGCGACGCGTCGTCGCTTGGCCCGGTCGTCGAGCACTGAGACACGGGTCAGCGAAGGACTTCGTGGCTGACGGTAGCGACCTCGTAGCAGTTCTGCTACCCCGCCGGCTTCCCCTGTGGACAACCGAGGCGGCCATCGGTCGCTTACGATGTGCCGCAGCCACGTCGCGGCGCGTGACGGGCCGCCGGAGGGCGGCCGGCCGCCCGACCCGGTCCCCACTGGTCGAGGAGGCACGGTGCCGGCGATCACCACCGGAGGGCCGCACCCGCCGACCCCGACCGGATCCGAGACAGGTGCCTCCCCACTGATGGGCGGGCCGGGGCGATCCACCCACAGCGGCTCGCTGTCGGTCGATCAGCGCACCCCCGGTCGCCGGTCGCCGGTGGCCCACTGGGTCGCACTCGGCCGTCGTGCGGCTGCCGGAGCGCGAGCCGGCCAACTGGTCGCCGCACAGGTCGCGGCGGCGCTCGTGCTCGTCACCCTCGGCCGACCCGCGCCGGTCGTCGCGGCGGCCGTCCTGGTGGCCGTGCTGCTGGTGGCCTGCGCCTGGGTGCCGGTGCGAGGGCGGTGGCTGTTCGAGTGGCTGGGCACCGCCATCGGGCACCTCACCCGTCGACGGGTGTTGGCCGGGCCAGCGGACGCGGCCGAACTGCTCGACCTGGTCGCCCCGGGCACCGTGGTCCGCTCGACCGAGTTGACCGGCGGGCCGGCCGCCGTCCTGGAGGACACCACCGGCATGGTCGCGCTCCTGGAGCTCGGCGACCCCGGCGACCTGCTGGGCGACGTGTCCCAGGCGATCCCCGCCCCGGCCGCGTTGCTCCCGCCGACCGGGCCGGACCAGCCCCCGCTGCTGATCCAACTGCTGCTCGCCGGTGCGCCGGCGCCGGTGCCGAGCGCGGGTGGCACTATCGGCACGTCGTACCGGCAGCTCACCGACGGGCGGCTCGCCGGGCGTGAGCGTGCGGTGGTGGCGGTCCGGGTGCTGCGGGTGAACGGTTGGTCCGAGGAGGACCTGCGGCGGGTACTCGCCGGCACGGTTCGCCGGATCGTCCGCCGGCTCGGGCCGTTGGCCGCGCGGCCGCTCGGGGTGCCGGCGGCACTGCGCGTCCTGGGCGAGCTGGCCCACCACGATGGCGAACCGGTTCGGGAGTCCTGGCCGGCGATCCGGTCCGGCACTCTCGTCCAGGCCACCTTCCGACTGCTCCACTGGCCCGATGCGGGCGCTGCGGCTACCCGCCGGCTGGTGCCCCGCCTGCTCGCGCTGCCGGCGACGGCCACGACGGTGTCGATCTGCTCAGGCCCGTCGCCGACGATGTCGGCGTCGTCGGGTCCGCCGGCGGCCAGCGGAGTGCCGACCGAGCTGACCGTACGCCTGGCCGCCGGGACGGCGGCTGAGTTGGTGGCGGCCACCGAGGCGCTGACCCGCCTGGTGACCGACCTGGGCGGAAAGCTACGCCGACTCGACGGCGCCCACCTGAGCGGGCTGGCCGCCACGCTGCCGTTGGCGCTGTCGGCACCCGGGGCGCAGCCCCGCTCACCGGTGCCCGGAGCGCGACCCGGCCCGGCTGTGGACGCCTGGGAGCTGTCCCTGGGCGACGCGGGAATGATGGTCGGCACCAATCGACACGGCCGAGCCGTCACCGTGCGACTGTTCCGGCCGGAGAGCACCCGCGTGCTGCTGGTCGGCGGGGTGCGGGCAGCCCAGCTGGTGGCCCTGCGCGCCCTGGCCCTCGGCGCCCTGGTGGTGGTGCAGACCGCCCGGCCACGCGCCTGGGAGCCGTTCATCCGAGGGGTTGGCGCGCCGGGTGGCACGATCCCGTTGCTCCCTCCCGGTCGGGCGGTCGCCGACGGGGTGGGCACCGCGCTGCGTCCGTTGCTGCTCATCGTCGACGCCGGGCCGGTGGCGGGCGAGGCAGCGCCGGGCCCACCGTGGCGGGCCACCCTTGTGGTACGCGACGAGCTGACCCCGGCCGATGTGGACGCGTTGAGCCGCGCCGACCTGGCGTTGCTCCAGCCACTGACCTCCACCGAGGCCACCCTGGCCGGAGCGGCGCTGGGGCTGGGCGGCTCGGCCGAGTGGCTGACCCGGATCCGGGAGGACATGGTGGCCGTGGTCAACCGTCGGGCGCTGCGGTGGGCACTACTCTCCCCCACTCCGATCGAGGCGCAACTGATCGGCCCGCCGACGCGGGGCTGATTCCACCGGGACGGCCAGCTGGCGGGTTACGTCGGTGCGGTGTCCGTGGCACGATCCCCGCCATGGGTTTTCTGAAAGGTCTGCTGATCCGGCTGGCCAGCACAGCTCTGGCTTTCTGGCTGGCCACGCTCCTCATCCCGGGCATCTCCCTGGATTCGAACTCGGCCACCGAGACGGTGACCACGCTGCTCCTGGTGGCGGTGATCTTCGGCGTGGTCAACGCGGTTCTCCAGCCGATCATCAAGACCGTCGGTTGTGGCTTCTACCTGCTGACCCTGGGTCTCATCGCCCTGGTGGTGAACGGGCTGCTCTTCCTGCTCACCAGCTGGATCGCCGATCAGGCCGGGCTGCCGTTCTCGGTGGACGGTTTCTGGCCGGCGGCAGTGCTCGGCGCCCTCTTCGTGAGCATCGTGACCTGGATCCTCGGCGCCGTCCTCGACCGCGACTGATCGCCGACCAACCAGCACCGACCCGGTCCGTCCGGGGCTCCGACCTCGGTCGGGCCCCGGCGGGCCGATGACCAGAGTTCGGGAATGTGGCGGCCGGACCGCCCACCTCGGCGGTTAGCGTCGCAGCATGTTCTCGCTGACCTCTCCCGACGGCCACCTGCTCAGCACCGATCCGGCGCGGATCGACCTGGACCTGGTGCACCACTGGTTGTCCACCGACGCGTACTGGGCGCTCGGACGGGACCGGGAGACCACGGAGCGGTCGTTCGCCGGCTCGCTGCCGTTCGGCATCTACCGGCCGGAGGACGGCCGGCAGGTCGCTGTGGCCCGGGTCGTCACTGACGGCGCCACCTTCGCCTGGCTCTGCGACGTGTACGTCGACCGGGCCGCCCGAGGTCGCGGGCTGGGCGGGTGGCTGGCCGGCGCGGTCCGCGACCACCTGGACGAGCTGGGCGTACGCCGGATCCTGCTCTGCACCAACGACGCCCACCAGGTGTACGCGGGGGTGGGTTTCACCCCGCTGGACGCGCCGCAACGCTGGATGCAGCTGGACCGGCGACCCCCGGTGACCCCGATCACCGGAAAGGAACAAAGCAGCACTACGCCCCTTACGGTGGAGGCGTGACGCCACTCCGCCTGGGATATCTCTACGGCCTCGGCGCGTACCTGCTCTGGGGTTTCTTTCCGCTCTACCTGAAGCTGCTGCGACCCGCCGGCCCGCTGGAGATCCTGGCCCACCGGATCGTCTGGTCGGTGCTCTTCGTGGCCCTGCTGCTGGCGGCGCTGCGCAACGTCGGCTTCCTGCGGGCGCTGCTGCGCCGCCCCTGGGCGATGGCGGGGATCGTCGCCGCCGCCGCGCTGATCGCTGTCAACTGGGGCACCTACATCTACGGGGTCAACTCGGACCGGGTGGTGGAGACGGCGCTCGGCTACTTCATCAACCCGCTGGTGGTGGTGCTGCTCGGGGTGACCGTGCTGCGGGAGCGGCTACGCCCGGCGCAGTGGGTGGCGCTGGGGATCGGCGCGTCGGCGGTCGCGGTGCTCACAGTGGACTACGGCCGGCTGCCCTGGCTGGCGTTGACCCTGGCGTTCAGCTTCGCCGGCTACGGCCTGGTGAAGAAGCGGCTCGGGCTGCCGGCGGCGGAGGGGCTCTTCGTCGAGTCGGCGGTGCTGGCGTTGCCGGCGTTGGGCTACCTGGGTTGGCTGACCGCGAAGGCCGACCTGACCTTCGGGCACGTCTCGGCCGGGCACACAGCGCTGCTGGTGCTGGCCGGCGCGGCCACGGCGATCCCGCTGTTGCTGTTCGCCGGGGCGGCCAACCGACTGCCCCTGAGCAGCCTAGGCATGATCCAGTATCTGGCGCCCATCCTCCAGCTCGGCTGCGGGGTGCTGATCTTCCACGAGCCGATGCCGCCGGCCCGCCTGGCCGGCTTCGCGCTGGTCTGGCTGGCTCTGATCGTCTTCACCGCCGACGCCGTCCGAGCTTCCCGCCGCACCCGCCAGTCCCGCCACCAGACCCCTGTCCCCACCCCCCTCCCCACCCCCTGACCCCGCGATCTTGCAGTTTCGGTCGTCGATATGCCTGATCTGCCCCTTATGGAACAGCAGAAAGTGCAAGATCGCGGAGGACCGGGGTTGGGCGGGGCGGGGCGGGGTGGGGCGGGGTGGGTTAGGGGACGGCGTAGGTCAGGAGGGGCGTGCCGTCGGCTTTCTGCAGCTCCACGCTGACCAGCTCGGCGTCGGTGAACCTCGTCGCGCCGGTGAAGCTGAGGTCGTCGCCGGGCGCCGCCAACCAGGAGCCGATCTGCTCGGTGGCGCCGTTCGGACCACGCGCCACCAGCCGGAACGGGTACGCCTTGCCGTAGCTCGTCCGCGCGTCGTACCCGCAACGCATTCTCACCTCGGTGCCCCACTTGGTGCCGGTGAGCCCGAGGTCGGCGTGCACCGGCCCGGCGGCGGCCACCGGTCGCATGGCCACCATCGACACCTGCGGGGTCGGGTTGCCCTGCGCGCCGGGCGGCCCGGACGGGTCGACCGTTCGAGGCAGCGCCACTGCGGTGCCCACACCGACCAGCAGCGCCAGCCCGGCGGCGGCCAGTGTGGTCAGTGCGTATCGTCGCCGGTCCGCGGCGCGTTCCCGACGGCGGCGCTGGCGGGCCTCGTCGAGCAGCGCGGGTACCCGGGGCGGGGCCGGCGGCGGCAGGATCTGCTCCAACCCCGCCGGGTCGAGGCGTCCGAGCAACCCGGGCAGGACGGCGATCTCCGCGACCGCCTCCCGACACGAGGCGCACCCGCCGAGGTGCCGCTCGTAGGCCGCCCGTTCGGCGGGGGCCAGGGCGCCCAGCACGTACGCGCCGTCGTCATACGCGAACTCGCACCGGGTCATCCCGTCACCCCCATCTCGGCCAGGACCAACCGTAGAGACCGCAGCGCGTAGTGGGTGCGGGATTTCACGGTCCCTGGCGGCACGCCCAGGCGGGACGCCGCCTCGGCCACCGACCGCCCCTGGTAGAAGCACTCGACAAGCACTTCCCGGTGGGTCGGGCTGAGCCGGTTCAGCGCCTCGGCGACGGTCCACGCCTCCACCGCCCGTTCGGCCTCGTCGATCACCTCGGGCGGTTCGGGCAGATCGTCGGTGAACACCTCACCGACGCGGGTGGATCGGCGCCGCCAGGCGTCGATGGCCAGGTTGCGCGCGGTGGTGAACAGCCAGGACCGCACCGATCCGCGTCTCGGGTCGAGAGACTCCGGATGTCGCCAGGCCCGCAGCAGCGTCTCCTGTACCAGGTCCTCGGCCCGCTGCCGGTCCCCGTTGACCAGCCGCAGGGCATGGGCGTACAGCGCCTCCGCGTGCTCGTCGTGCAGCGCGCGGAGCAGTTGGGCGTCGTGGTCGCTGATGGCGGTCTCCTCGCTTCCGGCGCGCGTCCGGCGGTGCGTTCGCTCGGGAATACGTGCTGTCACGCCGATCGGTTCAGCCCGAGGTCAGACCGGTGGCGTGGTGACGCCGCCGACGAAGGTGTTCATGCCTGGTTCACATCGCGGCTGACGAGCGCTCACCGCGTCCTCTTAGCGTCCGGCTGGTACGCCGCCTGTCGTGCCACCGACTTCTCTGGAGGCCTCCCCCATGAGCGACCGTCCCCGGCTGCTCCCCCTGTTGAACGGCACCCGCCATGGCACCCGTGATGCCATGACCTGCCTGTACCGGTGCGGAAACGCGTGTGACCACCCGGTCCCGAACACCTCCGACAACGCGTACTTCGGTGACGTGGTGAACGCCGAGGTGTCGCGGCGTGGCGTGGTCCGGGCCGGCGCTGTCGGCGCGTTGGTGCTCGGTTTCGGCGGCGCGGCAGCCGGCGCGCTCGCCGGGGCGGCCCCGGCCATGGCGGCCCCGACCGCCCCGGACGTTCCGGAGAACGTCGGGTTCGGTCGTCCCAGCACCGGGGTCGGCAGCGGCGCGCTGACCTTCAAGCCGATCCCACCGAACAAGCTGGACACCCTTGTCGTACCGAACGGCTACGACCACGCCGTGGTGATCAAGTGGGGTGACCCGGTGCTGCCGGGCGCGCCGGAGTTCGACCTGCACCACCAGACCGCCGCCGCGCAGTCCAGGCAGTTCGGGTACAACAACGACTTCGTGGGCGTGCTGCCGCTGGACAAGCAAGGCAAGCGGGCGCTGCTCGTGGTCAACCACGAGTACACGAACGAGGACCTGATGTTCCCAGGCTTCCCCGGCCTGGACGGGCTCTCCGTGGAGCAGTTGCGCACCGCGATGGCCGCGCACGGCATGTCGGTGGTGGAGCTTGAGCGGGTCGCGGGCACCGGGCAGTGGAAGCCGGTCGGGAAGGGCCCCCGGCCGTACAACCGGCGGGTCACCGCCCTGAGCACCAAGTTCGACCTGACCGGCCCGGCCGCCGGCTCGGCCTGGCTGAAGACCGCCGCCGACCCCAGGGGCCGCACTGTCGTCGGCACGCTGAACAACTGCGCCGGTGGCGTGACCCCGTGGGGCACGGTCCTCTCCGGCGAGGAGAACTTCAACCAGTACTTCGTGGGCGCCGACGCCGTCCCGGCCGAGCTGAAGCCGAAGCTGGACCGGTACGGCATCGGCACCGCCAGCCGCTACCCCAGCGGCAGCCGCAAGTGGGAGCGCGCGGACGAGCGCTTCGACCTGGCGAAGCACCCCAACGAGGCACACCGGTTCGGCTGGGTCGTCGAAATCGACCCGTTCGACCCGGAGAGCCGCCCGCGCAAGCACACAGCGATGGGCCGGTTCAAGCACGAGGGCGCCAACGTGATCGTGGCGAAGGACGGTCACGTGGTCGCGTACATGGGCGACGACGAGCGGTTCGACTACCTCTACAAGTTCGTCTCGGACAAGAAGTTCATGAAGGGCAACTCCTGGGCTGCCCGCAAGCACAACCTGACACTGCTGGAGTCCGGCACGCTGTACGTGGCGAAGCTCGACCAGACCAGCGCCGCCGAGATCGACGGCTCGGGCAAGCTCCCCACCGACGGCGCGTTCAACGGTCGGGGTCGCTGGATCAGGCTGGTCAGCGGCAACCGCTCGTTCGTCGACGGGATGACCGCCGCGGACGTGCTCACCTTCACCCGGCTCGCCGGCGACAAGGTCGGCGCGACCAAGATGGACCGACCCGAGGACGTCGAGCCGAGCCTGCTCACCGGCAAGGTGTACGTGGCGCTGACGAACAACACCAACCGGGGCGTCGGCAGCAACCCGAAGGCGGACGAGGCCAACCCGCGCACCGCCAACAAGCACGGGCAGATCCTGGAGCTGGTCGAGGACCGCAACGACAACACCGCGGAGACCTTCGCCTGGTCGCTGCCGATCGTCTGCGGCGACCCGACCGACCCGTCGACCTTCTTCGCGGGGTACGACAAGACCAAGGTCTCCCCGATCTCCTGCCCGGACAACGTCGCCTTCGACGCCACCGGCAACCTCTGGATCTCCACCGACGGCAATGCGCTGGGCAGCAACGACGGCCTGTTCGCCACCGCCGTGGAGGGTCCGGAGCGGGGTCACCTCAAGCAGTTCCTGACGGTGCCGCTCGGCGCGGAGACCTGCGGCCCGTTCATCACCGGCGACAACCGCTCGGTCTTCGTCGCCGTACAGCACCCGGGCGAGATCACCGGGGCCTCGGTGGAGAACCCGGCCTCGAACTGGCCGGACGGTGACTACGCCAAGCCGGGCGTGGTGGTCACCTGGCGCCTCGACGGCGGCCCGGTGGGCAGCTGACGTCGTACCCGGGGCTGATCGGCCGCTGACGTTGCTCCGGCGGTCCGGCGCTGGACCGCACCGAGAGGCCCTCTCCCAGCCCGGGAGAGGGCCTCTCGGCGGTCAGTTGTCGGTGGCGATGCCGTCGGCCACGCCACGGGCCACTGTGAGCAGCTTGGCGCGTACGACCCGGGCGGAGGTCATCATCTCGCTGGCCGGCAACGCACAGGCCAGCACGACGCGGCGTTCCATGTCCTTGTCCGGCGCGACGAGCACCGCGGCGCAGGCCACCCCTTGGCGGAACTGCCCCATCTCCAGTTGCATGCCGCGCCGGTCGCCGGCCGCCAGGTCGGCCTCGAAACTCTCGGTGGTGGTAAGCGTGGCGGTGGTGAAGGGGCGCATGCCGTACTCGCGAAGGTAGCGGTAGCGCTGGTCGGTGGTGAGGGTGGCGAGCAACGACTTGCCGAGCGCTGTCGCGTGCGCCCCCTCGTCGAAGCCGGGGACGAGATCCTCCAGGTAGGGCGAGCGGTGCCCCTCGGCGACAGCGGTGAGGGCCACCTGACCGCCGACGAACCGACCGAGGTAGTGGCTGTAGCCGGTGTCCAGGGCGGCCCGCCGCAGCGTCTCACCGACCGCTGGCGGGCCCCGGAACGCCGTCACCAACTCCCGGTACCGGTCGGCCACCTCCAACCCCACGATGTACGTGCCGTCCTCCCGACGGATCACGTAGCCCTCGTAGGCGAGGGTGCGCACCAGGTGGTACGTGGTGGCCACTGTCAGCTCGCAGCGCCGGGCGATCTGCTTGACGGTCAGGCCCTTCGGGGCGCGACCGACCGACTCCAGCACCCGTAGCGCTCGGGACACGCTGCGAATCAGGTCCGAAGGTTCTGCCAAGGGGTCGCGCACAACCACCTCCGCCGCCGGGGACTTACACCATATGAAAAACAGGCCCGGTGCGAAATGCCTGTTCGGGTCGAGGATGCCAGATCACCATCCACAGCTTGTGGCCCGCCGGTCACCAGGAGTGCTGTGAGCGGGGTTCGCGTAGGTTTGCCGGACGATGACCGACACCTCCAACACCCCCGATCCGACCGTCGCCCAACGCCGTCCGGTCCGGGCCAGCGCGGGCGCAGTCGTCACCACTGTGGCCTGCGTACTCCCCGTGTTCCTGCTCGGCGGTCTCGCCGTGCAGATGGGCACGGACCTCGGCTTCTCGCCGGCCGGCCTGGGCCTGGCCGTCTCCGTCTACTTCGGGGTCAGCGCGCTGGCGTCGGTGCCCTCCGGGCGGTTGGTCGAGCGGTACGGGCCGGCACTGGTCGCTCGCTGCGGCATCCTGCTGGCCGCCGGGTCGATGCTGGCCGTGGCCGCCTTCGCCCGGTCGTACCCGGTGCTGGTCGGCCTGCTGGCGCTCAGCGCCGCCGCGAACGCGCTCGGCCAGTTGGCCAGCAACGCCGCGCTGGCCCAGCACGTGCCGGCCCGGCGGCAGGGGTTGTCGTTCGGTGTCAAGCAGGCCGCCATCCCGGTCTCCACCCTGCTGGCCGGGGTGGCGGTGCCCACCATCGCGCTCACCGCCGGCTGGCGCTGGGCGTTCGTGGCCGCCGCCGTGGCAGCGCTGACGACGCTGGCCGCCGTACCCCGGCAGTTGCCCGGCCTGGCCCGGCGGGCCGGCGCCGCCCGCGCCGGGCGGGCTACGGCGGCGCTGGTGGTCATCGGCGCGGCGGCGACGTTGGCCTCGGGCGCGGCCAACTCGTTGGGCACCTTCCTGGTGGACTCCGCCGCGGCAAGGGGTCTGTCGCCGGGCCTCGCCGGCCTCACCCTGACCCTGGGTAGTGCGGTCTGCGTGGCGGCTCGGGTGGGCGCCGGCTGGTTGGCCGACCGCCGCGAGACCGGCCACGTCGCCCTCATCGCCGCGATGCTGCTCGTCGGCGCGGTCGGGCTGGGCCTGCTGGCGTTGACCGGCTCGGTGCCGTTGATGGTCGGCGTGGTGCTCGGCTTCGGCCTGGGCTGGGCCTGGCCCGGCCTGATGAACTTCGCCGTGGTCCGGCTGCACCCGCAGTCACCGGCCGCCGCCACCTCGATCACGCAGACCGGGGTGTACGCGGGCGGCTGCCTCGGCCCGCTGAGCCTGGGCCCCCTCGCCGCCCACCTCGGTTACCCGGCGATGTGGACAATCGCTGCCGTGGCGATGCTGCTCGCCGCCGCCCTCATGCTCGTCGGCAGCCGACTGTTGACCCGCGCCGCCACCGGAGCGGGCCGCGGCGTGGATCAGCTGGTGCGGTCGGCGATGTAGTCGCAGAGCGACTCGAGCGCGCTGCGGGACGGGCCGGGCGGCAGCGGGGCGAGCTGCGCGCGGGCCTCCTCGGCGTAGCTGCGCACGGTCTCCCGGGCCCGCTTGAGCGCCGGGCTCTCCCGGAGCAACCCCAACGCCTCGGCGTGCAGCGCGTCGTCGGTCAACGGGCCGGTCGCCAGGATCTCCCGCAGCCGCACCGACGACGCGTCGGAGTCGTCCGCCTCGCGGGCGTAGAGCACCGGCAGCGTCGGGACACCCTCGCGAAGGTCCGTGCCGGGGGTCTTGCCCGACTGCACCGACTCGGAGGCGATGTCCAGCAGGTCGTCGGAGAGCTGGAAGGCGACGCCGATCGTCTCGCCGTACCCGGCGAGGGCCTCCACGTGCTCCGGGGCGGCGCCACCGAACATGCCGCCGAACCGGGCCGACGTGGCGATCAGCGAGCCGGTCTTCTCGGCGATCACGTGCAGGTAGTGGGCCACCGGGTCGTCGTCGGCGCGCGGCCCGACCGTCTCCGCGATCTGGCCGTGCACCAGCCGGGCGAAGGTGCGCGCCTGCAACCGGACCGCCTCGGGGCCCAGGTCGGCGGCGATGTCGGCCGCGCGGGCGAAGAGGTAGTCGCCGACCAGGATGGCGACCGAGTTGGTCCACCGGGAGTTCGCGCTCGGCGCACCCCGACGGACGGCGGCCTCGTCCATCACGTCGTCGTGGTAGAGGGTGGCGAGGTGAGTGAGCTCCATCACCACGGCGGCCGGGACCACCTGCGCACCGGTCGGGTCACCGAACTGGGCGCCGAGCGCCACCAGCAACGGCCGGAACCGCTTCCCGCCAGCCTCGACGAGGTGCCGGGCGGCCTCGGTGACGAACGGGTCGGCACTGGCCACGCTGGCCCGCAACTCGACCTCGACCGTGTCCAGAAGACCCAGCACGGACGCCTCGACACGAGGATCGGCGAGGTTGAGGCCAAGCGCGCCGAACTGACTCGTGCTCGCCCGACCCCGTCGACCGCCGGAGCCGGAGGCACCTGAACGCTCGCCCGCCGGTTTCACCACGCTAACAACCATGCCACACCCGTTCGACCTGCTCCGGCCCGGGGATACGCACCGGGGGCCGGCACGTGAACACGCGCCGACCCCCGGTGATCGATCCCTCGGTCATCGAACGAATTCGGCGGCTCCGGCAGCCAGATCGAGCAGCGGCGCCGGGGCGACACCCAACACCAGGGTCGCCAGCACACCGATCATCAGCGCGGCGGAGGTGAGCCCACCAGGCACCATGACGGTCGGGGTGGACTCGCCCGGCTCGGAGAGCCACATCATCACCACGACCCGCAGGTACGGGAACGCGAGAATCATGCTGGTCAGCACACCGGCGATCACCAGCCAGGCCTGGCCACCCTCCAACGCCGGCCCGAAGATGGCGAACTTGCTGGTGAAGCCGCTGGTCAGCGGAATGCCGGCGAAGGCCAGCAGGATGAACGTGAACAGCGCGGCGAAGAACGGCGACCGACGGCCCAGCCCGGCCCAGCGGGACAGGTGGGTGGCCTCGCCGTCGTCGTCCCGTACCAACGTCACCACGGCGAACGCGGCGAGCACCGAGAAGCCGTACGCGACGAGGTAGAACATCGTGCCGGCCAGCCCGTCGCGGCTCGGCGCCAACACACCGACCAGCAGGTAGCCGGCGTTGGCGATCGAGGAGTACGCGAGCAGCCGCTTGATGTCGGTCTGGGTGACAGCGAGCACCGCACCCACCAGCATGGTCAGCACCGCCACCGCCCCGAGGACCGGCGTGAAGTCCCAGTTGGCGTCGGCGAACGCGACCTGGAAGACGCGCAGCAGGGCCCCGAACGCGGCGACCTTGGTGCAGGCCGCCATGAACCCGGTGACCGGGGTCGGAGCGCCCTGGTAGACGTCCGGGGTCCAGACGTGGAACGGGGCCGCCGCGGCCTTGAAGAGCAGACCGATGGCGAGCAGCGCCATGCCGGCGAAGAGCAGCACCGGGCTGGCCGGCGACTCGCCCACCGCCGCGTGGATGGTGGCGAAGTCGACGCCGGCCGTCCGCCCCGGGACGCCGGAGGTGAAGCCGTAGATCAGGGCCACGCCGAACAGGAAGAACGCCGAGGCGTACGCGCCGAGCAGGAAGTACTTCATCGCCGCCTCCTGGCTCAGCAGACGCCGGCGACGGGCCAGCGCGCAGAGCAGGTAGAGCGGCAGGGAGAAGACCTCGAGTGCGATGAACATGGTCAGCAGGTCGTTCGCCGCCACGAAGATCAGCATGCCGCCGATCGCGAACGTGGTCAGCGGGTAGACCTCGGTGAGACCGTTGCGCCCCTCGGCCTGCCGCCGGTCGTCGGCCGACTCCGCGGTCACCGCGGCCTGGGCGACGAACGCCCCGCCCCGCTCGACCGAGCGGTCACCGATCAGCAGCAGCGCCATCGCTGCCAGCACCAGGATCGCGCCCTGGAGGAAGAGCGTCGGCCCGTCGATCGCGAGCGCCTGGCCCGCGGTGATGATCCGCTCATCGGCGCTGAGGACCACCATGGTCAGTGCCGCGAGCACGGCGAGCAGCGCCAGCGTCAACTGCACCACGTGCCGCCAGCGACGAGGCACCAGGGCCTCGACCAGCACGCCGAGCAACGCCGTGCCCAGCATGATCAGGATCGGAGAGATCGCCGCGTAGTCGATCGACGGCAGCTTCAACTCGGTCACTGGGCCGACCTTTCGTTCACGACTGCGGGGCTCGCAAGCTCACTCCTCGCGCTCACCGGCCTGCCTCCTGGACGGTGCCGCCCACGGACGGCGCCGGGTCGGTTCTGCCGATGTCGTCCATTGTCGCCTGGACGGCGGGGTTGATCACGTCAGTGACCGGCTTGGGGAAGAAGCCGAGCAGCACGATCAGCGCGATCAGCGGGGCGACCACCACCTTCTCGCGCAGGTTGAGGTCCCGGCGCATCCCGTCGACCTCGGTCAGCGCCGGGTTGAGGGTGCCCTGGGTGGTGCGCTGCACCATCCACAGCACGTACGCGGCGGCCAGGATGATGCCGAGCGTGGCGATGACAGCTACCGGCTTGTTCACTGTGAAGGTGCCGATCAGCACCAGGAACTCGGAGATGAACGGCGCCGTGCCGGGCAGCGCGAGCGAGGCGAGACCGGCGAAGAAGAGCACCCCGGCGAGCACCGGGACGAGCTTGCCAGCGCCACCGAAGTCACTGATCAGCGCCGAACCACGGCGGGAGATCAGCATGCCCACCACCAGGAAGAGCAGGCCGGTGGCCAGCCCGTGGTTGAGCATGTAGAGCACCGCGCCGGTGCCGGCCTGGGTGGTGAAGGCGAAGATGCCCACGCCGATGAAGCCGAAGTGCGCGATCGAGGTGTACGACACCAGCCGCTTGAGGTCGTTCTGGCCGACCGCCAGCAGCGCGGCGTAGACGATGCCGATCACGCCCAGGGCCAGCGCCCACGGCGCGAACCACTTCGACGCCTCGGGGAACAGCGGCAGGCAGTAGCGCAGGATGCCGAAGGTGCCGACCTTGTCCAGCACGCCGACGAGCAGCGCCGCCGCGCCCGCCGGGGCGGCGCCACCGGCGTCGGGCAACCAGGTGTGGAACGGGAAGAACGGCGCCTTGATGGCGAACGCGAGGAAGAAGCCGAGGAACAGCCACCGCTCGGTGCCGGTGCTGATGTCGACCTGCGAGAGCGCCTGCCAGTCGAAGGTCTTTCCGCCGACCACCCACAGGCCGATCACCGCGGCCAGCATGAACAGACCGCCGACGAGCGAGTAGAGGAAGAACTTCACCGCCGCGTACTGCCGCTGGTGGCCGCCGTAGCTGCCGATGAGGAAGTACATCGGCACCAGCATGACCTCGAAGAACACGTAGAACAGGAAGACGTCGGCAGCCGCGAAGACGCCGATCATCGTGCACTCGAGGACCAGCAGCAGCGCGAAGTAGACGGGCACCGACCGCTTCGACGACTCGGCGTCGTGCCAGGACGCCAGGATCACCAGCGGCACCAGAACCGCGATCAGCATCAGCATCACCAGCGCGATGCCGTCGGCGGCGAAGGTGAAGCTGACCCCCCAGTTCGGAATCCAGGAGTACGACTCGCGGAACTGGAACCGGTCACCGCCGGCGTTGAAGCTGACCCACATCACCACCGAGAGCACCAGCACGAGCAGCGACCAGGCGAACGCCACCTGCTTCGCCAGCTCCGGGCGGTGGCGCGGCAGGAAGGCCACCACCAGGGCGCCCACCAGCGGCGCCACGGTGAGCACCGAGAGGAACGGGAAGTTGGACATTATGCGGCCTTACCTCCGTCGTGGATGCGTGGTCCGCCGGCGGGGGCGGGCGTATTGAGGTCGATCACGCGAACCACCCCGCCTGCACCGCCAGGAACGCCGCCATCACCAGCAGCGCACCGGCCAGGATCGAGGTGGCGTACGAGCGGACAAAGCCGGTCTGCATCCGACGGAGTCGACCCGAGCCCCCGCCGACCGCTGCGGCGAGCCCGTTGACAAGCCCGTCGATGCCCCGGTTGTCGAGGTACACCAGCGCCCGGGTGAGGAAGATGCCCGGCTTCTCGAAGACCGCCTCGTTGACCGTGTCGGTGTAGAGGTTGCGCCGGGCGGCGGTGACCAGCACCCCGGCCGGCTGCGGCACGGTGGCAGTGCCGGCCCGGAACAGGAACCAGGCGAGCCCGGCACCGAGCACGGTGACCAGCAGCGACAGGATGGTGATCACGGTGTGCGAGAGGACCGCCGCGTGCTCCGCGTGCTCGCCGCCCAGCCCGGCGGTCTCCGTCAGCCAGTCCGGAACGGACGTGGCGAGCAGGAACCCGGCGCCGACCGACCCGACCGCCAGCAGGATCAGCGGGATGGTCATCAGCTTCGGCGACTCGTGCGGGTGCTCGATGTCCTCGGTCCACCGCTGCGGCCCGTGGAACGTGAGCACGAACAGCCGCGTCATGTAGAACGCGGTGAGCCCGGCGCCGAGCAGTGCCGCACCGCCGAACAGCCAGGCGGTCCAGTCCTCCCGCTCGAAGGCGGCCACGATGATCGGCTCCTTGGAGAAGAAGCCGGAGAAGGGGAACATGCCGATGATGGCCAGCCAGCCCATCATGAAGGTCAACCAGGTGATCTTCATGTACTTGGACAGCCCACCGAAGCGGCGGATGTCGACCTGGTCCTTCATTCCGTGCATGACCGAGCCGGCGCCCAGGAACATGTTGGCCTTGAAGAAGCCGTGCGCCAGCAGGTGCACGATGGCCAGCGCGTACGCCGCGCCGCCGAGGCCGACACCGAGGAACATGTAGCCGATCTGGCTCACCGTCGACCAGGCCAGCACCCGCTTGATGTCGTCCTTCGCCGCACCGATGATGCAGCCGATCAGCAGGGTGAGCGCGCCGACGCTGACCACCACGAGTTGCAGCGTCGAGTTGGCCGAGAAGATCGGGTTGGACCGGGCGATCAGGTAGACGCCCGCGGTGACCATGGTGGCGGCGTGGATGAGCGCCGACACCGGGGTCGGGCCCTCCATCGCGTCCGGCAACCACGCCTGGAGCGGGAACTGACCGGACTTGCCGGCCGCCCCGAGCAGCAGCAGCAGGCCGAGGACCAGCACGGTGGTGCCGGTCAGCGCGCCGACGCCGTTGAACACCTCGTCGTACTGGGTGGTGCCCAGGGTGGCGAACATGATGAAGATGCCGATGGCCAGGCCGGCGTCGCCGACCCGGTTCATCAGGAACGCCTTCTTGCCGGCGGTGGCCGCGCTCGGCCGCTCGGTCCAGAAGGAGATCAGCAGGTACGACGCCAGACCGACGCCCTCCCAGCCGAAATACAGCATCACGTAGTTGTTGCCGAGCACCAGCAGGAGCATCGCCGCGACGAACAGGTTGAAGTACGCGAAGAACCGACGACGGCCCGCGTCGTGGGACATGTACTCCACCGCGTACAGGTGGATCAGGAAACCCACCCCGGTGATCAGCAGCACGAAGACCGCGGCCAGCGGGTCGAAGAGCAGGCCGAAGTCGACACGCAGGTCACCGACAGCGATGAAGTCCCAGAGGCTCAGCTCGACCGACTTGTTCTCCAGGCCACGCAGCTGGAAGAAGAAGCTCAGGCCGAGCACGAACGCGGCGCCGATGGCGGCCACGCCCAACCAGTGCCCCCAGCGGTCGGCCCGGCGGCCGAGCAGCAGCAGGATGGCCGCGCTGAGCAGCGGGATCGCCACCAGCAGCCAGACGCCCCCAAGCAGCCCCGTGGCCTGGGCGTATTCCACAGTCTCTTCCACCGGTGGACCCCTCTAGTACTTGAGCAGGTTGGCGTCGTCGACGCTCGCCGAGCGTCGCGTCCGGAAGATGGACATGATGATCGCGAGCCCGACCACGACCTCGGCCGCCGCCACCACCATCACGAAGAACGCCATGATCTGGCCGTTGAGGTCACCGTTGATCCGGCTGAAGGTGACCAGCGTCAGGTTGGCCGCGTTGAGCATCAGCTCCACGCACATGAACAGCACGATCGCGTTGCGCCGGATCAGCACCCCGGCGGCGCCGATGGTGAACAGCACCGCGGCGAGCACGAGGTAGTAGGTCGGCTCGACCGAGAAGAACGATCCCATTACTTGGTTTGCCTTCCGTTCGCGACTGCGAGGCTCCGCTTCGCTGCACTCCTCGCGCTCACCGGTCCGTACCCTTCAGGGCCGTCTCCTCGGCGGTCAGCTCGCGCTGCGGAAGGATCGCCGGGGTGCTGCGGTCGGTCAGGCGGCCGTCGGGCAGCCGGGCCGGGGTGGCCACCGAGGAGGAGGTCGCGAAGACGCCGGGGCCCGGCTTCGGGCCGGGGTAGTTGCCCGGGGCGAAGCGTGCCTTCATTGTCGACACCTGGTCGACCTTGTCCTGCTTACGCCGCTCGACGTGGGCCAGCACCATGGCACCGACCGCCGCGGTGATCAGCAGCGCCGAGGTCAGCTCGAACGCGAAGACGTACTTGGTGAACAGCAGCCGGGCGATGCCTTGCACGTTCCCCTCGGCGTTGACCTGGTCCAGACCGACCGTGTTGGTCCGGTCCAGCGCCTGGTAGAGGCCGGTGCCGACCAGGCCGGCGAAGCCCAGGCCGAGCACGATCGCCGCGACGCGCTGGCCGCGCAGCGTCTCGATCAGCGAGTCGGTGGAGTCCCGACCGACAAGCATCAGCACGAAGAGGAACAGCATCATGATGGCGCCGGTGTAGACGATGATCTGCACCATGCCGATGAACGGACCGGCCTGGAGCACGTAGAACACGCCCAGGCAGAGCATCGTCAGCACCAGCCACAGCGCCGAGTGCACGGCGTTGCGCGCGGCCACCATCCCGATCCCGCCGATCAGCGCGAGCGGGGCGAGGATCCAGAAGGTGACCGCCTCGCCGGTGGGGACAGAACCCGCCGCGGCGAGCACCGTAGACGTGGTCATGCTTCCTCTCCCTTGCCGGCCGCCACGCGCTGGGCGGCCTGCTCGGCGCCCGGGAACGTCACGCCGGGGTGCTCCTCGACCTTGTAGCGGCCGGGGCCCATCGGGGACGTCTCCGCACCGGCGGAGGTGCCCGGGTTGTCCAGCGCGCCGACGTAGTAGTCCTTCTCGCTGTCACCCAGCCGCATCGGGTGCGGAGGCTGCTCCATGCCCTCCAGCAACGGCGCGAGCAACTGCTCCTTGGTGAAGATCAGGTCCTGCCGGTTGTCCCGGGCCAACTCGTACTCGTTGCTCATGGTGAGCGACCGGGTCGGGCAGGCCTCGATGCACAGCCCGCAGAAGATGCAGCGGGCGTAGTTGATCTGGTAGATGCTGGCGTACCGCTCACCCGGCGAGAAGCGCTCCTCGTCGGTGTTGTCGCCACCCTCGACGTAGATCGCGTCCGCCGGGCAGGCCCAGGCGCACAGCTCGCAGCCGATGCACTTCTCCAGGCCGTCCGGGTGCCGGTTGAGGATGTGCCGCCCGTGGTAGCGCGGCGCCGACACCGGCGGCTTGAACGGGTAGTCGGTAGTGACGACCTTCCTGAACATGTGCGAGAAGGTGACACCGAATCCCTTGAACGTTCCGGTGATCGCGCCCACGTCACACCTCCCTGGAGTCCGAGCCGGCAACGATGTTGGCCGGCTCCCGCTCGGCGACCACGCGCGTGATGCGCGGGCTCGGTGGTACCTGAAGATCCATCGGTGGCAGCGGGAAACTCCCGTGCGGCCGGTTGTCGACCTGTTCCTGCGTCGTCGGCGTCGGCTTCGGGCGCCGGCTGGGCCAGAAGATCGTGACCAGCAGCAGGATGCCGGCCGGAATGCCGACGGCGATCACCTTGCCGCGGGTGTCCCAGTCCTCGATGGAGCGCAGGCCCGACAGGACCAGGATCCAGGCCAGGTTGATCGGCAGCAGCACCTTCCAGCCGAGCCGCATGAACTGGTCGTACCGCAGCCGGGGCAGCGTGCCACGCAACCACACGAAGACGAAGACCAGGGCGATCACCTTGCCGAAGAACCAGAGCATCGGCCACCAACCGGAGTTGGCGCCCTCCCAGATGGTGATCGGCCAGGGTGCCCGCCAACCACCCAGGAACAGGGTGGTGGTGACGGCCGACATGGTCACCATCGCGACGTACTCGCTGAGCATGAAGAGCGCGAACTTCAGCGAGCTGTATTCCGTCATGAAGCCGGCGACCAGCTCGGACTCGGCCTCGGGCAGGTCGAACGGCGCCCGGTTGGTCTCACCCACTGTGGCGATGAAGAAGATGATGAAGCTCGGCAGCAGCAGGATCGCGTACCAGCCCGGCGCCGGGATGGTCTGGCCGAAGACGGTCAGCTGGGTGCCGTCGCCCTGAGCGGCGACGATGCCGCTGGTGCTCATCGTGCCGGCGGTCATGAAGACCGCCACGATGCTGAGCCCCATGGCGACCTCGTAGGAGATCATCTGGGCGCTCGACCGGAGACCACCCAGCAGCGGGTACGTCGAGCCGGAGGCCCAGCCACCCAGCACGATGCCGTAGACGCCCATCGAGGAGCAGGCGAGCAGCAGCAGCACCGCCACCGGCACATCGGTGACCTGCAGCGGCGTGTGGTGACCGAAGATGCTCACCATCGGGCCGAACGGCACCACCGACAGGGCGGTGACCGCGCAGATCACCGAGATGGTCGGGGCGAAGAAGTAGACGACCTTGTCGGCCGCCTTCGGGAGGATGTCCTCCTTGAAGGCCATCTTCAGGCCGTCGGCGAGGGTCTGCAGCAGGCCGAACGGGCCGACCTGGTTGGGGCCGGGCCGCACCTGCATGTAACCGACCACGCGCCGTTCGAACCAGACACCGAGCAGGGTGGCCAGCAGACCGAAGGCGAACGCGAAGACAATCTTGCCGAGAACCAGCCACCACGGATCCCGGCCGAAGTCGGCCAGCGTCGGATCCTGGGCGAGGAAGGACGGACTCACTGTGCCCACCTTTCGTTCGCGACTGCGGGGCTCACTCGCTGCGCTCGTTCACTCCTCGCGCTCACTGGTTACCCCCGGAGTTGAGGAGCGGACCCGGGAGACCGGTCTCGTCGGCCGCCACGCGTCCGGCCGGGATGGCCGTACTCGGTGCGGGGACGGAGATCCGGACGACCGCGCCGGACGTCGCCCCGAGGCTGCGCCGCACTGTCGAGCCGGGTGAGTTGGTCGGCAGCCAGACCACGCCGTCCGGCATCTCGGTGAGTTCCGCCGGCAGGGTCAGTGCCCCACGGTCGGTGCCGACAGTGACCGCGTCACCGTCCACCACACCGAGCGCCTCGGCGGTGCCCTTACCCAACCGGACCACC
The DNA here is from genome assembly GCF_022230935.1 of Micromonospora hortensis. Taxonomy (NCBI): domain Bacteria; kingdom Bacillati; phylum Actinomycetota; class Actinomycetes; order Micromonosporales; family Micromonosporaceae; genus Micromonospora; species Micromonospora hortensis. The sequence continues at coordinate 73,511 of NZ_JAKKFE010000018.1, forward strand.
GGCGGACGGGCGGTCCCGGCGAGGTTCTCGTCGCCCTCGGTCAGGGTGCCGAGGTCCACCAGCTGGTGCCAGGTGGCCAGCACGGCCTCCCCGGCGTTCGGCTGCGGCACCCGGCCCGGCGCGACCGACGGCGCGGCCGGGCGGGACATCCGCGTCGCCGGCAGCGTGGCCAGCTCACGACGCACGCTCAGCACGTCGGCAGTGCCGAGGCGTACGTCGAGCAACGCGGCCAGCGCGTCGAGCACCCGGCCGTCGGTCATCGCGGCGGTGGTCAGCACCGCCTCGAACGGGCGCAGCCGGCCTTCCCAGTCCAGGAAGCTTCCGGCCTTCTCGGCCACCGGCGCGATCGGCAGCACCACGTTCGCCCGCCGGGTCACCGCGCTGGCGCGCAGCTCGAGGCTGACCAGGAACGGCACCGCGTCCAGGGCGGACTCGGCCAGTCGCGGGTCGGCCAGGTCGGCCGGGTCGACACCGCCGACGACAAGCGCGCCGAGCTGCCCGTTGGCGGCCGCGGTCAGGATGCCGTCGGTGTCCCGCCCGGCCTGGCTCGGGATCACCCCGGCCGGGATGTCCCACGCCTCACCCAGCTCGGCCCGGGCGGCCGGCTCGGTCACCAGGCGTCCACCGGGGAGCAGGTTGGGCAGGCAGCCCGCGTCGACAGCGCCGCGGTCACCAGCGCGCCGCGGCACCCAGGCCAGCTTCGCGCCGGTACGCCGGGCCACGTCGGCCGCGGCGGAGAGCCCACCCGGCACGGTGGCCAGCCGCTCGCCGACGATCAGGATCGCGCCCGGTGCGCTCAGCGCCTCGCTGACGGTGGCGTGCTCGGCGAGCACGCTGGCCTCCTCGCCCGGCACCACCCGGGCCAGCTTGGCACCGAGCTTCTCCAGGCCGCGAGTGGCGAAGGGTGCCAGCGCGTACACCGTCAGGGTCTTCTTCAGGTACGCCTTGCGCAGCCGCAGGAAGAGGATCGGGCACTCCTCCTCGGGCTCCAGGCCCACCAGCACCACCGCCGGCGCGTTCTCCACGTCGGTGTAGGTGACGTCGGTGACCCCGGCGACCGAGCTGGCCAGGAAGTCGGCCTCCTCGCGGGAGACCGGGCGGGCCCGGAAGTCGATGTCGTTGGTGTTCAACGCGACCCGGGCGAACTTGGCGTAGGCGTACGCGTCCTCGACGGTCAGCCGACCACCGGTGAGCACCGCGCTGCCCTGCCCGCTCTCCCGGGCGATGTGCAGCCCCTCGGCGGCGACGGTGAGCGCCTCACTCCAGGACGCCTCGCGCAGCTCACCGGTGTGCTCGTCGCGGACCAGCGGAGTGGTCAGCCGGTCGGCGGCCCGGGTGTACTGGAAGCCCCAGCGGCCCTTGTCGCAGTTCCACTCCTCGTTCACCGCGGGCTCGTCGCCGGCCAGCCGTCGCAGCACCTTGCCACGCCGCCAGTCCGTGCGCTGCCCGCAGCCGGCCGAGCAGTGCTCGCAGACGCTCGGGCTGGAGACCAGGTCGAACGGGCGGGCGCGGAAGCGGTACTGGGCACCGGTCAGCGCACCCACCGGGCAGATCTGCACGGTGTTGCCGGAGAAGTAGGAGTTGAACGGAACGTCGCCGGCGTCGCCCTCTTCGCCGTACGCGTCGTCCCGGTAGATGTTGATCTCCTCGGCGGACGACCGGCCCATCAGGTCGATGAACTTGTCGCCGGCGATCTCCTCGGAGAACCGGGTGCACCGCTGGCAGAGCACGCACCGCTCGCGGTCCAGCAGCACCTGGCTGCTGATCGCCATCGGCTTCTCGTACTCCCGCTTGTGCTCGTGGAAGCGCGAGTCGGTGCGGCCGGTGGACATCGCCTGGTTCTGGAGCGGGCACTCACCGCCCTTGTCACACATCGGGCAGTCCAGCGGGTGGTTGAGCAGCAGCAGCTCCATCACCCCCTCCTGCGCCTTCTTGGCGACCGGGGAGGTGATCTGGGTACGCACGACCATGCCGTCGGCGACGGTCTGGGTGCAGGAGGCGACCGGCTTGCGCTGCCCCTCCACCTCGACCAGGCACTGCCGGCACGCGCCGGCCGGGGCCAGCAGCGGGTGGTCGCAGAACCGGGGGATCTCGGTGCCCATCTGCTCGGCGACCCGGATCAGCAGCGTCCCCTTGGGGGCGGTGACCTCGACGCCGTCGATGGTGAGGGTGACGGTCTCGGTCTGCTTGGCTACGTCGGTCATCAGTGCGCCCCTACCAGGGTCTTCTCCGACAGCTTGGGTGCGGTCCGACCCTCGATGTAGTCGAGGTAGTCCTGCTTGAAGTACTGCAGCGAGGAGGTCACCGAGCTGGTCGCGCCGTCACCCAGACCGCAGAACGACCGGCCGAGGATGTTGTCGCAGGTGTCCAGCAGGGTGTCCAGGTCTTCGTGGGTGCCCTGACCGGCGAGGATCCGCCGGTAGACCCGGACCATCCAGTAGTTGCCCTCACGGCACGGGGTGCACTTGCCGCACGACTCGTGGTGGTAGAACTCCAGCCACCGGTACGTCGCGTAGACCGGGCAGTCCTGGTCGGAGAAGATCTGGGTGGCAGTGGTGCCGAGGATCGAGCCGGCCGCCGCCACCCCCTCGAAGTCCAGTGGCACGTCCAGGTGCTCGGCGGCGAGCAGCGGGGTGGACGAGCCGCCCGGGGTCCAGAACCGCAGGTTGTGACCGGGCTGCATGCCACCGGCCAACTCCAGCAGCTCGCGCAGCGTGACACCCATCGAGCACTCGTACTGGCCCGGGTTGGCGACCCGGCCGGAGAGCGAGTAGATCATCGGCCCGGAGGACTTCTCGGTGCCCATGCTCTTCCACCAGTCGGCCCCACCGAGCACGATCGGCGGCACGCTGGCGATGGTGCCGACGTTGTTCACCACAGTCGGGCTCGCGTACAGGCCGTGGGTGGCCGGGAACGGCGGGCGCAGCCGGGGCTGACCCCGGAACCCCTCCAGCGAGTCCAGCAGCGCCGTCTCCTCGCCGCAGATGTACGCCCCGGCGCCGGAGTGCACCACCAGCTCCAGGTCGTAGCCGCTGCGCAGGATGTTCCGGCCCAGGTAGCCCTTGTCGTACGCCTCCTGGACCGCGTTGCGCAGCCGGCGCGCGGCGTGCACCGCCTCGCCCCGGATGTAGATGTAGGCGCGGGCGGCCCGGATCGCGTACGACGCGATGATGACGCCCTCGACCAGCGCGTGCGGGTCGTGGGTCATCAGCGGCAGGTCCTTGCAGGTGCCCGGCTCGCCCTCGTCGGCGTTGACCACCAGGTAGTGCGGCTTACCGTCGCCCTGTGGGATGAAGCCCCACTTGAGGCCGGTGGGGAAGCCGGCGCCGCCTCGGCCCCGCAGCCCGGAATCCTTGATCAGCTGGATCAGGTCGTCCGGGTGCGCCTTGAGCGCCTTGCGCAGCGCGGCGTAGCCGTCCAACTGCTCGTACGTGCCGATGCGCCAGGCGTCCGGCGACAGCCAGCGCTTGGTCAGCACCGGCGTCAGCTTGGCCAGCGTCTCCGGGCGGGGAGTGGTCACTTCTGGGCCCCCGTTTCGTTCGCGTCCGCCGGTCCGGTGCCATCGGCGTCCGTGCCAGCCTTCGCTTCGGTGAGGTTGCGCTCCTGCGCCCCGGCCTCGTCGCCGGCGGGCTTGCCGTCGCCGGCCGGTGCGTTGGCCGCCACACCGGCGGCCTCGGCCGCCCGTGCGTCGCCAGCCTCGGGCGCGGTGCCGGTGCCGTCCGTCGGGACCTTGGTGCCGGGGGCGTCCGGCACCGCGGTGCCCGCGTCCGGCTGCCGGGTCTCGGCGGTACGCACCTGCGGCGACTTGTCGTCCGGTGCCTTGACGTCCCGCGTGGTGCTGCCACTGGCGTCTGCCGGCTTCGCCGGCCCGGTGGCCTCTGCCGGCTTCGCCGGCCCGGTGGCCTCTGCCGGCTTCGCCGGCCCGGTGGCCTCTGCCGGCTTCGCCGGCCCGGCAACCCCGGCTGCCCCCGTCGGGGCGGACGCCCCGTCGCCACCCTTGACCGGCGCCGCGCTGGCCTCGACGGGCGCCGGCTTGGCGGCCTCCGCCTTCGCCTTCGCCTCGGCGGCAGCCTTGTCGGCCTCGGCCTTGCTGCGGATCGGGGTGTTCGGGTCGAAGCCCGGCACCGAGACGTTGTGCTGCTGGGCCAGCCGCAGCCCGCGCAGGGTGGGCTCGCCCGGCCCGCCGTCGGCGACCGCACCGTCACGCTCGTCGGCGAAACCGGCGAGCTGCACCGCCATCTCCTTGAGCGTGCAGAGCCGGGCACCCCGGGTCGGCATCGGCCGGCCGCCGGCCCGCAGCTCGTCCACCACACCGACAGCGGTGGAGGCGTCCACACCGTCGAAGAAGTCGTAGTTGACGGTCATCACCGGGCCGTAGTCGCACGCCGCCAGGCACTCGGCGTGCTCCAGCGTGATCGTGCCGTCCGCTGTGGTCTCGTCGTGCCCGACGCCGAGGTGCTCGGCGAGGGTGTCGTAGACCTCCTGGCCACCGAGCACGTTGCACATCGTGTTGGTGCAGACGCTGACCAGGAAGTCACCGGTCGGCTTGCGCTTGTACATCGTGTAGAAGGTGGCCACCGCGCCGACCTGGGCCTTGTTCAGGCCCAGCACCTCGGCGCAGAACGCGACCCCGGCCGGGGAGACGTACCCCTCTTCGGCCTGCACCAGGTGCAGCAGCGGCAGCAACGCCGAGCGGGACCGGTCCGCCGGGTAACGGGCGATGATGTCGCGCGCCCGCTCCCGGGTCTCGTCAGTGAAAGTCGTCGTCATCAGAGCCGCCTTCCGTTCGCGACTGCGGGGCTCGCAAGCTCACTCCTCGCACTCACCTGTCACACCCACCCATCACCGGGTCCAACGAGGCGCCGCCGGCGATCACGTCGGCGATCAGACCGCCCTCGGCCATCGCCGGGAGGGCCTGCAGGTTGACGAAGCTCGGCTCCCGGTAGTGCACCCGGTAGGGCCGGGTGCCACCGTCGGAGACCGCGTGGACGCCCAGCTCGCCGCGGGGCGCCTCGATGGCGACGTACACCTGGCCGGGCGGAACCCGGAAGCCCTCGGTCACCAGCTTGAAGTGGTGGATCAGCGACTCCATCGACTGACCCATGATTTTCGCGACGTGCTCCAGCGAGTTGCCCATGCCGTCCACACCGATGGCGAGCTGCGCCGGCCAGGCGATCTTGCGGTCGGCGACCATCACCGGGCCCGGACGGAGCCGGTCCAGCGCCTGCTCGACCAGCTTCATCGACTCCCGGATCTCGGCGAGCCGGACCTGGTAGCGACCCCACACGTCACCGTCGGGGTGGGTCGGCACGTCGAACTCGTACGTCTCGTAGCCGCAGTACGGCATGGTCTTGCGCAGGTCCCAGGCGAGGCCGGCGGAGCGCAGCACCGGGCCGGTGATGCCGAGCGCCACGCAGCCGGTGACGTCCAGCACCGCGACGTTCTTCGTCCGCTCGGTCCAGATCGGCTGGCCGGAGAGCAGGTCCTCGTACTCCTTGAGCTTCTTCGGCATCATCTTGAGGAACTCGCGGATCTTGACGATCGCGTCGTCCGGCACGTCCTGAGCCACACCGCCCGGCCGCACGTACGCGTGGTTCATCCGCAGGCCGGTGATGGTCTCGAAGATGTCGAGGATGTACTCCCGCTCACGGAAGCCGTACAGCATGATCGAGATCGCGCCCAGCTCCATGCCGGTGGTGGCCAGCCAGACCAGGTGCGACGAGATCCGGTTGAGCTCCATCATCAGCACGCGGATGGTGGTGGCCCGCTCGGTGATGTCGTCGGTGATGCCGAGCAGCTTCTCGACCGCGAGGGCGTACGCCGTCTCGTTGAAGATCGGGGCGAGGTAGTCCATCCGGGTCACGAACGTCGAACCCTGGACCCAGTTGCGGTATTCGAGGTTCTTCTCGATGCCGGTGTGCAGGTAGCCGATGACCGAGCGGGCCTCGCGGACCGTCTCGCCCTCCAACTCCAGGATCAGCCGCAGCACCCCGTGCGTGGACGGGTGCTGCGGACCCATGTTGACAACGATCCGCTCGTCGTTGATCGGGTCGGTGCCCGAGACGATCGTGTCCCAGTCCCCACCGGTGACGGTGAAGACCCGACCCTCGTCGGTCTCGCGCTCGCTCGCGTAGTTCGACGTCGTCACTGGTACGACCTCCGCTCGTTCGGCGGCTGGATCTCCGCGCCCTTGTACTCGACGGGCACACCGCCGAGCGGGTAGTCCTTGCGCTGCGGGTGGCCCTCCCAGTCGTCCGGCATGAGGATCCGGGTCAGGTTGGGGTGGCCGTCGAAGACGATGCCGAACATGTCGTACGCCTCGCGCTCCTGCCAGTCCGCCGTCGGGTAGATGGCGGTGACGCTGGGCAGGTGCGGGGCCTCGACGGAGACAGCGGCTTCCAGCCGGACCCGCCGCCGGTACGTCATCGAGGTGAGCAGGTAGACCACGTGCAGCCGGCGTTCGTCGGCGCCCAGGTAGTCCGCACCGGACACCGAGGAGCACAGCTCGAACCGGAGCGCCAGGTCGTCCCGCATCACCTGGCACACCTCGGCGATCCGCTCCGGGCGTACGTGCAGGGTCAGCTCACCCCGGTCGACCACTACCTTCTCGATCGCGTCGTTGAAGGCCGGGTACGCCTCCTCCAGCGCGTCGCGGACCTCGTCGAAGTAGCCCCCGTACGGCCGGGACGCCTCCTCGATGGGCTGGCGCTGGCGGACCAGGCCGCCGTAGCCGGACACGTCGCCGGTGCCCTGGTTGCCGAACATCCCGCGACCGGCCGGACTGGCCGGCGGGAACTCGGCGGGGGCGCCACTGGTGGCGCCGGCCGGCACCACAGGCAGCGGTACGCCGCCGTCGTTTGGCTTGTCCGTGGGTGACGTCATTTCGGGCCTGCCTGCGGGTGGAGGTGGTTCTGAGCGTTCATCCAGTTCTCGATGCGCAGTTGCTCCTCGCGGCCCTCGCGGACCGCCCGGGTCCACTCGGCGCGCCGGGCCTTGTCGCTGCGGTACGAGGAGGGCATCGAGCCGTAGGGCACGATCGGAACGTCACCGCGCTCCTGGCGGGCCGCCAGCATCTTGCGGCCGTTCGGGCCCAGCGGCTCATACATGATCTTCTCGCGGAGCTTGAGGATCGCGTCGATGAGCATCTCCGGCCGGGGCGGGCAGCCGGGCAGGTACATGTCGACAGGCACCACGTGGTCGACGCCCTGCACGATGGCGTAGTTGTTGAACATGCCGCCGCTGCTGGCGCAGACGCCCATGGAGAGCACCCAGCGCGGCTCGGCCATCTGGTCGTAGATCTGGCGCAGCACCGGGGCCATCTTCTGACTCACCCGGCCGGCCACGATCATCAGGTCGGCCTGCCGGGGCGACGCCCGGAAGACCTCCATGCCCCAGCGGCCCATGTCGTAGTGCGGACCACCGGCGGCCATCATCTCGATGGCGCAGCAGGCCAGGCCGAAGGTGGCGCCCCACACGGACGACTTCCGAGACCAGTTGACCAGCTTCTCCACCGAGGTGAGCAGGACGCCGGCGGGAAGCTTCTCCTCGATGCCCATCTGACGTTCCTTCCTCAGTCCCAGTCCAGGCCGCCGCGCCGCCACACGTAGGCGTACGCAACGAAGACCGCGACGATGAACAGGACCATCTCCACGAAGCCGAAGATCGGCAGAGCGTCGAACGAGACCGCCCAGGGGTAGAGGAAGATGATCTCGATGTCGAAGACGATGAAGAGCATCGCCGTCAGGTAGAACTTGATCGGGAACCGCCCGCCGCCGACCGGCTGCGGGCTGGGCTCGATGCCGCACTCGTAAGCCTCGAGTTTGGCCTTGTTGTAGCGACGGGGACCGGCGAAGCGGGCGGCGCCAACGGAAAACAGCGAGAACGCCGCGGCGAGGGCGAACAGCCCGATGATCGGTGCGTAAGGCGAGAGCGACATCGTTTTCTCCTGCTCGTCCTTCCCTGCCCTCGGTGCTTGACGAAAATCACACTATTCACGTCCCTCGCAGTGGCAGTCGGCGGGGGTCGATCTTTGTCGGCATCGGCGCCGTGACCAGCGCCGATGCCGTCCTACTTATACGGCTGGGGCGGCCTTCGTCATCGCGTTGATGACCCGATCCATCGCGTCCCCGCCGCGCGGGTCGGTCAGGTTGGCCAACAGCTTGAGCACGAAACGCATCAGCGTCGGGTGCGGCATGCCGTGTTTGGTGGCGATCCGCATGATCTCGGGGCGGCCGATCAGTTTCACGAAGATCCCGCCCAGCCGGTAGTAGCCGCCGAGCCGGGCCTTCAGCTCGTTCGGGTACGCCAGCAGTGCGCGCTCGCGTTCCGGGCCGGCAGGGCGGGCGAGGGCCTGGACCATGGCCTCGGCGGCCAGTTCGCCGGACTCCATCGCGTACGCGATGCCCTCACCGTTGAACGGGTTGACCATGCCGCCCGAGTCGCCGACAAGCAGCACGCCCCGGGTGTAGTGGGGCACCCGGTTGAAGCCCATCGGCAGCGCGGCACCGAGGATCGGGCCGTCGGCGTTGGTCTCGTCGGTCATCCCCCAGTCTTCCGGGGTGTTGGCGAGCCAGTCGGTGAGCAGCCGGCGGTAGTTGGTCTTGCCGAACGCCGAGGACGAGTTGAGCACGCCGAGCCCGACGTTGACCCGCCCGTCACCGAGGCCGAAGATCCAGCCGTACCCGGGTAGCAGGTTGTCGCCGCTGTCCTTGCTGCGCAGCTCCAGCCAGGACTCCAGGTAGTTGTCCTCGTGCTTGGCCGGCGAGCGGTAGTAGCGGCGCACAGCGACGCCGATCGGCCGGTCCTCCCGCTTGGCCAGCCCGAGCGCGAGCGGGAACCGGCCGGAGACGCCGTCCGCCGCGACGACCAGCGGGGCGTGGAAGGTGGTGGGCTCCTTGCCCGGCCCGACCTCCGCCTCGACGCCGGTGACGCGGCCATCGCCGTCGAGCACCGGGCCCAGCACGTTGACGCTGGTCCGCAGTTTCGCGCCGGCGGCCACCGCCCGCTGGGCGAGCAGGTCGTCGAAGTCCAGGCGCGTGCGCACCAGACCGTAGTTGGGGAAGCTGGCCAGCTCCGGCCAGTCCAGTTCGAGGCGCACCCCGCCGCCGATGACCCGCAGGCCGCGATTGTGCAGCCAGCCCGCCTCGGGCGAGGTGTCCACACCCATCCGGATGAGCTGACGGACGGCGCGCGGGGTCAACCCGTCGCCGCAGACCTTCTCCCGGGGGAACTCGGTCTTCTCCAACAACAGCACCCGTACGCCGTGCCGGGCCAGGTGGTACGCAGTAGCTGATCCACCGGGACCGGCGCCCACGACAATGACGTCGGCGTCATGTTCCACCGCGGTCATTCGCGCCTCCTCCCGCACGCTCGTGAAATGCTTCACAAGCCAGACGGGACGAGTGTATGACCGGCGTCATACCAGCGCAGGATCAGGGGTACCTAACTCGCCGATGTGACAGCTCATGACCGTCCACAGCGGTCAGGTGTCAGGCCGGGCTGGAGGCGTCCAGGCCCGCATCGACCCGAATTGTCTCCGGCAGATGCTCGCGGAGCGCCCCACCCGCCGCCCGGTCCAGTGCCGCCAACACCTCGGCGACCACCTGCCGGACCTCCACCGGATCGGCCCCGGCCAACTCGCGCAACTGGGAGATGAGTTCGGCCGCGTCGTCGTCGGTGGCGGCCACCGGGTCCGCCGGGTCTGCTCCGGTCATGCGATCGAGCGTACCGGGCAAAGTGGACTAAAGACCGACATTTACGGAACCTGAATAATGTCCATACCGGTCGGTGCGGTCCGTCCGCTACTCGCGGATCCCCCGGTGCAGGGCCACCACGCCACCGGTCAGGTTGCGCCACGCCACGCGCCCCCACCCGGCAGCGGCCACCCGGCCGGCCAGCGCGGACTGCGCCGGCCAGGCCCGGACCGACTCGGCGAGATAGACGTACGCCTCAGGGTTGCTCGACACCGTGCGGGCCACCGCCGGCAGCGACCGCATCAGGTACGACAGGTACACCGTCCGGAAGACCGGGTTGACCGGGGTGCTGAACTCGCAGACCACCAGCCGGCCGCCCGGCCGGGTCACCCGGGCCAGCTCACGCAGCGCCGCGTCGGTGTCGTTGACGTTGCGCAGCGCGAAGGAGATGGTCACCGCGTCGAAGCTGGCGTCGGCGAACGGCAGCCGCAGCGCGTCTCCGGCCAGCAGCGGCACCTCGGGCCGGGCCCGCTTGCCGGTGTGCAGCATGCCGAGTGACAGGTCGACCCCGACCGCGTACGCCCCGGACTGGGCCAGCTCGCGCGTCGAGACGCCGGTGCCCGCCCCCACGTCCAGCACCCGCTCGCCCGGCCGCAGCCCGAGCGCAGCCCTGGTGGCCCGACGCCAGGAGCGATCCTGACCCAGCGAGATCACCGTGTTGGTCAGGTCGTAACGCTCTGCCACGCCGTCGAACATCGCGGCGACCTCGTGCGGCTGCTTGTCCAGACTGGCGCGCTGGCCCTGCGGGGTACGGCTCACCCCCTCACTCTGCCAGCCGCCCACCAACCGACGTTCGCTGGGTGGGCGGCACGCATCCCGTACGCGAAAGGGCGGGGTGGTCGCCCACCCCGCCCTCGCGTCGTGCCCGCGTCCGTGACACCTCGGTCAGAACGCCTGTCGCCATCGCATCCGTCGCGGTCGCATCCGTCGCGGTCGCATCCGTCGCGGTCGCGCCTCGCCTGAGCGCCGCCGGTCAGGGCACTGGTGTCAGTCGGTCGACTTCTCGTCGGTCGGCGAGACCAGGACCACCTTGCGGCGACGGGTGAGCACCAGCAGCGCCCCACCCACCAGCAGGATGATCACGCCGATGCCACCGATCAGGCCGACCTGCACACCGGTCACCGGCAGGCCGCCGCCGCCCGAGCCACCACCGGCGGAGCCACCACCGGCACCCGGCGAGACGGTAGTGCCCGGCGTCGTCGTACCGCTGGGGATCGGCGTCGGCGTGGCCGTCGCGGTCGGGTTCACCGTCGCGGTCGGCGTGACCGTCGGCGTCTCCGTCGGAGTCGGGGTCGGGGTCGGCGTGACCGTGGGCGTCTTCGTCGGAGTGACAGTCGGCGTCGGCGTCTCCGTCGGGGTCGGGGTGACCGTCGGAGTGACCGTCGGCGTCGGGGTCGGCGTCTCCGTGGGAGTGACCGTCGGCGTCGGCGTCGGCGTCTCCGTCGGGGTCACCGTCGACGTCGGCGTCGGCGTCTCCGTCGGAGTGACAGTCGGGGTCGGCGTCTCCGTCGGAGTGACCGTCGGGGTCGGGGTCGGGGTCGGGGTGACCGTCGGGGTCACCGTCGGCGTCGGGGTCGGCGTCTCCGTCGGAGTGACAGTCGGGGTGGGTGTGGGCGTCGGGTCGACGGCCTGGTCGACGAAGACGTCGAAGATCGCCTGGTTGTCGCCCTCGTCGATCTCGGTGAAGGCCTTCCGCTGGGCGGTGTTGGCCCGCCGCGGTTGCTCCTCGGGCTTGCCGGCTGCCGCGTCCAGGCCGTGCGCCACCAGCTCACCGACCCGCAGCACCGGCTCGGTGACGTTCTTGCCGACGGTCACCCTGATGTCCGCGGTGTAGTAGTCACCGGGCCGGATCACCGCGCCGTCGTCCTGGCAGAGCGCCTGAACGACGCCGAAGGTCTGCGTGGTGCACGTGTCCGGCAGGGTGTCGAAGGTGACGCCCGCCGGGAGGGTCAGCACGTAGGCGAGGCCGGTGGCCTTGCGGCTGCCGTCGTTGTAGACCGCCCAGTCGACCGGCACCGTCTCGCCCGGCCGCACCGGCCGAAGGTCGGGGTCGTCGCCGTTGACGCCGTTCACCACGACGTTCGCGTTGACGTCCTGCACCCAACTGGTCAGGTCGTACCCGGGCTCGGTGACGGTGATGTCGTGCTGGACCTTGTTGTCGTCCTCGTTGGGGTCCTCGGTGGCCGAGCGGATGGTGACCACCAGAGTGCCGGCGGCGCCCCTACCACCGCTGGAGAAGATCGGGATACCGAAGTCCTCGCTGGTGCCGGCGGCCAGGTCGCCGAGGCGGCAGGTGAACTTCTTGCCGTTCACCCGGCAGCCGTCGGGCACCACGACCCGGACCTTGTTCGTCTTCAGCTTGCTGGTGTCCACCGTGTAACTGACGCCCTTGGCGTCTTCCTTGCTCCGGGTGTTGTCGACGGAGAACTTGAACGGCTTGCTCTTGGCTTCCGTCACACCCTTGGCCAGGTTGTAGCTGAGCGGCACCAGGGCCAGATCGGCCTCCTCGGCCGCCAGCACCGGAGCGGCCACTGCGGCGATGCCGCCGGCCGCGAGCAGCGCCACGACACTGGCGCGCACCAGCGTCGAGCGGTGGAACGCTGTCATCAGTCCCCCGGGGGTAGGGAAGAAAGAATGGTTGCGGAACGAGCGGACGTTATCGGAGGCCGATCTTCCACGCCAGCAGGCGGAGCCGTTTTCAACCGTCCGGTCCGAGCTGCGCAGACAGTACGGGCGGGATGGTCACCCATCCCGCCCGTACTGCCGTGCGTTATATGAACGACCCGCAGCGGGCCGATGGAGGACAGCCTCGTCCGTCGACGGTGGTGACGGATATGAGCCGGGACGCTAGCCGCCGACGATCAACTCCACCAGCCCCGCACCGGAGAGGCTGACGCTGCGGCGGCGGGGACCACCCGTACCGCCGGGGTGATCCGGCGGGAGCATGAGCGTCGATCAGCCGAACGGCCGGGTGCCGACAGTCAGCTGACGTCCACCAGGGGCAGGGACTTCCCCGCCCCGCCGCCGGGCAGCGCGATCGAGGAGAAGTGCGAGACCACCCGCTCGTCGGTCGGGTCGTCGGCCGGCGTGTGGTGCACGGCGAGCCGGTGGTAGAGGGTGTCGCGCTGGGCCGGGATCCGGTCCGCGGAGCGGATCATGCCGATCAGCTCGTGCAGGTTGGAGCGGTGCCGGGCACCGGCGGAGGAGATGACGTTCTCCTCCAGCATGATCGAGCCGAGGTCGTCCACGCCCATGTGCAGCGAGAGCTGCCCGACGTCCTTGCCGGTGGTCAACCAGGACGCCTGCAGGTGTGGCACGGTCTCGAAGAAGAGCCGGGCCACCGCGACCAGGCGCAGGTATTCCAGCGTGGTCGCCTGGGTGCGGCCCTTGAGGTGGTTGTTCTCCGGCTGGTACGTCCACGGAATGAACGACCGGAAGCCGCGGGTGCGGTCCTGCACGTCACGGATCATGCGCAGGTGCTCGATCCGCTCGGCGTGCGTCTCGCCGGTGCCCATCATCATGGTGGCGGTCGACTCGATGCCCTGCCGGTGGGCCAGCTCCATGACCTCCAGCCAGCGCTCGCCCGACTCCTTGAGGGGGGCGATGGCCTTGCGGGGCCGCTCGGGCAGCATCTCCGCGCCGGCACCGGCGATCGAGTCCAGGCCGGCGGTCTTGATCCGGGCGATGGCCTCGTCCAGGCTCACCCCGGAGACCTTGGCCATGTGCAGGATCTCGCTGGGGCCGATCGAGTGGATGACCAGCTGCGGGTACGCCTGCTTGACCGAGGAGAACAGCTCCTCGTAGTACTCCACGCCGTAGTCCGGGTGGTGCCCGCCCTGGAGCATCACCTGGGTGGCGCCCAGCTCGACCGCCTCGCCGCAGCGGCGAAGGATCTCCTCGGTCGGGTGGGTCCACCCTTCCTTGTGCTTGGGCGCCCGGTAGAACGCGCAGAACTTGCACGCCGTCACGCAGACGTTCGTGTAGTTGATGTTGCGGTCGATCAGGTAGGTGACGACGTTGTCCGGGTAGCGTCGCCGACGCACCGCGTCCGCCGCCTCGCCCAACGCGTGGAAGGGCGCCTCGGTGTAGAGCAGCAGCGCCTCCTCGGGCGTGATCCGCCCGCCGTCCGCGCCGCGCTGCAGGATGTCGTCGATCTCCCGGCTCACCGTCACACCCCGAGCCTACGCCGGTCACCCGCCTTGGCCCTGAGGGGTGCTTAAGGCTGTGATTCGCTCCGCACAGGGCTGGATCGCGCTGGAGGCAGCACCGAAACGGGGCCACCCCCACACCCCTCCGCGATCTTGCATTTACTGTCGCGACACACGGGGCATTCCGTGCATATCGGCGACCGAAACTGCAAGATCGCGGAAAGGCAGTGGCGTTCGGGGTCGTCATGCGTCGTAGTCGACGGTGAGCTTGTCGGTGGTCGGGCTGGACTGGCAGGTCAGCACGTAGCCGGCCGCCAGTTCGTCGGGCTCCAGCGCGTAGTTGCGGGCCATCGTGACCTCGCCGTCGACGACCTTCGCCTTGCAGGTCGAGCAGACGCCACCCTTGCAGGCGTACGGCAGCTCACCCCGCACCTTCAGCGCGGCGTCCAACACCCGTTCCTCGCGACCCATGGTGAAGCTCGACGACCGGCCGTCCAGCACGATGGTCACCTCGGCCCCGGCGCCCACCTGATCGACGGGTCGGCGCACCGGCTCCGGTGGCGTGTCGACGTGGAACAGCTCGGTACGCACCGCCGACTCGGGCAGCCCGCGTCCGGTCAGCACGTCCCGGACGTCGACCACCATGCCGTACGGGCCGCACAGGAACCACTCCTCGATCAGGTCGCCCGGCACGATGGTGCCCAGCAACCGGCCCAGCCGCTCGGCGTCGATCCGACCGGAGAGCAGCGGCGACTCGCCCTGTTCCCGGGAGAGGACGTGCACCAGGTGCAGCCGGGTGGGGTAACGGTCCTTCAGGTCGGCCAACTCCTCGGCGAACATCACGGTGTTCGCCGTGCGGTTGCCGTACACCACTGTGAAGGTGCTGGCCGGCTCGACGGCCAGGGCGGTCGCGACCAGCCCGAGCACCGGGGTGATGCCGGAGCCGGCGACGACCGCGCCGTAGTGCCGCGCGCGGTCCGGCGCGAACGCCGTGGTGAAGGTGCCCAGCGGCGGCAGCACCTCGACGGTGTCGCCACCGCGCAGCGCCCCGCAGGCGAACGCCGAGAAGGCGCCGCCGGGGATCTCCCGTACCCCGATCCGCAACCGGCCGTGCCGGGCCAGGTCGTCGGGGGTGG
Source organism: Micromonospora hortensis (assembly GCF_022230935.1). Lineage (NCBI taxonomy): Bacteria > Bacillati > Actinomycetota > Actinomycetes > Micromonosporales > Micromonosporaceae > Micromonospora > Micromonospora hortensis. Next base: position 88,547 of record NZ_JAKKFE010000018.1, read on the forward strand.
AGCAGATCGAGTACGACCGGCGCACGTCAGTGCCGTCCTCCGCGGCTCGCCGCACTGTGAGGTGCTGGCCGGCGCGGAACGCGAAGGTTTCCCGCAGTTCCTCGGGTACGGCGAAGGTCACCGCCACGGAGTCCTCGGTGAGCCGGTCGACGGCGGCGACGGACAACGGGTGGAAGACCGGCCGGCGGCGAACCGGGCGGGTGATGGTGACAGTCACAGCGCCTTCAGGTGGTCGAAGGGTTCGGAGCAGGAACGGCACCGCCACAACGCCTTGCACGCTGTGGAACCGAACCGGCTGACCTGCTCGGTCTCCGGTGAACCGCACTGCGGGCAGCGGACCGCGAGCGTCAGCGAGACGACGCCGGCGGTGCGCACCGGGGCCGGCGGGGCGATCCCGGCGGCGGCGAGCTTGGCCCGCCCACGCTCGGAGATCCAGTCGGTGCTCCATGGTGGGCTGTAGACGGTCTGGACCTGCGCGTCCGGGTGGCCGGCGACGGCGAGCGCGCGGCGGATGTCGGCCCGGATCACGTCCATCGCCGGGCAGCCGGTGTAGGTCGGGGTGATGGTGACGGTGACCCGACCACTGGCCGGGTCCTCCTCGACCGCCCGCAGGATGCCCAGCTCGTCGATGGTGATGACCCGGATCTCCGGGTCCACGACGCTCGCGGCGGCCTCCCGTGCGCTCGCCGTGGCGGCGCGGTTCGCGATTGCGGGGCTCGCGCTCATCGCGCTCACCACGTCGCTCCTGGGTGGGCGCGGTGCAGCACCTGCATCTCGGCGAGCAGGTAGGCCAGGTGCTCGGTGTGCACACCGGCCCGCCCACCGGCGGGGGCCCAGGCGCTGTCCGGCTGGGTGAGCGTCGCCTCGGCCAGCACCGGGCCGACGACCTCGTCGAACGCCGGCCGCACTGTGGCCGGGTCGACCGGCGCCGCCGGGTCCGCGGCGAACAACTCGTGGGTGTACGGCCACACCTGGTCGACGGCCGCCTGCATCCGACGATGCGACTCCTCGGTGCCGTCACCGAGCCGCTTCACCCACAGCGCGCCGTGGTCCAGGTGGTACGCCGACTCCTTGCGCGCCTTCGCGCCGATCGCGGCCAACCGCTCGTCCGCGCAGCCGGCCAGCGCCGTGTACAACGGCAGTTGGTACGCCGCCAGGAAGAACAGCTTCGCCATCGTCACCGCGAAGTCGTCGTTGGGCAGCTCGACCAGTAGCGCGTTGCGGAACTCGCGGTCGTCGCGCAGGTACGCCAGCGCGTCCTCGTCGCGGCCGGCGCCCTCCAGCTCGCCCGCGTACGACAGCAGCAGCCGCGCCGCGCCGAGCTGGTCGAGGGCGATGTTGGCCAGCGCGATGTCCTCTTCCATCTCCGGCGCGCGGGTGGTCCACTCGGCCAGCCGCTGGGCCGCGATCAGCGCGTCGTCAGCGAGCGCGAGGGTGAAGTCGAAGGGCCCGTTCACGCCGTCACCTCGCTGCGCTGGCTGGTTCGCTCGCTCCGCTCGCTCCGCGCAACCACCACGCTTCGCTCGGCGGCGGCGCTGCTTAGCTGGCTGGTTCGCTCGCTCCGCTCGCTCACAGGTGGGCCACCCCGTCCGGCACCTCGTAGAAGGTGGGATGGCGGTAGACCTTGTCGGCGGCCGGGTCGAAGAAGGAGTCCTTCTCGTCCGGGCTGGACGCGGTGATCGCGCCGGCCGGCACCACCCAGATCGACACGCCCTCCTGGCGGCGGGTGTAGAGGTCGCGGGCGTTGCGCAGGGCAAGCTCGGCGTCGGGGGCGTGCAGGCTGCCGACGTGCGTGTGCGACAGCCCGCGCCGGGCCCGCACGAAGACCTCCCACAAAGGCGAATGACTCGTCATGCCAGGTTGTTCGGCTTGCTCGCGACGCTCGCTCACGCGGCCACCGTCTCCTTCTGTCCCGCCCGCTTCGCGGCGTATGCCGCGGCGGCCTCGCGTACCCAGGTGCCGTCGGCGTGCGCGGCCCGGCGGTGGGCCATCCGCTCCCGGTTGCACGGCCCGTCGCCCGAGATCACCCGCATCAGCTCGTCGTAGTCCGGCTGGGTGTAGTCGTACGCCTGCCGCTCGTCGTTCCAGCGCAGGCCCGCGTCGGGGATGCGCAGCCCGAGGATCTCGGCCTGCTGGACGCACATGTCGACGAAGCGTTGGCGCAGATCGTCGTTCGAGAAGCGCTTGATCTTCCAGGCCATCGACTGGGCGGAGTGCGTGGAGTCGCCGTCCGGCGGGCCGAACATGGCCAGCGACGGGTACCACCAACGGTCCACCGCGTCCTGGGCCATCGCCTGCTGCCCGGGGGTGCCGTGCGCCAGGGTGTGCAGGATCTCGTAGCCCTGCCGCTGGTGGAACGACTCCTCCTTGCAGACCCGGATCATCGCGCGGGCGTACGGGCCGTACGAGCAGCGGCAGAGCGGGACCTGGTTGACGATCGCCGCGCCGTCCACCAACCACCCGACGGCACCCACGTCGGCCCAGCTCAGAGTCGGGTAGTTGAAGATCGAGCTGTACTTCTGGCGGCCGTCGAGCAGCAGTTGGACCAGCTCGTCGCGGCTGATGCCGAGGGTTTCGGCGGCGGCGTAGAGGTAGAGGCCGTGACCCGCCTCGTCCTGCACCTTGGCCAGCAGGATCGCCTTGCGCTTGAGCGACGGCGCCCGACTGATCCAGTTGCCCTCCGGCTGCATGCCGATGATCTCGGAGTGGGCGTGCTGGGCGATCTGCCGGATCAGCGTCCGCCGGTACGCGTCGGGCATCCAGTCGCGGGGCTCGATCTTCTGTTCGGCGTCGACGACCTCGGCGAAGTACGCCGCCAGGTCCTCGTCCGGCGCGGGCCCGCCGCGCCGTCCGCGCGCCGCCGCTGCCCGCAGTTCGGCCTCGGCGGCCTCGACCTCGCCCAGCAGGCCGCCGGGCGCCTCGTCGGTGGCGCCGTCAGGAGCGGAGAAGTCGTTGCCATACATGAGGCTAAGTGTTACAGCTTGCGCCACGTTGCACCAGGGGGTGTAACAGGAATCCGCGCATCCCATCTGTGAGCGGATGAGCGCTTTGCGCTACTTGGACACCGCCGTCTCGCCGTGACCTAGGCCACGAAACAAAGGTGAATCCCTGCAAAAACCTCATACCGGCCCCAGATCCCGCCTTTATCGCAGGTTGCCTAGTGTCGAACCCTGGCGGTCTGCCGGTCCGGCCGTAGACTTCTGCCGGACAACCGATCGGCTGCCGACATCGACATCTCCACAGAGGCCACCTCCCCCGGCCTCGGCGATCGCACCCGATTCGTCCCGACGACAAGCCGGTCCCCCCGGCCCTGACACCTGGAGTTCACCCACTCATGCGATCTCGCGTGACCCTGGTGCTCGCCATCACGGCGGTCGTGCTCGGCGGCGTCCTACTGGTCCCCACCGCGTACGCCCGGCTCGCCAGCGACGACAGCGGCGGAGGTGGCGGAGGTACGTCGAGCGTCGCCGCGCCCGCGCCCACCCCACCACCGCCGCCCACCCTGGCCGCCGGCCCGGTGTCGGTGAGCTTCAAGGGTCAGTTCTTCTCGTGGGCTCTGCTGGACCGGAAGACGGGCAAGATCTCCGGGTCGCCGAACATGACGGCGACCAGCTCCACCGAGTCGATGATCAAGGCGTGGATCGTCTCCGACTACCTGCGGCAGCTCGGCGACAAGGAGCCGCCCGCAGCGATGAAGGAGCTGGCTCGACTCGCCATCGTCGACAGCAACGACGGAGCGGCCAACAAGGTCCACGCCGCCGCGGGCGGCTCCTACAAGCCCTCGTCGAGCAGCGTCCCCGACGCGGTGATCCAACGAGCGATCAAGATCTGCGGGCTGACCGACACCAAGCGTGGCAACGTCAAGCCGTACACCGGCTACTGGAGCTTCACGCGGATGTCCCCCCGTGACGCGGCCCGGGTCGGCGACTGCATCGCCGACGGTAAGGCCGCCGGCCAGAAATGGACCAAGTGGGTGTTGGACCAGATGAGCAAGGTCAAGGGCACCACGGCGGCCAAGGACCAGCGGGCCTCGTCCGGTGGTGGCCGCTGGGGGATCATCGACGGTCTACCCAAGTCGATCACCGCTCAGGGGCCGGTCAGCATCAAGAACGGCTGGACCCCCATCTACGGCGACGGCAACTGGCACGTCAACTGCCTCGCCGTCACCAGCAAGTGGAGTCTCGCGGTGATGCTGCGCTACCCGATCAGGACCGGTCTGGACTACGGCGCGAAGGTCTGCGCCAGCGTGGCCACCCAACTGGTCACCCCGCAGCCCGGCGCCGCGCTCAAGGTGCCGCAGCAGCCGGTCGGAAAGCTCTGATGGCAGGCAACCGTCGGGTCGACCGGCGCAACGGCGGCGAGGCCTCCCCGATCCGGCTGATCGCCATCGCGGTCATCCTGATCGGGCTGGTGCTGGTGTCGCTGCGGCTGCTGCCCGGGTCGCCGTTCGAGTCGTCCGCCGCGGCCAAGTGGGGCGATTCCGGTTCCGGCACGAGCGACCGACCCACCGGCGCCGGCACCGATCGCAGCGCCCGCAAGCCGTCCTCGCCGACGCCGAGCCCCAGTCCGTCGCTGGAGCCGCTGCCCTTCGTGGCCAAGGACCTCAATCTGAACATCGAGGGCTGGTACTCCTGGAGCGTCCTCGACCGCCGGACCGGAAAGATCATCGGTTCGAAGAACATGGGCGAGACCAGCACGACCGCCTCGCTGATCAAGGCCTGGATCGTCGCCGACTACCTGCGGCGCGCGGCCGACGCCGGCCAGACCCCGAGCGACGCCAAGCTCGCCGACGCGACACGGATCATCCGGGACAGCGACAACACCCGTGCCGAACAGTTCTACAACCAGGTCGACCGGGACGCCTCGATCAAGCGGCTCATCTCCATGTGCAAACTGACCGACAGCAGCGTCGCCCCCGACAAGGGTTGGAGCCGGACGGCGCTCTCCCCCCGGGACACCGCCCGGATGGGCAACTGCATCGCCACCGGCACCGCCGCCGGGCCGAAGTGGACCAAGTGGCTGCTCAACGAGATGAAACTGGTTCGCGGTGCCGGCGACTTCGGTATCCGCAAGGCCTTCCCGGCGTCCGAGCAGAAGAAGATCGCCATCAAGAACGGGTGGATCGATCGGACCAGGGAGCAGGAGATGCACATCAACTGCCTGGCCATCGGTGACACCTGGACGATGGGTGTGATGGTCAAGTACCCGATCAACATGGGCTACGACTACGGCATGAAGAACTGCGAGAAGATCACCGAGGCACTACTTCGCCCCGGCACCTGAGCCCCTCGGGCTGACGCCTAGGCATGCGCCAGCCCGGCCGGCGCTTTGCCGGCCCGGCCGGCAGCGGTCAGCCGGCGAAGAACTCCGGGCCGCCGTCCGGCAGCGCCGGGGCCTCGCCGATGGCGGCGGCCCGTCGGGCCCACTCGCGCAGCCCGGCGACCTGCCGCTCGCCGAGGGAGAAGTCGAGGGTCCGGAAGTACGTGGCAAGCGTCTCCGCGTCGAAGGTCTCCCAGCGGGCAGCCGCCTCGGCGACCTGGTCCAACTCCGCCAGGCAGAGATCGCGCGAGCGCAGGAATGCCTCGTGCACCTCCTTCACCAGGCCCGGGTGGGCGGCGGCGAAGTCGCGGCGGACCGCCCAGACGGCGAAGACCATCGGCAGCCCGGTCCACTCCCGCCACGCCTGCCCGAGGTCGGTGACGGTGAGGCCCTTCCGCGGCGCCTCGTAGTACGCCCGCAGCGCCACGTCCCCGATCAGCACGGCGGCGTCGGCCTCCAGCAGCATCTGGGTCAGGTCCGGCGGGCAGCGGAAGTACTCGGGCCGCACGTTGTACTGCTCGGCCAGCAGCAGCTGAGCCAGCATGACCCCGGTCCGCGAGGTCGAGCCGAGCGCCACCCGGGCGCCGTCCAGCTCGGCGAGCGGCCGGGTGGAGACCATGTTGACCGAGAGCACCGGCCCGTCGCTGCCCACCGCCAGGTCCGGCAGGAGCAGCAGCTCGTCGGCGTGCTTCAGATACTCCAACAGGGTGATCGGGCCGATGTCGAGGTCGCCGGCGACCAGCGCCGCGCTCAACCGGTCCGGCGAGTCCTTGTGCAGGTCCACGTCGAGCAGGGCACCGGAGCGCATCAGACCCCAGTAGATCGGCAGGCAGTTCAGGAACTGGATGTGCCCGACCCGCGGGCGTGCGATGCGCTCAGCCATGGCCCGACCGTATCCCCGGCCGCTGGCTCCGGCTCGGCGGGCCGGCCCGGAGTGGCCAACCCCGCACTTGACCGGGCTGCTCGCCGGCTGGCCTAACTGCCTGCGTGCGCGGCTGCCTGCCGGTCGGCTACCGGTAGGTCGGTCAGCGACGACCGTCGTACCGCCCGGGTCACGACCGGCACGAACGCCAGCACCACCAGCAGCCCCACCACACCGGCGCCGGCGATCAGCGGCCGAGGCGGAACGACCGCGAGCAACGCCCCGCCGACCAGGAAGCCCACCATCGAACCACCCTGCACCGCCGCGCCGTAGGTGGCGTACGCCCGAGCGCGCATCGCCTCCGGCACCCGCCGAGCGGTGAGCAGGTTGGCGAAGACGTTTTCGCCGCCGTTGGCCGCGCCCCCCACCAGCCAGAGCGGCACCAGCACAACCGCCGCCGGCACCGTCGCCGCGAGCAACACCATCAGGCTGCACACGGCCAGAGTCGCCAGCACCCCCCGTACCAACGCACCGTCGTCGTCGAGCCGCCTGGCGAGTCGTACGGCAAGCCAGCTCCCCGGCAGCATGCCGGCCATCCATGCGGCACTGACCAGGCCGTATGTGGTCGCCGAATCCCCCAGCGTCTCCCGGATGAAGAAGACCTCGATCACGTTGATACCGCCGATCGCCGCGATCACGACGGCGGTGGTCACCACCATGACGAGCATCAGCGGGTCACGACGCAGCCGCCAGCCGATCTCCGTACCCCCGGGGGGTGCCTCGCCGCCCGAGACGGCCTGGCTGCCCGAGACGGCCTCGCTGCTCACGGCTGCCGGGCCGGCAACGGCTGCCTCGCTGCTCACGGCAGCGGCCTCGCTGCCCACGGCGGGCCGGCGGCCGCCGCGGCGGGTCCGCAGCAGCAGGCCCGCGACCACGAGCGCCAGGTAGGTCGCGGCATCGAGAAGCAGCGGTACGCGGGTGCCGAACTGCCCCACCAGCAGGCCGGCCAGTACCGGGCCGCCGAGCGCACCGAGCGAGACGGCGTTCTGACTGATCGCGCTGGCTCGGGGCAGGTCAGCCGGGCGGACCATCGCCGGCAGCAGCGCCGCCAGGCAGGGTTGCGTCACCGCGAGCCCGCAGGCCAACAGGGCGACGAGCCCGACCACCAGGACCGGCTGTTCGACGACGGCGAGGAGCGCGCAGATCGCGGCCTGCCCGAACCCGATTGTCACCAGCAAGGTACGGCTGTCTATCCGGTCGGCGAGTCGGCCCGCGAGGGGGGCGAACACCACCAGAGGCAGCGTGGCGGCCAGCAGCAGCCCCGATACGGCCAGCCCACCTGCGCCAGCGCCCTGTAGGGCCAGCGCCAGCGCGGTCGCGGCGAGGAAGTCACCGCAGATGGTGGTGCCCCGGGCGGCAGCGGCGAGCCAGACATCCGACCAGCGCGATTCGTCAGGTGTGAAGGACATACTTCGAAAATAATGCTTCACAACTGATTCATGCAAGCCTGGCTATGCCAGCGGCACCGTCCGGTACTGCACAGCGACAGTGCGCGCCCCCGGCGGCGGGTCCCCCTGCCTCCGCCGCGGGTGATACGGCCTGAGCAGCGCCAGCACCGCCTCGTTCAACTCGGCCAACTCCTCGGCGGTGAGCAGCAACAGCGTGTCGGTGAACAGGGCCGTCTCGTACCACTCGGCGGGCTCGTCCCCGGCGCGCCGCAACCAGTCCCGGGTCCGCTCCATGGCCCGGACCGCATGCGCCTCCACCAGCGCCTGCTCGGCCGCGCGCGCCTCAGGCCCGGCATCCCGACCCGCCTCGACCAGCACACTCACACTCGGCACGCGCCACAGCCGCTCGCGCGCGTCCCCCCGGCTCGGCGCCTGCTCGACCAGGCCGAACTTCGCCAGCGCCCGAAGGTGGTAACTGGTTGCGCTCGGCGACAACCCGACGATCTCGGCACACTCGGTGGCGGTCCCACCACTCTTGCGACTGTTCAGGTATTCCATGATCGCGATCCGGGCCGGATGGGCCATCGCCCGCATCACCTGGGGGTCGCTGATCGTCATCCGGCGCGAATCGGAGCGGGCCTCGGTCATACACCCATGATCCCGGCAGCCCCGCCAACCTGCCATCACCCCCGCGCCCCGCTCGGACCACCGCGCGTCGGCCACGCCTTTGCCTTCGGCCGCGAGCAGGCGGATTTGACGGCGGGCACGGCTTGGCGGGGTGGCCTGAATAGGCGAGCGTGGCCTGGCGTCGCCGTGGCGTGGCGTGGCGTGAGCACGGCGGGGTGGGGCGGCTTCGCGGCACGGCGGTTCGGCGGCACGGCTTCGCGCCACGGCGGCTCGGCGGCACGGCTTCGCGCC